>NZ_LGRP01000014.1:0-149860 GCF_001636635.1 Paenibacillus sp. O199
ACACCGGCAGGGTGACGAGCCGACTCATGCCGGTTCGTGGCGAGAATACCGAGGCACGGCTCAGTCCCGCATCCACCACGACTTTAACTCCAGCCAAGGTAAGACTGGATTCAGCAATGGACGTGGACAGTACAACCTTCCGTTTACCTTCATCTGCGGGTCGCACAGCTTCATCCTGCCGTTCTACAGGCATGCTGCCATATAGAGCATGTACCTCAACATGAGCAGGAAGAATGAGGTTTGACAGCTCTCGCTCTGTGCGATGAATTTCTTTTGCGCCCGGTAGGAAAACCAGCACATCCCCTTCCTGTTCTACCAGTGCCTTAACGACGGCCTGAGCTGTAAAAGTCTCGATCTGCTCAGATGCCGGTTTGGATACATATCGGGTTTCCACCGGAAACGTTCGTCCAGGACAGTCAATCCATCTGGTTCCCTCGCCAAGCAGCGCACAGACAGGAACAGGGTCCAGCGTGGCCGACATCACCAGCAGTTTCAGATCAGGACGCAGCATGGCCCGGGATTCAAGCGCAAGCGCCAGACCAAGGTCACCATGTAGATGCCGCTCATGAAATTCATCAAAGATAATCATCGCGGTGTCTTCCAGGCCCTGGTCCTGTTGAAGCATCCGGGTCAATACACCCTCCGTCACCACTTCTATGCGAGTAGACTGACTTACACGCGTATCCATCCGCACCCGATACCCTACGGTCTGTCCTGCTTTTTCACCTAGTGAAGCTGCCATTCGTGCAGCTGCCGAGCGAGCGGCGAGTCTGCGGGGCTCCAGCATAATGATTTTCCGTCCAGTAACCCATGGCTCCTCCAGCAGTGCCAGCGGTACTACGGTCGTTTTACCCGCACCCGGCTCCGCAATTAACACACCTGTATCCTTCTCCTGAAATAACTGCCTTAGTTCAGGAATAATCTGTTGTATCGGTAAATCCGTCTTCATCTCATCTCTCCTAATTAATGTTCCACGTGTCTATTCGAATGTTAGCATTATAACAAAAAAAGCCGTTCCAGAGGAACGACTTCATACATACATCCATTTCAACATTTTACATCCTTCCATTTAACTCGCTCACAACGCTGATTGAAAGTAGCTCTATGGATGAATACAAAATGCTCATTTAGCTCAGCAGCGACTCTGCACCGTCAATGACAATTTCCGCACCTGTGATATGTCTGGACTCCGCAGAAGCCAGGAACGCTACCAGATCAGCGACGTGCTCTGGCTGACCCGGTCCGTCCGCAAGCGGTTGCTGGCCTTCCGGGAATTCCATTGGAATGACAATTTGCTGCAACTCATCCGTTTTGACCGTACTTTGGTCAATATTCGTTGCAATCGCTCCAGGACAGATGACATTGACACGAATCTTGAACTTCGCCAATTCCAGCGCAGCCATCTTCGCAAAAGCAACTTGCCCCGCCTTAGATGTACTGTACGCCGACATGCCGAAGCTGGAGAAGCGCTGATTACCGTTAATGGAGCTCGTGATAATGATACTGCCGCCACCACGTTTCTTCATATGAGGCAGTGCATATTTGATCGTAAAAAAAGTCCCGTTCAGATTCGTCGTAATAATCTGCTGCCAATCCTCAACCTGAATTTCCTCAATTGGTGCCGATACGCCATTAATACCTGCGTTGGCAAAAACGATATCCAGACCACCGAACAATTCGATGGTCTCCAGGACTGCTTTTTCCACCCGGGCAGGATCGGAAATATCTACATCGAAAGCTCTTGCGGCACCTGCACGCAGCTTATTAATTTCGGCTTCCGTCTCCGAAATCCGATCATTAACCAGATCAAGCAGCGCAACATGTGCTCCCTCACTCGCCAGTTTGAGCGCTGCCGCTTTGCCAATTCCCGAACCAGCACCAGTAATAATGGCGACTTTGCCTTCGAACCGTGACTTGCCGTTATGTTGTGTCATTATCCATTCCACTCCTTCTCGCTCAGTAATTATGTAAGAATGTACGTTCATGCAATATCTGTAAGTAGATTCTTCACAAGATTACCCAAAAAGAGTGTCTTTTAAATCAATACGGACAAGTTTTTTCGTAGGTGATGCTCACCATTTTTAGCAGCATGATTAGATCATCCTGTAATGCTTCACCCGATCTCACCATTCCAGCTCAATGAAAGCGGCATCATCTTCAAGCCCACCCGTATGTCTGGCATCCAGCAGTACCTGGATGTGCTCATCCGGTATATAAGCCTGAATCGCATCTAGGTCATTCAGGCCATCCGTGTACAGTTGAAGACGAACTACTTCATTGGCAGACAGTTTAGCCTCATAGATATGCGGTTTGCCACCAACCGGACCCTCCAGTGTAGACCAACGTTCATTCGTAAGGCAGTTCACCTGAAATGCTGCCGATTCCTCCTGACCGTTACGCCAAAGACGGATGCGGGAGTCCCCCTGCCAGGCTAGCCACACCTTGCTTTTTCGATTGCCTGCCGTGAGCTCGATGCGTCCACACACATACATGGCCTGACTTCCCTTGCTCCGCTTCTCCATCAGCACTTCCCGCAGCAGTACAGGCGAATTTTCCAAAGGTTGCAACTTCTCCAGCTGTTCGGATGCCGGACTGGTCAAATCATGAAGCAGACGTTCCATAACATCCAAAGAAGGATGCTGAGTCGTTTCCAGCCACTCCAACAAGGCGTTTCCCAGAAAGCGTGCAGCAAAATCACCAAGGTAACTCATGCCTACCCCATCACATAATACGAAAGTACACACATTACCATTCATGCGAACAGCAGCAAAATCCTGTCCGGTGTCTCCCTGATTAACGGTCTCCGCCGCTCTTCCATAACCGTACCTGCACTTGAATGTACCTTGATAACGGGTCAACGGCTGTTCCCCCGTCTGGACACTCACATAGCGAAAGTTGCTCTGATAATGGTCCGCACGGCTTCCCTTATCTCCAGCAGACAATGTTGCCAAACGCATCGCTCTCATGATTTCCCCTCCTATCTCACAGGCGTAGCAGCGGACATCTGAAACCCGATGGATACCAGTTCTGCACAAGTACCAGGAAGCATCATCAGTGCACCAGGTGAAAGCAAATAATCTGCCTCAACCAGCATTTCACGATAACTTTCCGGCAGAACCGAGGACATATTGCGCAGCTTCTCCCCATGTTCATCCTGAAGGACCGTCTCCTGGGATATTCCCTTCCATCTTCGGGGCTCCGAAATAGGGCCTTCCAGCAGATGATCGGATATAAAAATATTCTCGACGAGTACATTGCCATCAGGCACACTCATACCCATAATTCTTTTGGCAATAGGCTCCGGATCTTCACCTGTAGCTACCCCATCAGTCATATGACATACAAGCGGCGCAGGACAATCTTGCATATTGGGAATTTCAGCCTGTAGAATCTTCTCGGCTTGCAGGAAAGCCTTCGCTGAATCCGAGAATCTTTTCGGCGTTAAGTCCGGCAACGAACCCACAGCAGCAATCTCGTCGATGCCCTTAATCCCGTTCAACAGATCGTACACATCATCGCTGTATGCCAGAATCGCGATCCTGTAACGGGGTGTCAATCGGTTTCCCTTGGTCGAACGAAACACCATTTGGCGAATAGCCAGAGATAAGGCATCATAGACGACATCAATCCGCCGACGGTTGTCCAGAACCATATTCATGGAGGCGCTAATATCAATTAAATAGATAATCAGTGCAGGTGTGCGCTGGGATGCTTGAATTGTGTAGTTCATCTGGGATGTGTCACCTCCGTCGTTCACATTATTTTACAAGTTGGGTAATGTATAATCCGTATTGCTTAGGAATTTATTGATCGCATTCATTCGTGCTGCCACTTTACCGACACCTTTGAAATAGGTCGCGTCGGTGTTGTACAGATTTTTGAAATCACGCGCGTATGATTCCGCATTCTCAATTTTTCTGCCTTTTTGCGCATTATACGTTTTATTGTAATGGGCAATCAGTGTGACGACATTCTGGGCACGTTTTTTCTTGAGCGCAGCTTTCTGGGCTACTTCCTGTTTGCGTTGAGCCTCGGCTGCTGCCTTACGCTCGGCTTCCTGCTTCGCAATTTTAGCGTCATTTTCTTTTTTCCAGACTAGATAGGCTTCATATTTTACCTGTTTGTCGTACTTTTCCTGTTCAGCCTTCTTGGCTGCTTCAAGCTTCTCTTGTTTCTGCTTGGCAAGATAAGCCTCATATTTCGCTTGCTTATCATACTTGGCCTGAAGCGCTTTACGCTCTTCTTCTTTCTTCTTGGCCTCTGCCTGCTTTTTCTCCGCTTCAGCCAGCTTTTTCTTTTCCTCTGCATCAAGTTTCGCCGCATCTGCTTCTTTTTGTTTCTTTTCTTCTTCCTGCTGCTTCAGAGCAGTCACCCTCGCAGCTTCGGCCTCTTCCGCAGCCTTTAGTTCGGCCTGCTTGGCAGCCGCCTCCTGCTCCTTCTGTTTAACCTCGGCCTGATCAGCCAATATTTTAACCGTTGGCACGCTTCCAGCTAACAGAACAATCAGCACCGCCGAAGAAATCATAAACTTTTTGGATCGGTAAAAAGGAATCTTGGCTGGCTGAGCTGCATCATCCTGCTTGGGATTTAGCTTAGCGTCCAGCTCTTGAATCGCAGCCTCAACTTCCATCTGCATCGCACTGTTATCCGGAATGAAATGATGTAGTGAACGATACACTTCGAGCGCCGCAGCCGGTTTGCCTTCATTCTCCAATGCTCTCGCCTGAAGGAAGAGACGATTCACTACCGCTTCCTGACCAGGAGAAGGTTCCACAGCGGGCACGTTCTGATCCGTATTTCCCTGCTTATCCGATATACCGCTTGCTGCTCCTGTCCCTTTGATCTGGTTCGTCTCGACTGCATTTGTCTGGTCTGAAGCCTTGACTTCAGATTCTACAACAGATGCTGCACTTGCCAGATGGATGTCCACAGCAGCCAGCGCCACAAACCATTCGCCAAACGTAGGGCAACTGCTGAGATCATGACTCTCCCAGGCACGAATAAACAGATCGGACACCTTCGAGCCCCAGCGCTTCTGCAGCGACTCTCTCATGGCATAATAACGTTCATTTACTGTCTGCATTTCGTGCTGGTCAAAATAACTTTCTCCCCATGCTTTCTCCACAATCGCTGCATCAGACCAACTTAACATCTCAGCAATGATAACTGCTCCGGCAAAACGATCGGCATACGCACTCCACAAACCGCTGTGCACTGTCCGATGGGCCGCATACCCCGGTGAACCGGCAAGCAAAGCATCCGGACGATCCATTCTGGAACCATACATCTGCTCAACATCTACCAGTTCAACTGCTGAAACCCCTCTCAGGTTCTCCACTTCGGAAAAAAACGGAATCATCACATTGGGTGCGGACAAATCACAATGAGCCAGCCCACGCTGTTCCATGGCCGAGCCGATCCCGGCCAGAGCTCTCGCCAGCTTCAGACTCTCCTCTGCTGTCAGCTGCTTCTGATCGCTGATTACATCGAACCAGGTCAGACCATGTACCCACGGCATCAATACCGCGTACAACAGATCAGGATGTTCTCCAATGAGCGCTCCGTTTCTTTCCGGAGTGAGCACATCACGCTTGCATACCTGCAAACCTGGCAGTTCACTATAAGACTCCATATGCTCAGACTGATACACCATAGCCGGAATACGGAATTTAGGGAAAAATACTTTTAGTGCTTTGGCCCCACTTACGGAACCGTTACGGGGTAACAACTGATAGACGATACCCTGCCTTCCAGCTTGGGCGTAAGCCAGACCAGGTGCAGCCGGATGCTGCCCAATGATATAGGCAATGTCGTTAATCACCACTTCATCCCCGGGATTTGGTTGAAAAGACATACTCATCCCTCTCTCTGTCATTCTGTCATAGTGCAACAAAAACCGGGTGTTGTGAAAACGCCCGGTTTTTGCTGTAGTTGTAAATCTTCAGCTTGCTTCCTGCATATGATTCTGGGCGAATTCGGATATGGAACCTGCCCGAACTATGTATCGCAGATTAGCGAGCTTGGTCTGCCGTACGGAATTTGTTGGCAATAGCCGTCAGTTCCGCGCTGATGCTATTTAGCGTTTGAACGAAAGATTGCATTTGTTTGCTGGCTTCCTGGAATTCCTGGAAGAAGCGTTGTTTCGTCATACCTTCCCATTGTCCTTCCATACTTGTGATGGATTGAGTCAATGTAGAAACGATTTGCTGACTTTGCTCACCGCTTTGTTTAAATTGGTTGGAAACCTGATCAAGCTGTTCTGGGGTAACTAAAATACGTCCTGCCATTTGTAAATTCCTCCTTGGTTTGTGCAATTAAATTCACTTGTTCAAATTGTACTATACAAGGATCGATCGGACAAAAGCCGAAGGACCTAATCCTATTTACCCCATTTTTGGCATTCGAAACTTCGCCTAACAGCCTATTTATAAAAAAATTCACTTTCTGCTGTCTTGCTTATTCAGCCTTGTACCCGTGAGCTCAGGAAACCACAGGTTCGGTTCCTCTTCTCCCACGAAAGGAGGGATCTGTGAATCTCCACGCCACAGGTTCAGGCTGCATGGCCTGAATCAGGGTCGCCGGTGAGCCATCAGGCGGTGCGGCATCCTGTACACGGTACACTGCCGCTACCGCGGAAAATGGATCGGATACAACAGCAGCAGTTGCCGAATGCGCAGGCATAATCTCTCCTGCACGCTCCGTCTGAAGAACATTCAACATATTGACCGCATTGCCATAGGCTGTGTTCACATGACTCAACACTGTACGATACTCCATGTCCACTTGCTGGAATAACAAGGCCTTGCGTCCCAGCTGTACGCTCAAGTCCATAAAACGACGTACTGCTGCTTCACAGAGTCGCTTACTGTGATTCCATTCATTCATGATCGCGGCGCGGGCTTCAAGATCCCACTCCAGCGAATGAATGGCCTGATCCAATACTGTCATCTTTTGCTGTATTTGCTCCGCCGCATACTGAATCTGCCTGCTCAGTGCCCGAAGCACATCCGGTTCCACACGAATGCGCATTTACCATCACCTTTCCTCTTCCCCTGCAGGCTGTTTAAGCCAGTCCAGCAGCATCTCGTGAAACTGTTCTCTCGTCGTCAGCGCTGCAACAAGCCAATCATCCGAAGCCGATGTACTCATGCGAAACAGCCAGTTGGATACCGTACTTGCAGCGAAAGCCGCAGACTGTGATTTCCATCCTTCTCCGTTCCATACAAGCAACCGTAGTTCCCCTTCTGATTCCTTGTTCACCAGACAGCGCGCAAGTGCAAGTGATCCCTCGGGATCGCTCGTCTCTTGTACTAACTCATCAGCCACTGCCTGTAATTCTTTGTTCTTCAGATCATTCATCACATCATAGAATTTTTTCTTGGAGCACATCAGAGCCGGCTTTTCCGCCGGAGAATGACCACTCCAATTCATCCTTTGAATCAGAAAATCAATCGCTTCACGAACATTCCCCAAATCACTCAGCCGGAACGAATCCGGTTCGTCTGCAACACGGGATACTTCAACGACCCGTTCATCCGTGCAGTGCACATAACTTTCATACGACTTGCCGCTGTGCGTGTAGCGAATCCAGCAAGCCCTGTCGGACAGTCCCGCAATGGCTACCCTGGAGAATACGGTCGGTGTCATGATCAACTCATTGCTGTCCTGATCCTGAATCAGATATCCTTTGTCGAGCAGGGATGTTTTTACACGTTCCCACTCCAAAGCAATGTCTTCCGCCATATATCCGCGGAACGGATCTTCCACGCCAAGCAATCGGTCTGAACCGAGAATACCGGCCAGGAAAAAAAGCTCTTTTATTTGCAAAGTGACTACCTTTTGCTTGGAATCATGAACCGTCAACATTATGAGCCACCTCCCCTCAAACTACAACATGCCATCGGTCACGAATTTCAGAAATCCAATCGGTCATTTTCCAGGTGCCATCACATGGAATTGCACCTTTAACCCTGGAATATTTACGTTTAACATAATAACCTTGACCCGGAGGCAGTACCTTCAGCCCAGTTGAACTCCCTCCGGATTCCGAATAAGGTATACGGAAGAACGAGAGATCATTAGGGTCTAAAGTCCCGAACAACAATCCGCTCTGGGAAGCCTTCACATCGTTCACCCAGTCAGAACCAAAGGTTGGGAAGTCTGCCGGAACTCCTGACAGAATCACATGTATGCCTCGATCCCTTCCTTGACGAACGATCGCTCCCAATTGATCCTTCACATTAAAATCATTTAATTGCTTGGATAACGTATCCGCATCGTCGATAACGAGAACGATCTCCGGTCCACCGGTTAACTCGCCTCTTTTTAGAACTTCATCGTACAACTGTTGGATCACAGGTGCAAGCTGTTCTTCACGGGATACATGTCCACGGACATGGGGTAAACTGCTGATTTCCCCCAGTCCTCCGGAACCATACCGCATATCTACCGTGTATATTTGCACGTCTTCAGGAGACGCATGATAGGCAAGGGATAACATCCAGGTCAGCAAAAATGTCGTTTTGCCACCTTCCATCGGACTCGTAACCATGAAATGTGGCCCTTCACGCAAATTTAACTGGAAGGGTTCCAGATCATCGGTTAGCAAACCTACGGGTACTGTTAAGGATGATACGTCTCCAACTTGCCCGAAGGTTCCTGTACGGATAAGCACATCTTTGAGCTTAACCTCTTCCGGGAGCGGCGCAATCTGCGGCGCTTCTTCTCCGTTCCAGCTTTCTCTGATCTCTGCAATCGTGCGGCGCAGAGCGGAAGAACGTTTGCCTTCATCTGCTCCGGATGACGGCAACGCCGCCTGGAACATCAATGGAGGAACCTGTCCTTTGACCAGTCCTCTTCCTGGTGGAAGCTGGCTAGGTGCCTTGGACGGCCGACCCACTGCGTAATAATAGTCGCTTGGATCAGATAATTCAAACGAAACTGCATTGGGAATATTGCTTCTGAATTTCTCAAATACATCCGTAACACGGTTGGCCGTGAGGATAAATGTGATTCCCAGACTGCCGCCTTCACGAAGGATCGTTTCCAGAAGTTCATTCTCCTCGGGATACGCATTTCGGAAAGAAAGATAACCATCAATAACAACTACAATTTGCGGCACAGCTGCATGGGCTGTGCGACGGTAGGCTGATATTGTCTTAACCCCGGCTTCCGAGATCATGTCCTTGCGTTGTGCCGACAGTTTCAGGATGTACCGGAATAACCGCTTGATCCGATCTTCCTCTTCAGACATCATTACCCCACCGATCTGAGGCAAACTAGCAAAATCCTTCATCATCCGGCCCATATCAATAATATAGCCATGCCAAGGTTCAGTCCGCTTAGAACGGGCCAGTGACATCAGCAAGGTTTGCACAAACGTCGTTTTCCCCAGACCAGGCATACCGTATACAACCAGATGTCCCTGATCCACCGGAAGTGCGAGCGGCTGCTGTCGTTGATTAGGCAGATCATCCAGCAGTCCAACTACAGGTTTCAGGCCACTGGCACCCCCGTCAAGCAATGCCTCACGATTCTCTTCTTCCTGCCAGTCGTTGAGAATTTCCCATTCCAGGGTCTCAGGCAAGGGTGGCAACCAGGGTCCCGGTAATCGGGTGATCCCCGCCTCTGCTGCCGCTTCCGCCACATAATCAATGAATACCTGAAGCTGCTTGGGCACATCCTCCCCTTTGAGCACAGCTCTGCGCTCTCCAGTCAATAGTGGCTCACGTTTCCCATTCAAACGAACTTCCATAACAGGCAGTACCGTCGTTGTATCTTCCTGCTGATTATATGGCGCACCGCTCCAGGCGAATTGCATTTCCTCAAACACTTCATCACTGCCTACCTGGAAGTATCCACGACCCGGCTTGGTGATCCAGGCCGCATTCGGAATTTTGATCATATCCCGACTATCCCCTTCGCTTTGAACGCGAAGACAGATACGGAAACGCGAATTGCTCCAGATTTTATCATCGACCACACCTGCAGGCTTCTGAGTTGCCAGTATAAGATGTACACCTAGTGTCCGGCCGATGGCCGCTATGCTGATTAATTCATCCATGAACTCCGGCTGATCCCGCTTCAATTGCGCAAACTCGTCAATGATGATAACTAAGTGCGGCAGAGGCTGTTCATGTCTGGAACGCAGAATTTTGTAGTACTCATCAATGTGCTGGAGATTTCCTGCATCATTTAATATTTTTTGCCTTCTGACCAGTTCGGCCCGCAGTGAGATATTGGCTCGTTCAATCAAATTCCCATCCAGATTGGTGATCGTGCCGACGACGTGAGGCAAGCCCACAAATGTATTCGACATCCCGCCGCCCTTATAGTCAATTAACATAAAAGCCAGATCATGCGGATGAAACTCGGCAGCCAAAGAGGCCACAATCGACTGGATAACTTCACTTTTGCCTGAACCTGTTGTCCCTGCGATCAGGCCATGCGGGCCATGGCCCTGACGTTCAATTTTATCATGTAAGTTAATCGCAATTTTCTTACCCCCAGCTCGCACGCCCATAGGTACGGGAAGTGTGTCCGGGTATCGTGTCTGGCTCCAGCGTGCGACCACATCCAGATCCTCTACTCGTGATGTACTTAGCATGTCGAACAACGGAAGCACCTGTGGTATATCCGAAGCGGATGATCGTTTCAGACGGATCGGTGACATATAACGCGAGAGCGCCTCTGCGGACTCTCTGGAGATCACATCTGGCGTGTACGCTTGCCTGATCACGTCGGCATCCTCGGTTTTTTTGATATAAAGCCCTTTGCCTTTGGAAGCCTCCATAATTAACTGACAATGCATGGGTAGCGATTCCTTACGGTTTGCCAATATGATGGTACATACATCGATCTCCTGAGCTGATTCCAGCAGCAGAGGAAGCAGCGGCTCTTCTTCTATTAATTGAGTATCCGAGAGAACCACCACATAACATGGAGTTTGCACGGTTTTCTTGTAGCGATCTTCCTTATTATTGCGCCTACGGTTCAACACGGAAAACAAGCTGTCCGCCAATTGATGCGCACCGCTGTGCCTGTCGGCCATATAGCGTTGTCCTTGATCTTCATCCCAAATGTGGGGCAGCCAGCGTAGCCAATCCCATTCCTTCGATTCCTTTTCTTCATAAAAGGCAGCAATCTTCAATTCATCCGGTGAATGACGAACGGTCAGTTGTGAGATAATCACTCGAAGTGAAGAAAGAACTTCCTCACGATTGCCGACCAGACCCATCACTTTCGATTGAAATAAAGGCAGTGTAATCGATGCTTCGGGCACCGTCTCGAATTCAGCTGCCAATTCATGAGCCGCTTCAATTAACTCATCCTTTTCGTAACCGTCCACACGAGGAACCTGAAGTTTGATCCGAAACGGAATCTCGCCTGTGCCAATTCGTACCTGCAGGAAATCATCATCTTCAGGAGAACGTTCCCATAACGAACTGTTGCGATTCTTCACCAACTGAAGACATACATTCGGATCACCATGAATTTCGTACAGACTCTTCACTTGCTCCGCTTGAGCTTCCTTCAGCTCTTCACGATGCTTCTCCAGTTGTGCTCGATACATAGTAGTACGCTCTTCCAGCTTTTTGCGATAGGTCTTCTTGTTGCTCAGATACACAAAAAACGGAATCGTGTATGACGTAAGCATCATCATAACCGTCATCATCTGAAACATCATATAATTGCTATTGTTCATTTTGCCGCTCATATTGATATATACGTAGAAACCGATGCTGACCATCGTCATCATGATCGGTACAATAATAGAAATCATTGAAAATGTAGGTTTGTTTGGTTCTGCCGGAGGCCTCAGAATTTCAAGCCTTTCTTCCTTGAGAACCGGTGTCATTCTTGGAGAACGCTGATATAACACATTCACGAAGAGAAGACCTCCTTATATTTCATTGCCGTAATCAATATATACGTCCAGATTGTTCATTCGTTGCTGTCCTGTTGAAACAATGAACGTCTTCCATACACAGGTGCTTCTTCAGAAGTGGTAGAGAACGCCCGCTGGATTCGCACACAGCTTCCTTGACGCAGCCCTGTTTCCATTAACTGTTGTGCGTTCTGTGGCGAGAACCACAATCCTTCCGGAAATTTGGCTTCAAGGATGTACTGAATGCCCTCTCCCGGTGCCTGCCCGAAGATGCGGACTCCCAGCAATGTCTTCAGATGTTCAATAGTACATTCATCCGGGACCTCGATGTCGAACCACTCGCCTTCCTCCCGGCCGGAATACACGGTAAGAATCAAAATAATCCCTCCCATGGTCTCATATGTAAATTGTCCTAGTGTCAAATTAAATCAAAAAAATGCAGATGAAACGATATTCCATCCCTATTTTCTTACATAAACACCCTGTTTGCAATGTGCAACCTGTAATTTTGTTACATATGACCCACGTATATATTAAAATATCGTCCATTCGACTCAGAACTTTCGAGGCAGTAGTCACGTTAATTATTGCAAGGATGCGAAACTACATGTCTTTCTTCCATATAAATGGAATCTGTAAATTGATTTTTCGGGATTTTTTAATGCTTCGCCCACAATTGAATTGTGAACACTTTTCAAACATTGCACACCTTTATGTTTTCATAAGCTGATTTTAAGGTAATTTTAAGCATTGGAATTTAATATAACCAGTAAGAAATAACTCTCGTGAGGTGATTTCTAGTGAGAACACTAATAACTTTTCAAAACAAATCAATCCCTGTATATTTCAATCAAGAAAACAAACAACCTGTACAAAAGACACTACGATTGCTTAGCAGTGCACTTGAGAACAAAATTAGCAATGGTAAACGTGCTTTACAGAAATGTCTGCAATCATTGATTAGTATTGAGATTGTCGGTGGTGAAGCCATTCTTCACAGCCGTAGCGAAAATGACTCCCTCGCCTTATCGCTTTATTAAGATGAGTCAGTTGTTTAATTCAACAAGGAAACTGCGAATTCATTCATTCGCGAACATAAGGAAAAGGAAGCTTGCCGCTAAGGACAAGCTTCCTTTTTTTGTGTACAGAATCTCTTTTATCTATTTCTAATGCACTCGGCTGACGACATAAGCATTTTCGTGTTCTTCTTCCATCTCGGCCTTTTGGATTCGAATGACAAACAACCGAACCAGATTATCACGTGTATTTTCTTCCTGACAAGTATTCAGCTTTCTCAGAATGAAACGGTCAATGGACATGAAGTTCAGGCCCCTTTACCTATTGGATTTACGGATCTGTTCTGCCCGTGTATCCATAAATAACCAGATTACAGGTATACCAAACAGCTTTTTCACACCATTTCCTAACCTATTTTCAAACGTGTAAAAACATGCAAAAGGCCGCCCCATCAAGCATGAGGCGGACTCTGCGCAATCTTTGTCACTCTTTCCCGAACCCTATCTGATTATAAAATAAAGTATTTTCTAATCCATGTTCACTGTCGAACTATTGCACTCCCGGATAATCCCGATATTGATGCTGAATGCTGATCCAGCGTGTCCGCGTGAACTTTTCAATAGCCCAATCGCCACCGAAACGACCAATACCCGATGATTTCTCACCACCAAACATCACATGAGCCTCATCGTTCACGGATTGATCATTTACATGCACCATGCCCGATTCAATCTGCTGGGCAACTTGATACCCTCTTTCCAGATTTCCGGTGAATACGGAACCGCTCAATCCATAAGGCGTATCATTCGCCAAACGCACGGCCTCCTGCTCATCCTGCGCTTTCATTAATACCGCGACAGGTCCAAACAGTTCCTGTTGCACAATATGCTGCTCTGGTTTCACATCCGCGAGCACGGTGGGCTCCAGCTCATTGCCTTTGCTAGTGCCACCCAGCAGCAATCTTGCACCTTCTGCCTCGGCTCCCTTAATCAAGTCCAGCAGGCGCTCCACTTCCTTCTCACGAATGAGCGGACCTACCAGCGTTTTGGCATCAGCAGGATCACCAGCCTGAATTTTTTTCGTTTTGTTAACAAAGGACTCCACAAACTTATCGTAAATATCAGCATGCACAATAATACGATTAAGTGCCATACAGATCTGGCCCTGATGCAGGAATTTACCGAACACCGCAGACTCTGCAGCACGTTCGATATCCGCATCTTCCAGGACAACCATCGCATTGTTGCCGCCAAGTTCAAGCGCAGTTTCTTTCAGATGCTCACCCGCCAGTTTGCCGATGCCCTGCCCCACCTCTGTGGAGCCTGTAAAGGAAATGACTTTGGGTACCGGATGTGCTACAAAATAATCCCCAATCTCACTCCCGCTACCAGCAACCACATTCAGTACTCCTTCAGGCAATCCAGCCTGATCAAATAGATCAGCAATAAGCCAACCAGCTGTAATCGGCGTATCGGACGCAGGCTTAATAACGACTCCATTACCCAAAGCAATAGCCGGAGCTACGGAACGCAGACACAGGTGCAAAGGAAAATTCCAAGGACCGATAACGCCGATAACTCCCTTGGGCTCCCGCACAACACGATTCTCTTTCCCTGGTGTGTTTGAAGGTAGAATCTCCCCCTTCATCCGGTAAGGGAACGAAGCAGCTTCATCCACAATCCGTTTCGCAGAAGCAAACTCCGCCTCGGCTTTGATGCGTGTGCTCCCGGATTCCGTAATCAGCAATTTTATAATTTCCTCTTTGCGCTCTACCATTAAAGCCGAAACTTTGCGAAGCACACCCTCTTTTACCGCCGGCAGGGATTTCTTCCATTCCACCGAGCACTTTCGGGCCGCCTCATATGCCTGATCTATATCTTCCTTGTTCGAGGATCGCCAGGTTGCGATGACCTCTCCCGTGTAAGGATTTTTATTTTCCACTATTTTCTCGCCGGAGCCTTCTACCCATTCGCCATTAATAAATTGTTTCGTCCATGTTGTATGTTCTGTCTCCATTAAAGTCATCTGAATAACGCCTCCCAAACAAGATGGAATGTCTCACCTCAAAGCGGTGTAGTAGTTCATTAACCTTGTTAAGGATTGCGCAAACGTGAAAAATAGCTGAATCCTTTCATCCTCTGACGGGAAAATGCTCCTCAATGCCCAACACATTCAGCCAAATTTGCATTTATTCAACTACCGGGAACCGTTTCTCTCCAAAAAGGGTCAAGTTCTCCCAACCATAAGCAACCTCTAACAGATCTTGACCGCCAATCCGGATATACTGTGTTTGTACAGGGATTCCGCCCATTTTTTCATAGAAACGACAGGCTGAATTTTGCTCCAGTGCCCAGATCAACAAGTTCCTCATGTCCAGGGAATGGAGATAACGAACGACGTGTCTCGCCAGTTGCTGACCTATACCCGTTTGTTGCACTTCTTTCAGTAAATAAATAGCATACAACTCAGCATCGTAAGGCAATTTGCCTTCACGTTCCTTTCCACCGCAGGCGAATCCGACAATTTTCCCATCTTCCTGTTCAGCTACCACCAGAATCTGATCCTTTTCGCCAGAACGGATATTTCGTTCCCATTGGGACAACCTTGATTCCGTAGTCAGATTGTCCAAAAAATCATCCGGCACGATCCCTCGATATGTCGTCTTCCAACTCTCTGTATGTACATGGGCTACGGCTTCCGCATCCCCTTCACGCGCTGGTCTGATTCGCATGTTATTACTCCCTTTCTCTCGGCCACGCCGTGACTTTAGAATCCCTTCTTTGGATAAATCCGGCCCTAGGGCCGGATCGTTACTTGTGTACCCACTGACACTTTGGAAGACAGATCCAACACATCCGAGTTATACATGCGTATGCATCCATGAGAAACGGACTTACCAATGGATGAAGGATCATTAGTTCCATGAATCCCATAATGCGGCGCCGACAACCCCATCCAAAGAACGCCAAATGGTCCTCCTGGGTTCTCTTGTTTGTTAATAATCGTAAACACGCCATTAGGCGTCTGCGTGAGTATCTTGCCTATAGCGACAGGATAACCCTTAACCACCTGCGGGCCATCCAAAAGATATAACATGTGATCCGACAGGTCTACGATGATGCTGTAATCTGGCATGATGACATCCCTCCTTACCTATCCTATGCAGGATACAGAGGGATGCCCACCAGGCCTCAGGCCTCTTCCCAGTCTTTTGTACTGCGGACATGTTTCGGTTTGCGGGAACTGACGGGTTTGCTTGAAGCAGTCCGTCGTTTGGATGCGGCCTCTTCCTTACGCTGCTGAAACTTCAGTTCCTTTTGCATTTTCAAGTAGTTGCCCAGCCTTTTTTCATCCAATGAACCTTCCTGAATAGCCTCCTTCACGGCGCAACCGGCTTCCCGGGTATGCGTGCAATCCTGAAACCTGCATTCCGTTGCAAGCTGCTCAATTTCACCAAAGGCATGTGACAAACCATCCTGACCTTCATCCCACAGATTGAGTTCACGCATTCCCGGCGTGTCAATCAATACCGCTCCCTGCGGCAGTACAAATATTTCCCGATGAGTGGTCGTATGTCGTCCACGGCTATCGCCCTCACGAACGGCCTGCGTGAGCTGTACACTCTCGCCCATCATCCAGTTGACCAGAGTAGACTTGCCACTACCGGAAGAACCCGTCAAGGCAACAGTTGTGCCTGGAGACAGAAATTTTTCAAGTAAAGATTTGCCCTGATCCTGAACAGCCGATATTGCCAACACTTCAATCCCCGGAGCAATGCCTTCCACCAACGAAATTTGTTCTTCCACATTCTCGCTCAGATCACTTTTGCTTAGAATGATGACTGGTCTGACTCCACCATTCCAGGCCATCATAATGTATCTTTCGAGCCGTCTCAGATTAAAATCATGATTAAGAGCGGCAACAATCAGCAATGTATCCACATTCGCCGCAATCAATTGCTCTTTGGTCACTGGACCAGCGGCTTGTCTAGATACCCTGCTCTGACGTGGCACAATGCTGTGAATGATGGCTTCTTCTCCAGCTTGCCCTGTAACAGCGACCCAATCCCCAACGGCTGGTACAATGCCAGTCTCCTCATGATCATGACGCATCCGACCGGATACCCGTCCCCAGCATTCTCCCTCAGCCGTAATCAGGCGAAGCAATTGCCCATGATCCGCAATAATTCTTGCTGGTTTTCTTAATTGTTCTTCCATACCCGTCTGCTGCCACAACTCCTGCCACTTTGCAGACCAGCCGTATTTCTCCATCGTGTTATTCAAAATAAAAATTCCTCCCGATAAATGGTGTGTTATCCTTCATTGACATTGACAACAATCAACAGTGAACGCTCCGTTCCGGCATCAAAACCAAATAAGCCACGAGCAGCACTTCACCCGCGGCAATAAGAAGTTAGCCGAATGGATGATTGTTTGTATGGCATTCATATCGGACGCATCATTACGACAATCCGATACTCGTTATCCAGAAACAACCCATTTTCGGCATACAAAAAAGCCACGGGTACGTCACCCGTGGCTTCATCTGTGCATGTTATTCTGTGTTACGTACATATGGACAATATTGCGAACAATACTGCCCAACTGCCGTAAAATTACATGCATTGATCCGTTCCGGAGACGCTGTTCATATTCAAATTAACGTATACTGCCATTAGATTTGTCATTTAACATCGCCTCCCTTGTAGAATTATCCATCATGTTACACAGCTTCAACCGCTTTTGTCAAGTCTAATTATTTTTCACTTAATTTACTTGATCCCACCGTGTCCACATTTCCTTCGGATTCAGTTCATAGATCCCATCTTCCCGGTACATGAACTGGTGCATGATAAACTCCCGACGAATAGTGGCAAAATCCTCATGATAGTTTTGAATGAATGCATTGATCTCTTTCTCCGTATATTTCCGTCCGAATTCAAGCTGCTCTACCAAATGACCCAGTACAATCAGCTTTTTCTTGTATTGAGCCGGGATCTGACGCAATCGTCCATCCTTCGAGAAGAAATTCCGCATCACCGATGCCTTCAGCGTCTCATTCACATCACTCATATCGGCAACCTCCTCTTGTCTAAAAATAAAATCAACTGAAGCCTGCGCGTGCTCCCGGATAAAATAAGGATTGAGTGAAAAAAACACCGTATTTTTCTCTCTGCGTTCCTTGATTAGCGCCGCTTCTCTTAGCTTGGATGCATGATGCGTAACGGTTGGCTGAGACAAGTTAAGCTTCTCGGCAAGCGCTTGACCATGCAGTTCTCCCTGGGATAACAGCAGCAGCATCCGAAGTCGGGTCGGATCAGCCAGGGCTTTATGGTAAGCCACAATCTTCTCCAGTTGCATTTCGTTCAACTCGCTTTCGTTTAGATAATCATCTAATTTGATACTAGTCTTTTTCCTCTTCTAAGTCAATTCCCCAGGATCAAGATCAATTCTTTACGTCCGTATCCTTCTTGAACTGGCATTAAACCCATATTTACGGTAGGATTATAGTGCTTGAAATAAGGAGGATTAAGAACATGGAAGATGTCATTATTATCGGCGGAGGCCCATGCGGTCTATCTGCTGCCATTGAATGCGAGCGGCTGGGACTGTCCGCTGTAATTGTTGAGAAGTACAATATCGTCCAATCTATTTATCTGTATCCAACCCATATGCAGTTTTTCAGTACAGCGGAATTGCTTGAGATCGGGAATGTTCCGTTCAGCACACCGAACGACAAACCATTTCGTTACGAGGCACTCGCCTATTATCGCAAGGTAGCCGAACATTTCGGCCTGCGTGTTCATAACTATGAGGAAGCCCACGAAATTAAACGCAAAGACGATGGCACGTTCGAGGTACATACGGTCAATCGGCGTGGGCAGACAATCGTTCATAAAGGACGAAATGTCGTTGTTGCTACAGGTTATTTTGACCATCCTAACTATCTTGGCATTCCCGGAGAAGACAAAGATAAAGTCACTCATTATTTCCGTGAAGCTCATCCTTACACACGTACACGTGTCGCCATTATTGGAGGCAGTAATTCAGCTGTCGATGCTGCGATGGAACTGGTTCGTGTCGGTGCACATATTGACATGGTTTATCGTGGGAGCGGTGTTTCGGAACATATTAAACCCTGGGTTCGTCCATTGTTCGAAAGCATGGTGCAAAAAGGAAAAATCTCACTGCACCTTGGCTCACGTGTAAATGAAATTTTGGACGATTCCATTCGTTTGCTCCATTCTGATGGATCCACAAGTGAACTCGACAACGACTTTGTGTTGGCCTTGACCGGATTCCGTCCTGACCGCAAGTTGCTTTCTTCCGTAGGTGTGGAGATGTCTGAGGATATGGATAAACCCGTATATGACCCACAGACAATGGAGAGCAGCGTACCAGGCATATACGTTGGTGGAGTAATTGCATCAGGCCGCAATGCCAATGAAGTGTTTATTGAATCCGGACGCTGGCATGGAAGATATATTGCAGAACATATTGTAGGTCGTCATCGCGGGCAGACCGAAGGGGAATGAAATCGATGGATATGACCTCACTGCTGTTGCTCGTGTTTGCCGCGCTAGGTATTATCAGCAGTAATACACCCGTAACCGTAGCCATGGTATTTCTGTTGTTGCTGCGGGTGCTGAACCTTAATCAGGCTTTTCCCTGGCTGGAAAAGTATGGACTTACGATCGGTATCATCATCCTGACCATTGGTGTTATGGCACCTCTCGCCAGCGGCAAGATCAGTTTGCAGACGATTGGAGAGTCTTTTCTGCACTGGAAGTCGCTGCTCGCCATCGGTGTAGGATTACTTGTCGCTCATCTGGGCGGACGAGGAGCTACGCTAATGAGTACACAGCCTACCGTCGTTGCCGGGCTGCTTATTGGTACGGTGCTTGGGGTTGCCTTGTTCAAGGGTGTACCGGTCGGTCCCCTGATTGCAGCAGGAATTTTATCCTTACTGCTCGGAAAATCATGATCAAAGTTGGGACTTGACATCCTTCTGCTGACTGGCTGTTTTTCCCATCGTTGTATGATATACTTCTATTCATGCAATTCAAGCACTCAAGTCCATAGCAGAGAAATCAATTTGATGATCCTTCATACAAAAAGAAAATTGATTCACCTCGCAACTATTAATGGCCGCAGGAGGATTCAGGAACCATGTCACGTCAGTTTGTAACAGAAGCCGTGATGGTGGCTATTTACGGTCAATTACTCGCGCCGCCGGCGCCTGTTGAATATATTGTTCCTTACACCACCATCCTTGAGTTATATGAATTTCAGACCAGCCCTGACCCTTTGATGGATAATCCGGCGGATGACCAGCATGTGAAATCCAAGATTAACGAAATGATTTCTTATTTTGAAGAACCGTTGAATAAGAAAAAAATAGAGCGCGCCCTGGCTGTTCCCTGGGCTAAGAGTCCGTCCATTCTGTTTGGTGATCAGGTCTCCATCGCCATCATTAATGCGGTTGATACCGCACAATATGGTGAATATTTTGATCCCATTGAGACTGAACTGCTTCTCACTTCACAGCGCCTGGATACCCCCATACTTACTGATCAGGTCGAATTGATCGCACGTATTATTGAATCGGCATCTCCTGTGCAGGTCTTCGATATTGACGACTTTGATTTTGCGATGGATGATGAAGAACCGCTTGATCAAGTCTAGTTAGGACCGTGGCCTGCTGTTTCACAAGAATGATCATCGTAATCATGGATATTAGGCCATAGATTACTGACTGCCACAACAAAGAAGACGCCTTCCCGGCAGGAAAGGCGTCTTCTTTGTTGTGTTTATTCTATTTCGGAAAACCTGAGCAGTAAGCGGCTAAGATCATTCAGCCTGGGCAATGATTTGAGATCAAAAAACTTCAGCCCTGCTTCGCTATTTACTCGGGATTCTACGAGCGAATCCTGAACAATTTGTGCCCTGAACATGGCAATGACAAAATATTCTTCATCCCCACTGGCATGCAAATGTCTCAGATTCGGACCGGAATGCAAACCTTCAAGTGTCATATGATTGGTGGTCCACCCCGTCTCTTCCCACAGTTCCCTGTGCGCGGTGTCCTCAATGGCTTCTCCCGGGCGCATCTGTCCCGCAGGAATACGCCAATGTCCGTGTTCAGCATGCTGGATCAGCAATAATTCACCTTGTTCATTCTCGGCCCGAACCGCCGCCTTAACAACAATATGAGAGCGATTCGCGATATACTGGGCCAAATCTCGGGCTGGCGGATTCATGTCGTATCTCCTCCTGTTCGAAAATCGGTGCGACCGGTGATGAGCCATTCTTTATACGCAGAGATATTACGTTAAATCTCGGTGTAGCGATATTCGATATCCTGTCCTTCTTCAACGACATCTACATGTAGTTGATGACCCTTCAGATACCAGTAATCATGATCTTCCATAAAAAATTGGATACCCGATACCTTCGTTTGATCAGCAGGATGTCTCGGTTCCTCCACGGCGATTCCGAGGGAGAAGCCTGGATGAAGACCTCCGCCGGAGCTATAACGGGCGAAGAAGCGAATGCTGTCTCCTTCGTTCAAATTCAGTTCTTCCTTATACCAGCGAGCAGCGCGGTCAGATACATGTATGGTACTCATTTGGTGTCAGCTCCTTCTCTATATATATGTTCCATCATATCGCTACAATGGCCTGATTACAAACCTCATCCACCCCAAATACGCAAAAAAAGTTCATTCACTTGTCATAATTCCATCATAATGCGCAGCATCTTCTGTTTTGGAAAAACGTTTGACAGATTGTAAAAGTCGGTGTTAAGATGCAAACATACGAGATCTACATGCAATTTATTACCAAAAAAGAAAGGGTGGTTACGGTGTTTAACAATGACGATCTACATCAATTCAGCATACAACTAAATACCGGAGCACCCATGAAATCGTTATTCCGTTCATAAGACCGCATCACAGAAGCCTCTAATCAGGTTTGCTGTTTTGTACTCTCACAATCGAACTTTATCTACGGTGGTGGCTCTGCTCTCGGAGCCATGCTGCCGTATGAATGATACCCAAGACATACCGCCTGCGTGCGGTATGTCTTTTTTTGTGGGCTCAAATGGCTAAACATGAACGGAACATGCATTTCACGAACTTGAAAGGAAGGGATACCACTTGTTCTCTGTACTTAAAAATCTAGCCTGGTTTTTCCGGCTGGAGCGCAAACGATACCTCATTGGTGTCACCTTGCTTATTATGGTGGGCGTCATCGAACTGCTGCCACCTCGTCTTCTGGGCAATGCCATTGACGAGATTGTACGCGGTTCCATCACCGGCGCCTCACTTACACGTTACATTTTACTTATTCTAGGATCGGTCATCATTATTTATCTGACAACGTACATATGGATGCACAAACTGTTTGGCGGTGCCAATCTGGTTGAACGCTTGCTGCGGTCACGCTTTATGGACCATTTGCTGCGAATGACCCCGCCCTTTTTTGAGAAAAACAGAACCGGCGATCTGATGGCGCGTGCCACAAATGATCTTCGTTCCATTGCTACCACAGCAGGCTTCGGCATGCTGACGTTAACCGACTCCACTGCTTTTCTGGCAACCGTATTATTCGCCATGGGTTTTCTGGTTAGCTGGAAACTGACCCTAGCCGCAATTCTGCCTCTGCCTTTTATCGCCATCGCCATGATGATCTATGGTAAAGCCGTCCATCAACGATACACATTGGCACAGGATGCATTCGGGGATATGAACGATCAGGTGCTTGAGTCTATTGCCGGCATTCGAGTCGTGCGTGCCTATGTTCAGGAACGTCTGGATGAGAAAAGGTTCGCTGATGTCACTGAAGATGTGTACCGCAAAAATCTGGCCGTTGCCAAGATGGATGCACTGTTCGAACCTACCATCCGGTTATGTGTTGGACTCAGTTATGTGATTGCACTTGCCTACGGCATTTATCTTGTTTTTCATAATGAAATTACCCTAGGGGATCTCGTATCGTTCAATATGTACCTGGGGATGATGATCTGGCCAATGTTTGCGATTGGCGAATTGATTAACCTGATGCAGCGTGGTAGTGCCTCACTCGATCGGGTTAACGAGACGCTATCTGTAGAACCTGCCGTGAAAGATGTTGAGCAACCTGCTCATATTACTAATCCGGAAGAGATCGCTATGCAGGATGTTACCTTCCGTTATCCTAGTTCTACCATCGATAATCTCAGTCATGTCAGCTTTTCACTTCGACGTGGGCAGACACTGGGGATCGTGGGACGTACAGGTAGCGGCAAGTCCACCTTGCTCAAACAATTGCTTCATGAATACCCGGCTGGATCTGGTAAGTTAAGCATCTCCGGTCATCCGATTCAGGATATCGCCAAAGATGACCTGCACAGCTGGATTGGATATGTTCCGCAAGAACAGGTGCTGTTCTCCAAATCAGTCCGTCAGAACATTCAATTCGGCAAGCCGGGTGCTGATGATAATGTGATTATGGAAGCGATTCGCACCGCAGCCTTTGACGGAGATCTGGGCACTTTATCCGATGGTCTGGACACACTCGTTGGTGAAAAAGGAATTGCGCTGTCCGGTGGACAGAAACAGCGTGTATCGCTGGCGCGTGCCTTTATCGCCGATCCAGACATTTTGATTTTGGACGATGCTCTATCTGCCGTCGATGCACGAACTGAAGCTAAAATCATTGAAAATATACGAAATAAACGCTCGAGCAAAACAACGCTGATCTCGACTCACCGCCTGTCCGCTATTGAACACGCTGACCGAATCATCGTACTGGAGCAAGGGAAAATAACGGAAGAAGGAACCCATCAGGAACTGCTTGCTATGAACGGCTGGTACCGTGAACAGTATGAACGGCAGCAGGTGGAGTCTAATTTGTCCACGTAGGAGGTCAACGCTTTGAAGTCTAATACAGGCAAACGGCTGCTTCAATACGCCCTAAAAGCCAAAGGTACGTTTATTGCCGCTTTGATTATGCTTACGATTGGAGTTGCGGCTGAACTTGCCGGCCCTTTCATCGCCAAGTCCATGATCGACAATCATTTGCTCGCTATTGAGCAACCTTTCTATGAGACTACAGCTTCAAGCGAAGCGGCGGTCTACAATGGAAAGAACTACAAACGTGAAGGCCGGTTTGAACCGGATGAAACGAAAGGTACCGAGGTACGCGTACTGCAAGCCGGTAGAAGTTTTTATTTTGTGAATGAATCCGTAAGTGCCCCCGATGGAGATCGAACCTACGCGGACGGAACACTGACAGTTACACGCGCAGGCGAAGTGACGGGTCAATATGCGGCGGTGCCTTTATCCGCTGGTGAACTCTATGCCTTTTACAAACCGGAAATGCCAAGCATCTATCAACTGATTGTGTATTACATGATCTTCCTTGTTATCTCAGTCATTATGGAGTTTGGTAAAACATACTGGCTGCAATCATCTGCCAACAAAGTCATCCAAAGACTTCGTAACGATGTGTATGCACATATCCAGCGATTGCCGGTACACTTTTTCGATAACCTGCCCGCAGGTAAAGTGGTCTCTCGGGTTACCAACGATACTGAAGCCGTCAAGGATCTGTTCGTTGCGGTTCTTTCGAACTTTTTCTCAGGCATCATTACGATTACTGGAGTGTACATTGCGCTTTTCCTGCTGGATTTCCGCCTCGGATTGATCTCGCTGTTCGTTGTGCCGATGCTGGTTCTGTGGATTGTGCTTTATCGTAAAATCGCCACTCGTTACAATACGATTATTCGTTCACGTCTGAGCGAGATTAATGCGATTATTAACGAGTCCATTCAAGGGATGTCCATTATCCGGGTATTCCGTCATCAGAAACAGACCAAGCAGGAGTTCGAGGATCTGAATGATGATTATATGAAACACCAGAATAAAATGCTCAACCTGAACGCTTTCACCTCACACAACCTGGTTAACGTCCTGCGGAATATCGCTTTTGCAGTTGTTCTGTGGTACTTCGGTTCCAGTGTGCTGGACGGTACGAGTATCATCTCACTGGGTGTGCTGTATGCATTCGTTGACGTTCTCGGACGTTTGTTCCAGCCAATTACAGGTATGGTGAACCAACTCGCGAACCTGGACTCCTCTATGGTATCGGCCGGACGTGTATTTGAACTGATGGATGAGAAAGGTGAACCGGTAACCGATGGCTCGATGCCGAGATACAAAGGAAATGTCGTGTTTGACGATGTATCCTTTGCTTATAAAAAAGATTATGTGCTGAATAACATCTCGTTCAAAGCATCACAAGGTCAAACGGTCGCCCTAGTGGGCCATACCGGTTCCGGTAAAAGCTCGATCATCAACCTGCTGTTCCGGTTCTATGATCCACAGAAGGGCATGATCACGATTGATGGTCAGAACGTAAAGGATCTGCCTAAACAGTGGATTCGCGAACATATGGGCATTGTACTGCAAGATCCGTACCTATTCACGGGTACAGTTGCTTCCAATGTCAGTCTCGGGGATGAGCAGATTACTCGTGCACAGATTGAACAGGCGCTGCGCGATGTAGGTGCTGAGCGAATTCTCGCCCATCTACCGCAAGGATTCGACGAGCCGGTTATCGAAAAAGGAAGTACATTATCTGCCGGACAACGGCAATTGATCTCCTTTGCTCGTGCACTGGCATTCGATCCAGCCATCCTGATTCTCGATGAAGCTACGGCGAACATTGATACGGAAACGGAAGCATTAATTCAAAATGCGCTCGAAGTCCTCAAAAAAGGACGGACCACTTTCATCATCGCCCACCGTCTGTCCACCATTCGTTCAGCAGACCAGATTCTGGTTCTGCATCGCGGACGGATCGTTGAACAAGGTGCTCATGATGAATTGATGGAACTTAAAGGTCGCTATTATCAGATGTATCAGTTACAGCAAGGTGCTCAAGCAGCACCGGATACGAATGGAAACAACCCACTGGGCGAGGCCATTCGAACCACTTCTTCCTTTGCTGGAGGCGGCGTGTAAGTAAAACGGGAATAAATGTAAATATACTTCAACAACCAACCGATATGCCCGCGGACCTCTTGGTCTGCGGCAGATCGGTTTTATTTTGTCCATGACGCAAAATCCGAAACAAGGTTGGTTGTTTGGTTGCTCAATCTACTTTACTCTGGTCCCACTTTACTTTTCTCCGCGCTTATTTATCTTTTCTTGATCTTACCTTTTCTCAATAAACTCAAGATTTGATCGATATAAACTTCCTTCGTGTATTCACTCCTTCTGATTTCCTCTTATTGACAATGGAAACATCTCTCTGTATTATACATACCAACGGTCGGTATCTAAAATATAAGGAGGTTATTATGGCCAGAAACAAGCACCCTGAGCAGACGGTACAGCAGATTCTGAACGTCGCTGCGCAGTTGTTCACAGATAAAGGATTTGAAAAGACGAGTATCCAGGACATCATTGTTACCCTAGGCATGTCCAAGGGAGCTGTGTATCATCACTTTAGATCCAAAGAGGAAATACTGGAGGCGGTCATGGAGCAACAGTTCAACTATACGGCTCAAATGCTGGATCACTTAGTTACAAATACAACGACCACCCCAGCACGAGACAAGTTAGTTCAGATTTTGGAGCATGTCGTCTCTGATCAACAGGCTCATTCCTTGGATCGCGTACTTCGAGCCCAGATCAAAAATCCAGTGTTCATTGTACGAGGGATTCAACAAGCCGTGCGAATCGATGCACCGGTGATTGCAGCGATTTTGCGTGAAGGCATTACAGATGGATCTATCCATACCGAAGATCCCGAAGCTTGTGCAGAAGTATTCATGATGCTGGTCAATATATGGATTAATCCAACACTGTTTGACCGCAATTCGACCGAAACGAAGCAACGTCTTTATTTTTTACAGCGGTTGATGAACATGCTTGGTGCCGATATTGTGAGTGAATCGCTAATTGAACGTATTCTAGACCAACATGCTGCGATGGGCGCTTATCCTATTCTGGATGAAGAGGATGACAGAAATGAGGGATAACCATTTTGAAATCTAATAGACATATGATTTGCAAAGAATGGTTGTCCGAAGAACCCCTTCTCGCCCTTTCTCTGGAATGGATGCAAGGTGAAGTGCATATTAGCCGGGGTACAGAAGCCGTTATCCGTGTTACTCAATGGGGATCCGCTCGTTTTCCAAGAACTCGATGTTTTGAAGCTAACGTCAGCCACGGTTTATTACATCTGATCGATGGACGAAAACAAGCTTTTCCGCTGGGCATTAACTTTCACCGCACATCGCTCCACATTGTACTGCCGCCTGCGGTCTTGAAAAGGCTGTCGATCAACGGAGTTGGTTCCCACTTTCTTGTAGATAACGTTTCTTCGGAACAATGGGATTGTGACTGTACATCCGGCAAGCTCATCTTAACTGGCCATGCCCAGCATATCCGTCTACGATCCGTGGGCAGTCGGGTGACAGCAACAGACCTCCATGCCGAACATATGCAACTGCAATCCACTTCTTCACCTGTTCAGTTATCCGGTCAGTTCACCCATATTCAATCCAAAGTGGCAGGCAGCCAACTCACTATTCACTCCTCAACGATGCTTCAATCTCTGGATAGCCGCTCCACAGGTTGTAACGTTGAAGTGCGAATCCCAGCAGATAACGATGGATTCAAGTTAGACTTCAAGCAGGCTGGGGGCCGATTCAGCAGTGACCTCCCGCTTCAATCCAATCATAATCAACATACGTATCGTAACGGTATTTATCCATTTCAAGCAGAGGTCAGAGGTGGGAAGCTCACCATAGGGAGCTCTTCTTAACATTCCATATAGAGGAGGTAAACATATGAGCATCGGCTGGATTGTTGGCAGCAGCTTGGCTACCGTGGTATTACTTGCGGGGATCATCAGTTTGTTCATCGGTATACGTAAAAACAATCATCGGCGCTGGCCTTGGTGGTTCATCGGTTTTGGGGTGGCTGCACTGGTTAGTGCAGCGATTAATTATCCCGGAACATAGAAACGCCGCATCAACATGCGCAAAAAAAGACAATCGCGCAGACCAGTCACTTTCCGTGCTGCTGCGGATTGTCTATCCATCCTTTGACCACATATCCCATATATAATATTGTTTCTCTTGCCAGAAAAGGAAATTGGCTGCGCCAGGTCTGGTAAGCCGTCGTTCGTGTTGGGGACGGGACGGCATCCATGCCGAGTCCGCTAGCGAGCTTCATCGCCCGTTTCATATGTAGCGGGTCACTTACAATGGTGTAGGTGCGAAACCCTGCCTCTTCTCCAACGCTAAGCGAGTTGACCAGATTCTCCTCCGTAATTCTCGACTCCGTCTCCATTTGAATATCTGCCGGATCTACACCATGTGCAACAGCATAATCTCGTCCTACTTCGGCTTCGGCACGCTCTCCTGCACCGCCAGAACCACCAGTAAAGAGCAGATGACTGATCGTCCCCTGGCGATATAATAAAATGGCATGCTCAATACGTTCGCGAAATACGGGTGATGGGTTGTCCCCTTCTACGGCTGCACCAAGGATAATGGCTGCATCACTCTGTCTGGATGATTCCTCATCGGTGTAGGCCCAGATGAGCGATGCTGTAGTTATTGTCCATATGAATCCTATCAGTACTAGCGATGTAATGGAGATTACAAGCCAGTGTCTGCTTTTTAATTTACGTATCCGGGACTTGCCTTCCATCACAATGATTCATCCTCTTCCAGTGCCCGGGCGTGCATGCTCTCTGCATGCATACGTTCGAGTGTCTGCAGCGCTGCCGCGGATTCAGCATCCAGCCCCAGCTCTGCAATCCAGGCACCTGTGTACTGCTGAAGACTAATCTCCAGTTCCTGTGCACGGTCTTTGAAATCTTCCAGCTCCTTGATCATACGTGATCGTCCTTCAGGACTGAATGTCTCATGAATTCGTTCCTTAAAATAGTGATGTACAATGCTATTACGCTGCTTCCATAGTTCATTCAACTGACGAGTCTCTTCCTCTGAAAAAGTAAAATGATGACGCACCTCATGAATGAGTTGCCCGAGTGAACTGCTCATCTTCCGTTCGTACAGATCTTCCAGATCTTCTTCGGAAACAACTTTGCCCTGGGACATTTTCATTAATAAAATCAGATTGACCAGTTGCTGTTCAAGCGCCTGTCCATAATATACAGCCAATCCGTAGTATGCAAACAATTCTCTGGAGTGTTCGCTGTCCAGCATGTCACCATGCTGCATGTCTGTCTTTTGCATAAGCGAGCCTCCTTTATCTCCGTACAATACATTCCATTCTAACGTCCCTCTATGGTAACGAAACATGGACCAACATTCAAGTTAAACGGAATAATAGCCTCTAACTGCGTATATCCCTTCTTCCCGATAACCATATATGAATGATGAGTAGAACTATGGCATAGAGTATAGCCCACACTGTTGTCAGAACAACAGCCCCCAACTTCGATTCTTCAAATAACATCATCTCACGCACTAAATAAAATGACGGTGGCAGAATCTTGACAACCCACTGTATGGATTCAGGCAAACGTCCGCTTAATGAACCTTGGACAAACGATAATAACATCACCACAATGAAAGGCGGCATGCTGCGGCTCAGCATGGGAATGTATGATTTTTGGAAGAACACACTGAGCCCCAGACCCAGGAGCGACAACGCCAAATGTCCGGCCCAAGCCATGATCCACTCCCCAGTACTCGGTACCCTTCCAAACATGCCCGTAACAACCGGATATAACACGGTAATTGTAGTCAGACCAAACTGCATGATCAACGCACAAATTAATTGTGCGAAGACAACCTTGCGTTTGCTACCTGCATGCAGAACAAGCAATTGATACTGCCCCGCAGGTTCCGTATTCATTACCGTTAAACCCAGCCAAGCCGCGCCAAAAAAGAGCAGCATTGCCGTAACGCTATAACTGTCCGCAACCGGATTAGGTTTGTAGGAATAGATAAGTAACATCGTAATGATATAAAAGATCACCGGCGCAACATATTTCTGTGAACGTATGTAATGTTTTAACAAATAACGAGTCAAGTAGATCATTGGAGGTCGCCTCCTGCCGTAGATAAGGAAGAAAGGTTCTCAGCAACTTCCCTGCTTATAGCCTCACCTGGGTGCCGCCCCTCCATCAATCCTTCCATATTTAATCGGCTCTCTTCCGGCTGTACAGACACAATGGAACCGCCAGCTGCCAGAATCATTCCAATAATCCCATCTGCCGAACTGCGTGACACCTTCCAATCCCATACTTCTCGACCATAATCCTGACGAACCATGCCGCGATGGCATGCAATGATTCCCGGTTGATCAACAAGCAGCGATTTGATAACGGATTGTTCCAGCCCTTCCATCACACTTTGGATACTCACAGCGGGCTCACCAGCTTGCTGCAAATCTTCCTGACTCCAGCGACGCAGCATCGTTCCCTTCTGTAACACGATGACCTGATCTGCGAGACGTTCAATCAGCAATGGCTCGTGGCAAGCTGTAACGATTTGGCTTCCTTCCTGTTTCCACTGTCTGAGCAAAGCTACAATTGCTTCCTGTGCCGGAACGTCCAGACCGGACAATGGTTCATCAAGCAGCAATAACCCATCAGGTCCAGGCAGCAAAGCCTGAATCAAATTCACCTTCTGCAAAGTACCTTTGGATAACTGAGGCAGGTTCTGATCCAGCGCCGTGCCCACGAATAACAGCTCACTCAATTCGCCTATCCGTTGTCGCAATATTTCAGGGCGCATGCCTCGAATACGTCCCATTTCCCACAGATACTCTCTTGGGGTGAAGGGCAGGCGTGGCAGTCCATCCAGTGCATACATAATCCGTCCATGCATAGGCTTGCGCAGCGAGCCTGAGTCAGGCAGTAACATACCCGCCAGCACACGCAGCAACGTGCTTTTGCCTGAGCCATTCCTGCCCACCAGGACGATACACTCACCCTGACCTACTTCCAGATTGATATCATTCAATACCTGCACATCCCCAAGTCGTTTGCTCACCTGCTGTAGCGATATGATTCGTCCGTTTAAGTCTGCTGTTGCTTTTCCTGCTTTATCGAATAATCTACTTGTCCTCCATCCCATAGAATCACATCCGTTCAGGGGCCTGAACGCCCAGTAAATATAGGCTGTAGGCAAGACGCTCCGCCGTACGCTCTGTTAACGCCACACGGAAGGGTTTGACGTCAGCCGGCGCATCCGCAATTCGTTCCGCATGGTAAAAGCGGTTGAACGCTTGGGCAACATCTATCGCATACTTGGCAATGACCGAAGGCTCGTTGCGATGAATTGCTTTTTCCAGATACTGCGGATAATCCGCCAGCAGTTTCAGCAATGCCCATGAAGTGTCACCGATCATGACCGGCTTATTCTGAGTGTTGGCCGCAGCATTGTTACTAACACTGCTAGGAACATTCTCTAATTGATTTTCATTTTCCACACGCCCCGCCTCTGCTGCCTTCGCAAGCACACTGTTAATCCGGGCATGTGTGTATTGCACATAAGGTCCTGTCTCGCCTTCAAAGCTCACCGCATCTTCGAGCGAGAAATCGACGTCGTTCAACCGGTTATTGCGCAGATCTCCGAATACAATCGCACCTACACCAACCGCTTCCGCAACCTCCTGCGAGTTCGGCAGATTCGGATTTTTCTCCTGAATAATCTGTAATGCCCGAGCAACCGCCTCATCCAATACCTCCTGCAAAAAGACGACTTTTCCCCGGCGGGTAGACATCTTCCGTCCTTCGAAACGCATCAAGCCAAACGGAATATGTTCACAAATCTCAGACCATGCATACCCCATCCGGGATAATACCGCAAAGACCTGACGGAAATGAAGCTTCTGCTCTCCCCCGACTACATACAGCATTTTATCTGCCTTCATCACATCATGACGATAAACGGCTGTTGCCAAATCCCGTGTTGGATAGATGGTTGTTCCATCGGTTTTGATAATCAGGCAAGGTGGCATATTCTCCTCCTCCAAACGTACCACCAATGCGCCTTCGCTCTCTTCGAGCAATCCTTTTGCTTTCAGTTCTTCAACTATTGCACCCATCTTGTCGTTATAAAAGCTCTCACCCAGCGTATGGTCAAACTGTACATTCAGACGCTCATACATCCGATTGAATTCTTTCATGCTCACTTCTACAAAAAAGGTCCATAACCGCTGCGCCTCTTCATCTCTTTGCTCCAGCTTGCGGAACCAATCTCGTGCCTCGATTTCCAAAGATGGATCATTCTCCGCCTCATCGTGAAAACGCACATACAGCTCCAATGAGGTACGAATTGGCGCAGCCTGTAGCGCTTCATCATTACCCCAACGTTTGTAGGCTGCAATCTGTTTGCCGAATTGCGTTCCCCAATCCCCCAGATGATTCACACTCACCGAAGTATAGCCTGCCTCGTTATATAACCGATACAATGCTGCCCCAATCACGGTGGAGCGCAGATGACCGATTCCAAACGGCTTGGCAATGTTAGGCGACGACATGTCGATCACGACGCGTGCACCTGCCCCCAGCTGCAGCTTGCCAAATGTTTTATGTCCCAGTTCTTGCAGCAGCTTCGGCGCCAGATCTTCCCGATTGAAACGGATGTTTACATAGGGTCCTGCTGGCGAAGCATCCAGCCCAACGGTCTGTAATTCGGCTGCGATATCAGCGGCGATAACCGCGGGTGCTTTTTTCAACGACTTGGCCAGAATAAAGCAGGGAAACGCGGCGTCACCCATCTCCGCCTGTGGTGGAACCTCCAGTAATCTCAACACCTCGTCTTGCTTCATTCCCGTTAACGGAGCAAGTTGTGCTGCTGCCTGATTCATCAACATGTCGAACACTCCTAGTCATTATCGTATTTAGCCATGCTATAGAAAACAAAAAAAGCCCTCGTCTCTATATCAGAGACGAGAGCTGATCTTCACAGTTCCCGCGGTACCACTCTAGGTGAGCCTGCAGCAAATGTACATCTTAGTACATTCACAGCGTGCTCCGCTCGTTGCGATTAACGGTCGCCTGCCGGATTGTCCTCTACTACCTGCTCTACACCCTCTCAAAAGTGTAAACATGCCTTCGGACAACCATCTCACGGGTGCGCTTCACTCAGGTCATGTCATACCGGCTTCCACCTGCCCCGGCTCGCTGTTATGCATGGATTCTGGCTACTCTCCCGATCACGGATATTCATCGTTTCAATTCATTGCCATCATTATACAGATCACGCTCTGCTTTGGCAACCTGTTACATGCATTTGCCAATGGAGAGCCTGCTGGCGATAGAAGTTCTCGCCTGCGATGGTGAAGAATGTTACTATGCTATATCCATAAAAAATCCCCTCCAGCAGACAACGTTGAAGTACATCTTATCGGATGTCTTATTACGTTGTCTTCTGTGAGGGGATTAGCCTGGCATCTGGCACATTGCTCAGGCTTTTTATTTTTAACCCAATTTAATTCAATCGAGTTATATTTACGCTACTGCGGCCATCATGCGGCAAGCCTCTGCACATTTGCGGCAAGCTTCTGCGCAAGCCTGGCAATGATCATGTTGATGTTTGCCACACTCAGCAGCACAAGCTTCACATGCTTTCACACACAGTTCGCAAATTTCGGCGATGAAATCACTTCCGCGTGTCATGGATTGAGCAGCAAAATTGCAGATCTCTGCACATTCCCGATCCAAACGAATGCAATCACGCAGCATCGCCAGATCATATTCTTTCAGACTCGATATGTAACATACATTGCAAGCATTCATACACTCCAGGCAAGCATCGATACATTGTTGATATTGTTGTTGTGTCATTTAAAGTTACCTCCCAGACTAAGTTTGCTATGCTTCTTAATACCCCGTCTGGAGGAACCTTGAATCATTAAACCTGATTTGCCGCCTCTAATTCCAGCAATTGGTTGCGAATGACCGACTGATCGAAATGCTCACCTATAAACACAGCTACGTTAGGCACATCCCCTTGAGGTGTGATTTTCATATAATCCGATTCCCGGTAAGCATATTGGAACCAGAACCGGCTGGACGTATCGCTAAAAGATAAAATCCCTTTTGCCCGGTACACGTCGCGTGGTAACTCAGCTATCAAGCGCTCAAAAGCCTCACTGTTCACCGGCTGGGTGAAATAGTGTGTATATACCATGACATGTTCATGCGAAGCATGGGGATGGGGATGGGCATGATTATGTCTATGGTTGTGATCATGATCCACATGCTCATGATGTTCATGTCCATCATCGTGGTTGCACCCATGCTCTGCGCAAGCCTCGGAATGCACGTGATGTTCCTTCTCCGCGTGTTTACTCGTCTCCTCAACAGATTGATAGGCATGCACATTGTCTCCGCTACGAAGCAGCACATCCATATCGACTTCACACTTCACCGTAGGCAGTACCGGAGCAAAACCGTTCCAGCGTGCCAAAAGGTCCTGCAGATCTGCCAACTGCTGCTGATTCACCCGGTCCGTTTTATTCAGGAGAATTACAGACGCACAGCGAATCTGCTCCTGCATCAGCTTGAAGGTTTGTCCCTTCTGCTCCTGGTACAGCCCTGACAGATGCGCGGCATCTACTACAGTAATCAGGCTTCTCAGTTCAAGTCGCATATAGAGGGATGTTTCCGTTACTGCATCCAGAATCTCCATCGGGTTGGCTGCTCCTGTTGCTTCGATGATAATGACATCAGGCGATTCCTCCTGCACAAGATCAGCAAGTTGCAGCCCCAAGTCACCGCGCACGGTACAGCAAATGCATCCTCCCAACATTTCCGTCATGGGCACGGAAGCATCAACAATCTGACCATCCAGATTCACTTCACCCAGTTCATTCATGACAACGGCGGGCCGGAGACCTTGTTGCTGCCAATGTTCAATCAGTTGAACAAGCAGTGTCGTTTTACCACTGCCCAAGAAGCCTGACAATATATATACTGGTATGGATGATTCATTTGTTTTTAATTCACTCATCGTTGTTCACCTCTCAATTTATCCAATGGTACTGGTCTATCTCTATCCTAGCGAGTGTACACTATCCTGCAATCTTTGCGCAATCCTGGCCTTCTATTTGCAAGTCCATTGCCTCATTCTACTGAATGGTCTATGCTATGAGAACATGTTGATTGGAGGAGGATGTATTATGACCAATTCAGTGGAACAACATCGTCAGGAAGCCCCTGACACGGTATCCTGTATGATTGTAACCGTTTCAGATACCCGTACCAAGGACACTGATACAAGCGGACAACTTATGCATAAGCTGCTAACCGATTCAGGCTACCAGATCGTCGAATATATCATTACACCGGATGAAACTGAAACCATTCGAAGCATCCTCCAGGATGCAGCCGTTCGTGACGATATCGAAGCCGTGCTGCTCAGCGGTGGGACCGGAATTGCACCCCGAGATACAACATACGAGGCAGTGTCTTCACTACTCGATAAGGAGCTGCCGGGGTTTGGAGAAATCTTCCGCTTCCTCAGCTATACCGAGGATATCGGTTCTGCTGCCATTCTTAGCCGCGCAGTAGCAGGAACCATCGGGCGTACAGCCGTATTCTCCATGCCAGGCTCCAAGGGAGCTGTCAAGCTGGCAATGAATAAACTCATTTTGCCTGAACTGAGGCATGTCATGCGTGAAATATATAAACCCGTCTGAATAATCAGACGGGTTTATCAGATTTATTTTAGTGGAGTCGATTACTTCAGTTGCTCAAGCACATGCTGGAATATCTGCATGACGTCTTCTTCATAATCGTCCTTTTCTCCACCTGAAGCCGTATAGACCAGTGACACGTAGTCTTTGCTGCGAATCGTTGTTTTGCCAAGTACATTTTCCATCACAGCCTCATCGCCATCATTACCGTACATTTCGTTCATCCGGGCTACTCTTGTAGGGGCATCACTGAAAATATGGACCTTTACAATATGTCTGCCACTTCCATTCAGCAGGTACATATAAGAGATTCCGTCCTCACCATCATCAGCGGACATATTATTCATTAACTTTATGCCTTTTGCAGCAAAAGCTTCATCCAGCTCCTGAATTAATGGACCATTTAACCCGTGACCCTGACTCTTTGCCCGAACATTTCCTTCATCTGTCGCTTGTCGGGTATATATTTTCCGTTCCTGCTCCACATTCGATGCTGAACACGCTACTACCGATATAGTACATAGCACCACGACCATACTAACCAAGACAGACTTCACACGTCCAGATCTATAGTGCAATCCTTTTCTGTTAACACGCATACTCATCCTTCCTTTCCCGCCACATGCACGGTGACGCTCTCAGGTAGAGTTAGCATGTCTAGGAGAAAAGGATCTTATTCGGCAGGCGTATCGGACATCGTATTAACTACCGTACGACCTACAGCACCGCCCTTGAGGATCGTTTCGAGTGTCTGAGGCAGTTGTACCCATGAGATTTCCTGAATCCCCAGCTCCAGCGCCCGATCCGGCTTCCATTCTCCGCCAAGCAGCTTCCATATCCGTTCCCGCCGTTCCATCGGGCAATAGACTGAATCAATCCCAATCAATTGAATCCCCCGCAAAATAAACGGAAATACGGTGGACTCGAATGCAGCCCCTCCGGTTAAGCCTGATACGGCGACAGCGCCTCCGTATTGAATCTGTTTCAGACGTTCCGCCAGTGCCGGACCTGCTGCCGGATCAATTACACCTGCCCAGAGCTGTTTGCCCATTGCTCCCTTGGCTGGCGCATCCGCTTCTTCGCGTGAAATGACGTGTGAGGCACCCAGATTTCGAAGCAGCTGCTCCTGTTGATCTTTTTTGCCTGTACTTGCTGTCACTTCAAATCCCAGCTTCGCCAGAATAGCTACTGCCATACTCCCTACTCCTCCGGTTGCTCCGGTCACCAGAATATTGCCCATCTCCGGAGTCACTCCAGCCCGCAACAAAGCATCTACCGAAAGTGCCGCAGTGAACCCTGCCGTTCCAATTGCCATCGCTTCCTTCTCACTGAGTCCATGCGGCAGAGGAACAAGCCATTCGCTGCGCAGACGCGCATATTGACTGTACCCTCCAAAATGAGAAACGCCCGGTTCGAAGCCTGTGCTGATCACCCTATCCCCCGGTGCAAACCGGCCGCTCACGGATTCCTCTACAATCCCTGCAAGATCGATCCCCGGTACGATCGGATATTCGCGAACCACACCGCCCTTTTCAGTTGTGGCGAGACCATCTTTAAAATTGACGCTTGAGTATTGAACCTGTAGGGTTACGTCACCATTAGGCAAGTCCTCTTTCGTCAGCTGCTCCATAGCAGCCTTCACGCCACCCTGTTCTTCTTTACGCACGACATAGGCAGGAAAAGTATTCTTCATTCGTTATCCTCTCCTCAGTTATAAATTTACTTATTTTTCTATTCATATCATGAATTGTTCGCATTCAATTTAAACAAGTATAAGGGCGACATCCGTCGAACTCAATCTCTCCGGCTGGTCATCAAATAAATGAGCGGACCTATCAATGGGATCACCCCTGCAACTGCCCACCCGCGAGAACGACGATTGTCAAAAGCATCCCTGAACAATGCGATCACGGAAAGCAAAGTTAGGATGACGAAATCAATTGTCATAATATGTACAAAGGAAGACTCCCTGAACGCTTCCATGTATACATCAGGATTGCCTTGAGTCACTGCATAGAAGCCTGTGCCCAATGTAAGCAGCAGCAGAACCACATGGGTCAGCTTATGAGCTGCCACACGTCCAATACCCGATTCACGCTGACTACCAAAGGAGAGGCGTTCGTATCCCGAACCTCTGTGTGTTTGCGAGGACCACGCAAAATAAGGCAGCAGCGCAAAGGCTCCCAAACCAAAAGACAGCAACACAAAAGGCCACGCCGGTACACGAGATCCTCTCGCTTTCCCTGACCTCCTTAACAGCAGGCAAGCGAAAATAGCCGGATAAATCCCAAGCCACGAAAATACCGTTAGTAGCCAGGGTTCTTTGCTTTGCAGTGTGACCAGCTCTTTAAACACAGGGTCACTCCCAAGAGGCTGCCCAGGTACCCAAATCCAGGCGTACGCAATGAAAGCCAGCCAGGTCAGTGCCAAAATCCATTTCATGGTTGCACCTCCTCTTTCATTCATCCCCGGCAGATACGCAATTGAAACAGCCATAGAAACAGATCCTGTCGAAAGGCAAGCTCGGAAAGATGCAGTATTTGACGTCTCCTGCGCTTTCCCGAGAAATAATGGCTTCATTTCCCTGTAAACCTGCGTCCGTTGAAGGTATAGTATACCGCAGTTCAAGGACTGTCTGTCCATGATGTTTCACACACCATCCATTCGTCATGCGGGACAATCAGCAAGAAAGAAGAAACCAAAAAGGCATAACCCGGTCTACGTCCTTCCGGTTATGCCCCTTTATTTGATTTATTCTTCGGTGGATTGCACGTGCTCAGCAATGAGCTTCTGCTTCATATTCCAGGCCGCAGGGCTGATATTTACGCGGTAAATCTCAGGATTGAGTTTCCGCAGATATTCCGGCCAGAAGAGATCCATCTGCTCGCGGTGATAACTTCGAATTTCATCCAGGGTAGGCAGCTCATACACTTTGCGCCCATTCACAAAGATCGGTTCCAGCATGTTCACTGCTTCGTAGCGGGTTACCGTCTTTTTCAGATAAGGGTGTAGCGGGTTGAACAGCTTGAGCGGCCCGCCCTGTAGCGGCTGCTCTTCTCCTGGATAGCAGATATAATCTGCAATCGCCTTGCCATGTTTCGGATCAATGATCCGGAAGACTTCTTTTTTACCTGGTGTGGAGACTTTTTCGGGATTGGCCGAAATTTTGATCGTAGGCAGCATGGCACCATCCACTTCACGCTCCACCAATTTATATACGCCACCCAAAGAAGGTTGGTCGGAAGCGGTAATTAGTTGTGTGCCCACTCCCCATGTATCGATGCGAGCTCCTTGCGCCTTAAGGTTGAAAATTGTATTTTCATCCAGATCGTTGGAAGCTACAATCTTCACGTAATCCAGTCCGGCGTCGTCCAGCATCTGCCGAGCTTGAATGGATAGATACGCAAGGTCCCCGCTATCCAGACGAATGGCGTTCATCTTTTTGCCCTGGCTCTCCAGCTTCTTGGCGGTCTTGATTGCATGGGGTACACCACTGTTCAATGTATCAAAAGTATCGACCAGCAGTGTCACTTGATCTGGCAGCACTTTGGCATAGACGTCAAACGCCTCCTGCTCACTCATAAAACTCTGCACCCATGAATGGGCATGTGTCCCTGCTGTCGGAATTCCAAAGCGCTCTCCAGCCAGCATATTAGACGTTGCATGGAATCCTGCCACATACGAGGCACGCGCCCCCCAAATGGCCGCATCCGCTTCCTGTGCACGTCGTGTTCCGAATTCGAGCAACGTGTCCTGACTTGCCACCTGTTTGATCCGGGAAGCCTTCGTTGCAATTAACGTCTGATAATTCATGAAGTTAAGTATCGCCGTCTCCACCAGTTGTGTCTCCATAATGGAGCCTTCTACCCGAATGAGCGGTTCATCAGGGAAAACGAGCGCCCCTTCCTTCATGGAATGAATCGTCCCCTGAAATGAAAACTGGAGCAACTCTTCCAGAAAGACCGGATCGTAATTTTCCTCTTGTTTAGATAAATATTTGATGTCCTCCATCGTAAACCGAAGCTGGCTGATATAATTCACAATGCGTTCCAATCCGGCAAATACGGCATATCCGTTGCCAAAAGGAAGCTTGCGGAAATAGGCTTCAAACACCGCTTTCCGTTTGTGAGTTCCATTCACCCAGTGGGCGTACATCATATTGATTTGATATTTATCCGTATGTAAAGCCAGGCTAGTCGTCTGCATTTGTCTCATCCTCTCTGACTTCCGCTTGTGTCGGCAGGTCTAGCCTTGCAGACACGGGTCAACATGTGGAGACTCATTGCTCATGATTCATGATTCTGGTTACGTACCATTGCATAAGTCTCCGGTTTATTCCTATTCACCATATTCCCCAGCAACATAACACTTGTTCAACCAACAGAATATGATGGATATGATCACAGGTTCAGTTACAGGTTCAAGCCTGCGAGAACGGTATCGCTCGCTTTGACCACCTGGGCCCCAAGACTGGAACGAAAATGTCCAAGCGCCCAATCATGTCCCGCTTGATTGAAGCTCGCCACGGCGTCTTCATATACCGTTATGTGAAAACCTTTATTATAAGCATCCACTGCCGTGTGCAGTACGCAAATATCCGTACATACACCGATCAGTGCAATGTCTGTTATTCCACGTTCACGCAGGCGCAGCTCCAGATCTGTACCGCAGAATGCGCTGTATCTTGTTTTATCCATCCATCGAATCTGAGATTCCCGTTCTTCCATAACCTGGGCTAGACGACCATAAAGCTGTCTTCCCTCCGTAACCCTGATGTTATGGGGAGGAAAAAGAGCAGTTTCCGGATGGTAAGGATCATTCTCTTCATGCAAGTCCACGGCCATAACAACCTCATGCTTGTTATTGCAATAAGCCTCCGTTATTGCTGCAATCGTCTCCTCAATCTCCACAGCAGGCTGGCCTACAGGCAACGAACCTGTCACAAAATCACGTGTAAAATCGATTACAATCAGTGCTTTCATCGTCCACACTCCCTTTTTGAGAATAGGTTGATCCTGATTCAATCCATCATGATTCGCTTGCGAATTAAGTATAGATGGAAAGACGAGGTACAAGCTCCGTAAAACGGTATAGCTGGGCCGGACGCTGTGAATATTGATTGGAGCTTAGCAGGTTGCCCTCCTCATCCCGAACCTCTTCCACAATGCCTTTGCGGCTGCGTGTAGAAGTGATCTTCCGAATGAAATTCGGTTCTTCAAAGTCAGGTACAACACTCTGAATCACTTGGTATAACTCGCTTAGTGTAAAATCACGAGGCAGGAACTGTCGTGCAATCGTCGTTTCCAGCATTTGCTGTTGAATACGCCGGTACGCATCTTCTATAATCGTCCGGTGATCAAAGGCAAGCTCGAGCTCTTGCAAAGCTTCCTGAATCGTAAATAATCCAACATCCTCAGCATCATCTGCAGCCTGACGGTGTTCCAACATCCATTCCTCTACCAGTGCAAAAAACGCATGTGAGATAATCCATCCTCTGGGGTCACGCCCAGGCTGACTATATACATTCAAATACTCCAGATGTCCGCCGTCCACACCTGTCTCTTCCATCAACTCGCGCTTTGCAGCACCATAGATGGATTCATTTTCCTGACAAAATCCACCGGGCAACGCCCATCTTCCCGCAAAAGGCCAACCTTTGCGTTTGATCAGCATGACCTTCAACTCCCGGATTGGGAGTGTCTTGGTTACCGTCTTGCGTTCCCGCTTGGTCAAGGTAAACATGACGATATCCGCAGGAACACCATCGGGTGTACGATATTTCTTGGAATTATAGGCACGTGCTGCCTGTTCATCGCTTTCAGCATTGAATTGTTCGTAGTTTTCGCTCATGGGCACCACCGACTATTCTCATTTTGATATTTTCATTATGACATAATAATATCTTTTGTCAACCTTGAGATTCCGTGTTTTGCGCTTTTACTCGCGCTATACGGAATGTAGCTGTTGCCATACATCCCAACGTTCCAGATGCATCCCGGACCTCAGATTGTGCCGTCACACTACGCCCCGCTTGATGCAGGATCGTTGATGTCACGATTAATTCCCCTTGTTTCATGGGTGCCAAGAAATGAACATTCAGGTTGGTAGTCACACAACTGTCTACTGCCATTGCGGCTGTAGCTACCATGCCCATCGCCTGATCCATGAGGGACGTCAGCACTCCACCATGAATAATCCCCATGGAGTTAGTGTGATGTTCGCCCGCTGTCAGCGCGATCTGTACTTCTTCTCCGTCACCTTTAATAAACCGACAACCGAGAAAGCCCCAAAATCTTCCGTTTCCTTCTGCAACCATTTTGTCCAAAATACCCATATTGATTTCCCCTTTAGTGCACTTTAAGTATAAAGCCCATGATGTATGTTGTTGATGATTTTACCAGCATTGGTTCTTTTCGTAGTTGATCTAAAGTGCTTCGTTATTATATTAAGCCTGCTCTTACGGAACAGGTCTTATCCAGTGAAGTTGTCTTGATCAGGCCACCACACAAAATAACCCCACCACGTGGAGTCTGAGATGATCAAAAAAGGCGCGGACTGCGTCCGCACCCTTCCGTTCACTTACCCGCAGCTGGTCGGAGGTGAATCCGTACCTGCCTCCACGTTCACTTTCTCGGAGACGGTATCCCGAATTACAGAAATAACAAGCTGAAGCAAATAATTGATATCGCTTTGACTTTGCTGGAATTCCGTAACGAGTGGAATGCCGTCCAACTCTGCCTGCAGATCCTCAATTTCCTGTTCAATTTTGCTGACCATGTCTGCATTTTTGAAGCTTTCAAAAGCAACGATTTCCTTTTGTTTCTTCTTAATCGTTGCAATCAATTGTTGGATGCGCTCATGATCGCGAATTTTGGACTCAGCCTGTTGGAACTGTTTAACTTCCTCGCTCGTTCCAAGCATATCAGCCAATTCTTTGGCTTTTCCCATAATGTCGTCGCGTATAACCAGATCGCGCGTATCGTAGGTAGGCATTCCATAAGGGTTGTACTGCACTTCTTCCTGCGCCACTCGAAATCACTCCATTCTATGAGATGATATAAGATGAAATACTCGATGTTGCACTAAGCTTAGTTAACTGCTTGAGTGACCGCTGCGGTTACGGATCGTTCTTTCGATCGCTGTTGTCTCCAAATTTTTCTGATTGTAATAGTCTGTGGATAAAATTTGGAGACAAAGGCGAACGCTTCGCTTCTACAGAATCGATTCCGTCACCTTCGCTACGCTGGGCCGTAACCCGCCAAGTGCAAAAAGACATTCATCTTATTTGGTTTGTGTATTACTGATTGGCGGCTACTGGCTCTGAGAGCAGGTTGCCCCGAATATAGAAAGTCATTGGATCGGTGATTTCTACATGTACAAAAGTACCGATCAATTCTTTAGGTCCTTCAAAGTGCACCAGCTTGTTGCTGCGTGTACGTCCTGCCAGAACATTGGAATTCCGTTTGCTCTCACCTTCGACCAGCACTTCAACAACCTTGCCGCGCTGCTTTTCATTGCTGCTATGGCTGTATGCGTTGATCGTCTCGTTCAAGCGTTTCAAACGTTCCTTCTTCACGTCCATCGGCACGTTATCCTCCATCACCGCAGCAGGTGTACCTTCACGCGGAGAGTAGATGAATGTGTAGGCAAAATCGTAGCCAACTTCCTTGACCAGTGACAGCGTATCTTCGAACTGCTCTTCCGTCTCCCCCGGGAAACCAACGATAATATCAGTGGTTAACACGACATCTGGAATTGCAGTTTTAATTTTGTCAGCAAGCTTCAGGTAGTGTTCCCGACTGTACTTGCGGCTCATACGTTTCAGCACTTCCGTGCTACCAGACTGCACAGGCAGATGGATATGTTCCACCAGGTTCCCGCCCTTCGCAAGCACCTCAATCAGATGATCATCGAAGTCACGTGGATGACTGGTTGTAAACCGAACCCGTGGAATATCGATTTTGCGGATATCATCCATCAGGTCACCGAAGCTATACTTCAGATCCGTGAAGTCTTTGCCATAAGCATTGACGTTCTGGCCGAGCAGCGTGATTTCCTTGAAGCCTTGTCTTGCCAGTTCACGAACTTCGGCAATAACATCTTCTGGACGTCGACTGCGCTCTTTCCCCCGTGTGAACGGGACGATGCAATATGTACAGAACTTGTCGCAACCATACATAATGTTCACCCAGCCGCGCATGCCCTCACGTTTTTTCGGTAGGTTCTCAATGATGTCGCCTTCCTTGGACCATACCTCAACAACCATTTCTTTACTGAACAGCGCTTCTTGAATCAGGTGTGGCAGCCGATGTACGTTGTGTGTACCAAAAATTATATCCACAAAACCATGCTTCTGCATGATCCGGTTCACGACGCCTTCTTCCTGCGACATACAGCCACACACACCCAGTAACAAACCTGGACGTTCGATTTTCAGGGTTTTCAGATGGCCCAGCTCACCAAACACTTTATCTTCCGCATTTTCTCGAATCGCACATGTGTTTAACAGAATGATATCTGCCTCTTTGCGATCCTCGGTAGCCTGATAGCCCATCGATTCAAGCAATCCTTTGATGGTCTCCGAGTCATGCTCATTCATCTGGCATCCATACGTATATACGATATAGTGTTTGCCTTTCCCCACGTTTTTCAGTTCCTCGGGTACGGCTGTTTCGTAAAGCACCTGGACGTCTTCCTTGCCCCGTTGTTTCTCCTGACGATGATTAGGTTCGGATTTGATGTTAATCTCCCGGCCCCGGATTCTTATCTTTTTGCTGAATTCATCTTGCGAAATTACTTTGGCATCGGAGAAATCAAAATATTGGGAGTAATCCTTTTTTGAGTCTTTAGCCATTTCCTTCGGTCACTCCTTACAGCCTCTATTAATAAAAAATCGTTATTTCATCTTGTTTCACGTGATTTGCACGCTTTATACATCAAAAGAGCATTACAGCAAATTATAACATGAATTGGGCTGTAGTTCCACATCCAAAGCCGCTGCCCCTTCGCCTATCCCGAAATCTGCGCAGGTCTGCTAAACAGCCCGAAAATACACAAAAACCTGAGCTATCCCAGGTCGAATGTAGCGACGCGTGGATATACTCAGGTTTATACGTTCATTCAAACCGCCAAGATCACGGCTGAAGATTGTTCCATGTGATTAGTCGATGATTTCAGCAGTATCGCCGTTACGAGCGCCAGCTGCATTAGCTTCATCCGTATCAATATGCATGTCCAGTGCAAAGGAATCCGATACACGAGCCAGTACATTTTCCAGTACCAGACCACGATCTCCACCCAGACGAACTTTCAGCAATTGTTTGTCCTCAATGCCCCATTTAGCAGCATCAGAAGTATGGAAGTGGATATGACGAGCAGCAACGATAACACCTTTATCGATTGTAACTTCGCCAGCAGGTCCTTTAATCGTAATACCTGGAGTACCTTCGATGCTTCCGGATTCACGAACAGGTGCCTTAACACCAATAGCGAAAGAATCTGTCATCGAGATTTCCAGTTGTGTTTCCGGACGAACAGGTCCAAGGATACGCACTTTATCAAACTGTCCTTTCGAACCAATAACCGCTACTGTTTCGTTAGCAGCATATTGTCCTGGTTGGGACAGAGGTTTAAACTCGGTCAATTCGTAGCCTTTACCAAACAAAATTTCAACGTGCTCTTGAGATACATGAATGTGACGGGCAGATACGCCCACAGGTACTGTTTTGCTCATTGTGAATTTCACTCCTTGTTTATCTATGGCCTGTAGCCAGGCTCTTAACAATCCTATGGTATTATACCCCTTTTTGAAGTGAAATGAAAACGAACTGCTGAAAATTCATGAAATACACTTATTTTGCAATCATTAATCCCCTGCATTTGGTAAATCCATCTGAACATGGACGGATACTCCTTCCAGCTCGTTTTCTTCAGCGACCATCGGTATCATGATTTACCATGTTCCACCTACAAATTTTCCCTTGGCAAGTTTTCTCCTAAATAACTCATCGCATTGCCCCACATCCAACCGTGAACGAGTGATTCGTCGTAGTGCTTGAGCAGCGTATTTATCAACTTCGGATACTGCCCGGTATGTTCAAGGTCATGGATATACGTAGCAATTCCGTCAAAATCAGACCCCATCATCAGATGATGCTCCCCACCCAGAGAACATATCTGCTCAATATGAGGCAATAGATCTTCAATACATACTTCGCCTTCCTGCTTCACAAACCACGGTACAAACGTCAGCCCAATACGCCCTTCCCGGGCAATAATGGCCCGTATCTGATCATCCTTCAGATTACGCACATGCGGGCATATGGCATAACTGTTGGAATGCGAAGCGATAAAAGGACGTTCACTAAGGTCAGCAAGCTCCCAGAAGCCTTTCTCGGTCAGATGTGATACATCCAGCAGCATGCCGATTTGGTTACACAGTTGAACCAGCTCTCTGCCCTTCTCCGTAAGTCCCGCCCCACGTTTCTCCAGTACACCATCAGCTGCCCAATTGGCATAGTTCCAGGTAAGGCCAACGATCCGCACACCCATTTGATAACATAACTCCAGATAAAAGAGATTGCCCTCCAGTCCATCGACACCTTCAAGTGTAAGTAGTCCCCATGGTCTGTCCGTTTTCCCGATCTGCGTAAGCTGTTCTCGCCATAACAATGTATTTGTGCCTTCAGCTCGTTCTTTGGTTATCTCCACTCGCTTGCGGTAGGTGTCCAACTGGCCCATCACATGTTCAAACTTTCCTCTGCCAAGCACTTCGGGCAAATAGATTGCAAAGGCCTGCAAACCAATGTTACCTTCTCTCATACGTTCCAGATTCACATCCAGCTGTGAAGCATTTTCAAATGAATGGCTAGGGTTCATCAGCATTTTACTCAAAGCATCACAATGAAAATCGGCTACTCGGCAGTTGTGCATCACAATCTCTCCTTCTAAACGGTTATGTTATGGAATAAAACGCAAAAAAACCTGTCTACTTCGTAAACAGGTTCAATGCATAAACGCATGTATTATCTGGGCTCCACAATCAGCTTAATGGCCGTTCGGTCCTCGCCGTCGATCACAATGTCTGTAAAAGCTGGAATACAAATCAAGTCAACTCCGCTTGGTGCCACAAATCCCCGGGCTATCGCTACCGCTTTAATGGCTTGGTTCAGTGCTCCCGCTCCAATTGCCTGCAGTTCAGCATTTCCACGTTCACGAAGAACACCTGCAAGAGCGCCGGCTACGGAATTGGGATTGGACTTTGCTGAAACTTTTAATACTTCCATGGTAAGTACCTCCCTGGGAATGTTGAATGTTTGTTTCCACTTACTAGATGTTATTCGCGGGAGGCAAAAAAATTCCTTCTTTTTAGACGGGTTTCCCTGCAAATTGGGACAATACCCCTATTCCATGCGCCACTCGTCCTCCATCAGACGAATTTTCTCAATGCGTGTTGCAGCACCTGTGGCTTCATCGATCTCCACAAATACACCGTGGAAATGCCATTTGCCATCATCCACAACAAATCGTACCGGAAGCTGGGTGTAGAACTTGCGAAGCACCGCTTCACGCTCCATGCCCAATATGCCGTCACGCGGCCCTACCATACCCGCATCGGTTAAATAAGCTGTTCCTCCTGGCAAAATACGATCATCGTTGCTCTGCACATGTGTATGTGTACCTACGACCAGCGACGCACGTCCATCCAGATGCCAGCCCATGGCGATCTTCTCTGACGTTGCTTCAGCGTGCATATCGACCAGAATACATTTATGGTCTTGACGCAGTTCATCCACAATCTCATCGGCAACGCGGAATGGACAATCCAGAGCAGGCAGGAACGTCCGGCCTTGTAGGTTGACAATCGCCAGCTCCTTGCCTTCTCCTTTGACTACGGTGTATCCTCTGCCTGGTGTTCCCGGCGGAAAGTTCGCAGGACGAATCATACGTGGCTCATCATCTATAAAATCAAATATGTCCTTATTGTCCCAGGTATGGTTACCAAGGGTGATGCCATGCACACCCCAGTTGAAAAACTCATTTGCAATTGCCCCGGTGATTCCCCGGCCTGCCGCTGCATTTTCCCCATTAACAATGACCACATGTGGCTTATACTTCGTTTTGAGGTAGGGAAGGTTTTCCTTCAATGCCTTACGCCCCACGTTCCCCACAATATCACCAATAAACAAAACTTTCATTTTACTGCCTCCTTAAACCCTACCAAGCGCAGCCTACTTCAAAGCATCCGAAACTTCGCAGGACCTCTATCTCTTGCTCACCATTTTTTTTTATTAAATGCCTTTTAACAAGCTATCAAAAGGAAAAGTGGCCCACTACTGCGGCCACTTTTCCGTAATGCTCTATTTTGCGTATTCAACCGCACGGGTTTCCCGGATGACGGTGACTTTGATGTGACCCGGATAATCGAGTTCGTTCTCGATCATCTTCGTGATGTCACGCGCGAGGCGGAAGGCTTCAGCATCGTCGATTTTCTCAGGCTGTACCATAACGCGAACTTCGCGTCCGGCCTGGATGGCATACGATTTCTCGACACCTTCGAACGATTCCGAGATCTCTTCCAGCTTCTCCAGTCGTTTGATATACGTTTCCAGCGTTTCGCGGCGTGCGCCTGGTCTTGCTGCGGAGAGCGCATCTGCTGCGCCAACCAACATGGCAATAACCGAAGTCGCTTCGCAATCCCCGTGATGGGACGCGATACTGTTGATTACAACCGGATGTTCTTTGTATTTCTTCGCTAGTTCCACGCCGATTTCGACGTGTGATCCTTCCACTTCGTGATCCAGCGCTTTACCGATGTCATGCAATAGACCTGCACGTCTTGCTAAGGTTACGTCTTCTCCGAGTTCGCCAGCCATCAATCCAGCCAGATAAGCGACTTCCATCGAATGTTTCAAGACGTTTTGACCGTAGCTTGTACGGAACTTCAACCGGCCCAGAATTTTAATCAAGTCCGGATGCAGACCATGCACGCCCACTTCAAAGGTAGCTTGCTCACCGTATTCACGGATACGCTCATCCACTTCTTTGCGGGATTTCTCCACCATCTCTTCAATCCGTGCCGGGTGAATACGTCCATCAGCCACCAGTTTTTCGAGGGCAGTACGGGCGATTTCACGGCGAATCGGGTCAAAGCCCGACAGAATAACAGCTTCTGGCGTATCATCGATAATGAGGTCAATCCCTGTAAGGGTTTCAAGCGCACGGATGTTACGTCCTTCACGACCGATAATCCGGCCTTTCATTTCTTCATTTGGCAAAGTAACAACGGATACCGTTGTCTCCGCTACGTGATCAGCCGCACAACGTTGGATGGCGAGTGTAATAATCTCGCGGGACTTTTTGTCCGCTTCTTCCTTCGCTTGCTGTTCAATGTCCTTGATCATTTGAGCCGTCTCATGACGAACTTCCTGTTCTACGTTGGACAGTATGATACTGCGTGCGTCTTCCATAGTGAGGTTGGATATGCGCTCCAGCTCCGTCACCTGGTTTTTGTAGATCATCTCGATCTGCTGCTGTGTCTCATCAATTCGTTTCTCTTTGTTAGCCACTTGCTCTTCTTTACGTTCGAGTGATTCCAATTTTTTATCCAGCGACTCTTCTTTTTGCAACAATCGTCTTTCTTGTCGTTGAATTTCGTTCCGACGTTCACGAGTGTCTTTTTCAGCTTCGGCGCGAATGCGATGGATTTCGTCCTTCGCTTCCAGCACCGTTTCTTTCTTCAGTGCCTCTGCCTCTTTCTTCGCGTTCTCCACGATTTGCACGGCAGCTTGTTCCGCACTGGAGATTTTAGCCTCTGCAAGAGATTTGCGAATAAAATACCCTACTCCGAACCCAATAACGAGCGCGGCCACAACGAGAACGATCGTGATTACGATGTCCATACTGTTCACCTCCTCGTTGGTTCCTCCAAGGCACTCCTTGGGTCAATTTGTTGTTTTCAAGCCTTACATATTTTTGGGAATAACGAATACTCACGGCGATCCCCCGCCGATTTTCATTTCAAGTGTACATGTCTCCACGCACTATCCGCCGTCTCCGACGAACCCATAATCATGAATGGTATAAATCTTAAAAAACAGAAACCGCTTTTTTGGAAGGAAAAAGGGTTGTCCATTTCTTACAGACTCATGTCCATTTTAGTATTTGACGAAAGAAATTGTCAAGAGAATGCAGTATAGTGAGTCCAGTCTGCTAATCCCATAACAACGCTTCGTCTTCTTCGGGGTCTTTAACCTCGTCTTCTTCAATTAAACAATTCACGACCCGACGCACCATATCCATGGAAAAACCTCGTCGCATCAAGAAGGGAAGCGTTTTACGTTTCTTCTCCTGGATGTCTCCTTTGACCTGATTCCATTTTTTGCGTCCGGCGGTTAGAGCCGTCTCAAATTCCGCATCTGTACTTACACCTTCCAGCGCTTCAGCAATCAGTTCATTGGCAATGCCCTTTTGACGCAGCTCTTGCCTTATCCACAGTTTTCCCTTCCGCTGGCCCTCCATACGCTGACGAGTCCATTCCTTCGCAAACAGTTCGTCATCGACCAAATTCTCCCGCTCAAGCCGATCCAGGGCCTCTTCAATCAACGGTGCAGCAAACTCTTTCTGACGAAGCTTCTGACTTAATTCGTGGCGTGTCCGAGGTTTATGCTCCAGATATCGCAAAGACTGCACATACGTCCGCTGTCGCTCGTCAGCTACGATGATATCTTCCAAGTCTTTTTTCAGAAACGTATTTCCCCGGGTCATCCGATATTTAATCATTACATCTTCAAGCACCGTAATTGAATATAAACCAAAGGTAATTCGGTAACGAGCTTCCCTGCTCTTCGTTCGTTCAACTCGTGTAATGGTAAGTTCTTCGTTATCCGGGAATTGGGAGATTCCCTCCAGCTCGGCTTCTTCATATAAATCATCTTCATGTTGATCCATTTCGGTCTCCCCTTCCATGTCATTTTGTGTGTCTGAACTGCACGGCCTAACTGACAAGTACATAGCAAAATAAAAGACTTCCTCGAATACATCTCCGACGGAGATAACACAGCTACACTGAATACGTTTAGCGTAACTTCACAGAGACATCAGACGCTAATACAAAAGGCCGGAAACAATATCCGGCCTCTCCCTAATAGTAAACGTGTCAATAGCCTCTGCCCATTCGGACAGAGGCTGTTGGACAGCGCGAGCGCACACACCATACCCCAAGCTAGATCGAGCAAGCTCAATCAGACAAGCTTTGGGAGTTCAGAGGGCAAGGCCCTCTAGGGCCCTTCCTACAAGGGAGGGTTACTCGTTAATTTCAAATAGTTCTTGTTCTTCTGCTGCTTCTTTTTGTTGCTCTTCGCTAGTTGGCGCAGGAACTGCAGTAGTCAAGTTACTGGCTACACGAATTTTTTGTTCAATGATTTCAGCAATATCTTTATGCTCTTTCATGAACTGCTTCGCGTTCTCACGGCCTTGTCCTAAACGCTCGCCTTCGTATGAGTACCATGCACCACTTTTATTGACGATGTCCAGCTCAGTACCAATGTCAATGATACTGCCTTCTCTCGAAATACCCTCACCGTACATGATATCCACTTCCGCTTGTTTAAACGGAGGTGCTACTTTGTTTTTCACCACTTTAATACGCGTACGGTTACCAATCATGTCATTTCCTGATTTGATACTCTCAATACGGCGTACATCCAGACGTACCGTGGAATAAAATTTCAGGGCACGACCACCAGGTGTTGTTTCTGGGTTACCAAACATAACCCCGACTTTTTCACGAAGTTGGTTGATAAAGATCGCGATCGTTTTGGATTTACTGATTGCACCAGACAGTTTACGCAGTGCCTGAGACATCAGACGCGCTTGCAAACCGACATGGGAATCACCCATTTCGCCTTCGATTTCTGCTTTTGGTACCAATGCAGCCACAGAGTCAATAACGACAATGTCCACAGCACCACTACGTACAAGAGCTTCTGCAATTTCAAGCCCTTGCTCACCCGTATCTGGCTGAGACAGAAGCAATTCGTCAATGTTAACACCCAGTTTACTGGCGTATTGTGGGTCAAGAGCATGCTCGGCATCGATAAATGCAGCTTGTCCACCCACTCTTTGTACTTCAGCGATAGCATGCAATGCTACGGTTGTTTTACCAGAAGATTCAGGTCCATATATTTCAACAATACGGCCTTTAGGCAAGCCGCCTGTTCCTAATGCAATATCCAAAGCCAAGGAACCGCTGGGTATAATTTCCACATTCATGTGAGTCGACTCACCCAGTTTCATGATGGATCCTTTACCAAATTGCTTCTCTATTTGACGGAGCGCCATATCAAGCGCGGCACGACGGTCTGACAATAAGCTCACACCCTTTACTGTTTATAAGATAATGATACCTTGTTTTAACACGTTTGCCAAGCTTTTTTTCGAACATACATTCGTTTTTTTTGTAAAGGCCGAGGCGCCTCTTCCTCAAGGAAACTTTCCATTAAACAGAAAAAAGAACCGTAAACAAGGCTGTAAAGCCTGATTTTACGGTTCTTCCGTCTTCCTTTATTATACTTGCTTGCCTTGGCAAATGCAATCCGAGCTCTTAACTAGTCCATCTCCACAAGCTTGCGCCACAAACGGTAAAGAATCGCTTTCGCTGAACGAATCCGAACCGTCTCCCGATTGCCATTAATGCGCAGTTCATGAATTTCTGTCTCTTTACCACGCTCTGCCAGAGCGATGAAGACAAGACCTGGCGGTTTGCGTTCGGAATAACCAGGTCCCGCTACACCTGTCACTGACAGACCGAAGTCGGCATCCCCAATCATTCGAATCTGCTCTGCCAGCACTTTGGCCACTTCCGGACTCACTGCGCCCGGTGCATCTTCACCTTCCAGATAGGAATGCGGCACATGGAGCAGCTTCTCTTTAATTTCATTGGAGTAACATACAATTCCGCCCTTAAGCATCGACGCACTGCCAGGAACTGATGTCAGACTTTGCATGACGAGCCCTCCTGTGCAGCTCTCAGCCGCGCTAAGAGTCAGACCCATATCAGACATCATCGTTACAATTGTGTACTCTATAGGCACATCCTCGTTCGCGTAGAGATGCTCTGGCAATCGTTCCCGAATCTGAACTTCCATTGCATCCAGCTTCAGCTTTGCCTCATTCTCACTTGGAGCCTTTGTAGATACACGTACCGTAACTTCTCCCTCACTTGCATAAGGAGCAATGGTAGGATCTGTCTGTGTATCAATCAGATCAAGGAGTCGGTCTTCCAATGCCGATTCGCCAATTCCTGCAAACTTCAGCATTTTCGAGTAGATCGGCATTTCTTCTGTCAGTACATGCTGGAACAACCAAGGCTTAACTTCCTGTTCAAACATAGGAATTAGCTCTTTCGGTGGTCCAGGCATCACTACATAATGCTTGCCATTGTCAGAAATCGCATTTCCTGCGGCAAGGCCTGTTTCGTTCGCCAGCGGTGTCCCGCCTTCTATAACGATTGCCTGACGACGATTGTTTTCGGTCATGTCTACATTACGATCTCGGAAGAAGCTCTCGATTTTGTCCATGGCCATTCGATCTATATGCAGCTTGCGGTTCAAGACCGCCGCGATCGCATCCTTGGTCAGGTCATCCTGTGTAGGACCGATGCCCCCAGAAAATAAAATGACGTCTGCACGACCCTGAGCGATGCGAATAGCGTCACTAAGTCGATTTAGATTATCACCAACCACCGTTTGGAAATATACATCAATCCCGATTGCAGCCAATTCACGGGATAGATATCGAGCATTGGTATTCACAATTTGTCCAAGCAACAATTCTGTGCCAACTGCAATGATTTCTGCCTTCATTCAGCATCCTCCTGTACACGTGGTGAGTGATCAAAGGGCAATAGGATAATTTCCTATTGCCCTTCGTACAAATGATTTCTTCATACTTACCCATTTAACCTCAAACGTTACGCTTTCGATAAATGAAGCAAATTTTTGTTTTTGATAAAGTAATCAATGCCTGACCAAATCGTAATAATCGCTGCAGCCCAAACGGCAATAACGTCCATGTGAATACCCGTGAATGAGAACGGGAAATTATTCAACAACAGCAGTACAATCGCCACAATTTGCACGACGGTTTTCAGTTTGCCCCAGGCACTTGCCGCAACAACCGAACCATCCAATAACGCAATCTGACGCAAGCCGGTAACCGCAAACTCACGACTAATAATGACCACAGCAATCCAGGAATCCAACTTGCCCATTTCCACAAGAGAAATTAGCACCGCAGTAACCAACAACTTGTCAGCCAGCGGATCAAGCAATTTCCCCAGGTTGGTGACCATATTATTTTTCCGCGCCAGATAGCCGTCAATTCCATCCGTGCTTGCTGCAATGATAAAAATGACAGCAGCAATCAACTGATTATACGGGAGCGATAAGCTTCCCAATTGCAACGGCTCTGGATAGAACGGAAAATCTACGAGCAGGAACACCATCAAAAAAGGGATTAAGCAAATTCGTGCAAGCGTAATCCGGTTGGGTAAATTCACAAGACGCCCTCCCTCTTATCCTCCATTACTCCAAACATTCATCTTAATCCCGTATTCATCATCCGGAACATGAAATTTACAGTTTCACTGTCAATCAGCACTAAAAGTGCTCTCACTATGTAAAAACGCAAAAAATAAAGTCAACCGTTCAAACGCAAAACCGTTTTAAACGTTCCGGTGACTTTCAGAAGATGTACTGCTTTTCACAAAGTCAGCAAACGATGATGACTGGGCTTTGATGCTTATCTGCCAGCAATGCACACTTAGTATAATATACGCCAATTGCAGTGTCAAAAAACACGTCTAGCTACAAAAAGGAGATATTATTTGAAATTTGTATATTGCAGGTCCAGAGGCAAATTGGCACCGTTCAATAACTGCATAACTGCCTGCAAATCATTCTTACTTTTACCTGTTACCCGGAGCTGATCTCCCTGAATCTGACTCTTCACTTTCATCTTGGAGTCACGAATCAGAATATTAATTTTTTTAGCGATATCCTGATCAATCCCCTGCTTGAAATTCAAACGCTGGCGGACTGTACCTGAAGAAGCTGGTTCTACTTTTGCATAATCAATGTTTTTTAAAGGTAAACCCCGCTTAGCCATCTTGGATTGCAGTACATCGATAACAGCCTTGAGTTTGGTCTCATCATCAGATACGATCGTTAACGCATCCTTATCCAGTTTCAGACTGCTCTTGCTGCCCTTGAAGTCATAACGCGTGCCAATTTCTTTTTCCGTTTGTGTTACGGCATTTGTCAATTCCTGCAAGTCCATTTTGGACACGATATCAAATGAATTTTCTGAACTCAAACCAGTCACCCTTTCAGTTAATCATATGTTCTGTAACATTATAGAGGATACGCCAAGCAAAAGTCTAATTTTATGAGGTTTTTCAAAATAAAAAAGCATTTTTGGCTGCCACTTGAGGTGGTTGCCAAAAATGCTTACCATGCGGCTGCCATTCTAATAACGGCTGCGATTAGGCTGTCTGAACATGTCAAGCACACCCAGAAGTACATGTGCAAGTCCAAAACCCAAAATACCGTAACCCCAAGCAGTTGGGGTCAAGTAATAACCCAGGAGGCTGACAATGATCCCCAAACCTGTTACGATCCAGCTGACTGTCACAGCCATCCACCTCACTTCACCAAAAGTTGACTGCAAGTTAAGACAAGGTTAGTGTCTCCCGCAGAAACTTTGGTTATTCGCCGTTAGTGCCGGTGCTTCCTTCGGTAGTGCTTCCTGTTTCATTCGTCGTAGTGCCTTCAGTACCTGCGGAGGACGTATCCTCACCAAGTCTTAACCGAATGCGGTTTGTCGCTTTCCCGTCTGTCACAACCTGCCCTGCAACCTCAATTGTGGTCGCTGCAGCGTAACCGGACTTAATGTACATTCCTGCACTGTCCAATTCAAAAGTATAACTGTCTCCTTCAGCGGTGTTGCCGTACTCTAACTTTTCTCCACTAGAGTTCTCGCCCTTGTATACTTCCAGCCAACTATGCCCCGTTGCTTTAATTGTAACGGTCACAGGCTGCCCTGCACTGCCGTTTACTTTGAAGTTCGTAATATTGCCTGATTTTCCGTCTTCAGCAACAGATACAGAAGCTGGCGGATTATCCGTTGGGTTCTCTTCATTTTCACCCGTCGTTTGCCCATCCGTCTGTCCGTCAGTCTGCCCCTCTGCTGTTCCGCCACCGTTACCGCCTGCTTCGCCTTCATTCGTTTCTCCGCTACCTGATTCATTCGCTGGAGGATTAGAAGCTTGGCCATTATCTGTAGGCTCATCCGGTTTATCTTGAGGTTGCTGCTGGCTGTCTGTGATCTTCGTCTGATCCAGCCCTTGTGTATCCGAATCATCCCTGTTCATCACTACATACACGTACAACAACACAAGAATTAATACCGGAAAAGTCCACATCAGCGCAACAGACATCCAGCGGTTACTGCGCTCTACCGGGCGGCTTGAACGCTTTTGAATAACCGGCTCCATGGTTGCTTCCGTTTCTTCTGCAGGTACATCTTTCTTATGTCCCTCCAGCAGCTCATCAGGATTTAGTCCCACCGTTTCCGCATAGGTTTTGATAAATGCACGCACATAGAAGCTACCAGGCAGCACTTTGTAGTCTCCTGCCTCTATTGCCTCCAAATACCTCTTGCGAATTTTAGTCATTTCCTGTACATCGTCAAGACTCATCCCTTTTTGCAGCCGGGCCTCTCTTAACTGCTGACCCAGTTCAGACATGCCATCTCCTCCTTATGTTTATCTCTATGGTTGTTGCTTATCTATTTCATGATCCCGTACGGAGCGTTACAGTTCGTCGGTGTAGCTGGCCGTAAACGTATCATAAATAATTTCTTCATTCGGATTGTTGCGCAGTTCAATAATAATGTCAAAATCATTAAAATCATATTCAGACTCCTGCACAAAAATATCCGGATGTTCAATAACTTTGGTGCTTGGCATCGTCATGATGTCCTGTAACAGATTATAATGCCGTTCGCTTGAACGAATCGTACTGACAATTCCGTCAATGATAAACACATTGTTTGGATTCAATTCGTCCTCGGACATCTGGCTTCTTATGGTCTGACGAAGAAGTGTGGAGGAAACAAACGTCCAGCGCTTCATCGCACATACGCTGCCCGCAATAATGGATTCCGTTTTGCCTACACGCGGCATTCCACGCAAACCAATGACTTGATTGCCTTCCCTCTTAAATACTTCACCCAAAAAGTCCACAAGTAACCCAAGTTCGTCCCGCGTAAAACGAAATGTTTTGCGATCATCCGAATCACGATCAATATAACGACCATGACGCACAGCCAGAATATCTACCAGTTTCGGTTGACGCAAAGCAGACACAGTTATGCTGTTCACTTTGCCAAGCATTTCACCCAGCAGACGGATCTTCTCGTCATCGTCCGATTCCAGCAGCATCCCCCGGGTTTTGCCTTCAACACCGTTGATGGTCAATATATTTACTTCAAGCATCCCCAGCATAGAGGCAATATCCCCTAAAAGGCCAGGTCTGTTCTTATGTATTTTATACTCCATATACCATTGTTTAGATTCCATTTAAACACCCCGTAAAGCATTATTCCACATTATTCGACAGTAACAGAACGCGTCCATTGGACGACAATCTGAGATATCTTCTAAAAATGGGTCACGTTAATGATATATAAAAAGAAAATGAATTACAAGAACAGGTCTGTAATCAATGTGTAATCATTAGAGAAAAGCCCCCTTGCGGGAGCTCTCCATCTGTAATCTTATGCGTTTTGTTTGGCCAATTTGACCATCAGGCACGCAATCGTACGACGTTCATCCTCGTCGCCGACTTCCCATAGTTCTTTCAATGCCCGGTTGGAAGGGTTCGCCGGATCTACTTTCTCATCCAGGAAGTCACCGATTTCATACGCAAGTTTGTTGATGGTTTCTTCATTCATTCCCATCTTCTCTGCTTGCTGTACGCGGTCACCCAAAAACTTCTTCCAAGTGTCAAAACTCGTGAGCACCGTTTTTTCTGTTGACATGATAAATCCTCCTTTGCTTGACGCATGAGATTTAAAATCAACAGTTGTAATATGTGCTTCCCGGACATTTTATATACGAGCATTTTTGAATTAATCGAAGATTATCTACAAATCATTAATTTCCATCAAGGCAATACCACGAAGTTAAAACAAAATTGAATTCGCGCACCCATATATTACGTGAGCCAGCCACCATTTGGACTTATAATCTGCCCATTAATATATCCGGACTCGGGAAGTGCAAGGAAGTAGACCAGTGAGGAGATTTCATCTGGCTGGGCGAGTCTTCCTGCCGGAATTTCCTCTTCCAGCATTTTTAGTTCATCCTGATCCAGATGGTTCAACATGGATGTTTGAACCGCGCCTGGAGCTACAGCATTCACCGTTACGCCAGATGGAGCCAACTCTTTGGCGAGAGCTTTGGTGAATGCATTTACACCACCTTTGGTTGTAGAATACAACACCTCACAAGAGGCACCCGACAGTCCCCAGATAGACGAAACGTTAATGATTCGACCGTATCTTTGGGAGATCATGTGAGGCATCATTTCCTGTGTACACAAGAACGTGCCTTTCAGGTTGATCGCCATCACTTCATCCCAGATTTCTTCCGTAACATCGGCCAGCATTCCATAATGAGATATCCCTGCATTGTTCACCAGAATATCCGGCATCAGCCCATGTGATTCCAGCTTCTCACGCATACGTTCAATTTGCTCCCGACTGCGAAGATCAGCAGACACCGTCATGACTTTACCACTGCCTTGTTCCATGCACCTTCTCGCAGCTTCATTAGCTGCTTCATGCGATTTCATATAGTGAATCACTACATTCATGCCCACCTTGGCAAAACGCTCTGCGATGGCCGCTCCAATGCCTCCGCTCGCGCCCGTTACAAGTACCGTCATTTCTCCAATTGGCTTCAATTGTCCTGTTCCCCTCTCCATATTAAGGACTCACGACAAGCGATATCGCCAGTTGATCCCAACGAATATGCTCTTTCAATCTGCGGTTTACCTCTTCCAGTGTAAGCGATTCATACAACGGGAGCATGTTGAAAAAATCACCACCACGGAATTGCTGCCGCGTGAATTCATTTGCAATGTTTTCTGGTGAATTGAGCATACGCAAATATCCACCTATTTTCTTTTTGCGTGCGCGCTCAAAATCGGTTGCATCAAAGCCTTTTTCCACAATAGCATCGACTTCTTCACGGATACGCGCAAGCAGTTGATCAGGGTCTTTGGTGTCCCCGCCAATAGCAGAAAAAGCGTATTGCGGCGAACTGTTATATTCATGTCCAAAGCTGTCCGAAATCAGGTCTTCATCATACAATTTTTGAAATAGCGAGGTACTGGAACCAAATAACAGATCCATCATTAGTTTGGTTGTCATATCCCGGCGCAGCAGGTCTTCTCCAGTTAGTCCCACATCGGTTTCCTTAAAGCCAAACAAACATTTGGGCAGAGAAACGGCCAACTTGGATTCACGTCTGGCTTCCCCCACTTTCTCAGGTTCCGGTTCAAATATCCGCTCGATTTTTCCTTGAGGTTTATAATTTTTCTTTGCCTGGTTCGAACGAACCATATCAATCACTTCCTGCGGGTCTACTCCACCCACGACAAACAGAAGCATGTTGCTTGGATGATAAAAAGAGTTGTAACACGTGTACAACGTTTCTTTGGTTATGGTGCCAATGGATTCAACGGTTCCGGCGATATCAATATGCACGGGATGTTTCTGATACATCGCCTCGATCAGGCCAAAATAAACGCGCCAATCTGGATTATCCGCATACATATTAATTTCCTGTGCGATGATCCCTTTTTCCTTTTCTACATTCTGATCGGTGAAGTAAGGATTTTGCACAAAATCAACTAATGTTTGTATATTTTCATTGACATATTCCGTCGCCGAAAACAAATAAACAGTCTGATCGAAACTGGTAAAAGCATTGGCAGAAGCTCCATGAGAAGCAAATGTGGCAAAAATATCACCTGTCGGTTCTTCAAACATTTTGTGTTCCAGAAAATGAGCAATTCCGTCCGGAACCTTTACTTCTTCCTGTCCTTCAACTTTAAAATGATTGTCGACCGAACCGTATTTGGTTGCAAACGTGGCATAAGTTTTTTGGAAACCCGGTTTAGGCAAAATATAAACATGCAGCCCGTTATCCATCACTTCGTAATACAGCGTTTCCTGCAAACGATCGTATGTTATGCTCTCCACCGACTATTCCCCCTTCTCATCACGCAAGAAATAAATCGTATCCAGACGGAATTTCTCTGCCGCCTCACGAACATTTTCTTTGCTGATCTGTTCTACCTGGGCCAGCAGTTCCTCGGCGGTCCGCTCTTTGCCGGATAACTGTCGATTGAAATCATAAGCAATTAGCTCAAACGCAGAATCCTGCATTTCCTTGAGCAGATTACGGATCATCGCTTTGGTCTGAGACATCTCCAGGTCAGTAATATTCCCGTTCTTCATTTCATCCAGCTGCTGCTTGATAATCATGACTGCTTTTTCGTAATTGGGGATTTCAATCCCGGATTGGATCGTTGCAATACCCTTATGTCCGTCATAACGCGATGAGGCATAGTACGCCAGACTTTCTTTTTCACGAACATTAACAAACAGCTTGGAATGAGGATATCCTCCGAGAATGCCGTTATACATCAATGCTGCCGCATACTGAGGGTCACCATATGTGATAGACGTGCGAAGCCCCATATTGAGCTTACCCTGATTAACATTAAGCCGTTCTACAACGGTTTCCACTTCTTTATCTCCACGAATAGCTTCCTGTGTATGATAGTCGGAAGAGGTGGCACGTTCTACATTGAAATAACGCTGTACCAGATTCTCTACCTCTTCCAGTGTGGTGTCGCCCACCACATACAAGTCCATACTTGCCTGCTGTAACCATTCCTGATACGAAGCTGTCAATGTATCTGGATCAATGCCCGGCAAATCCTTTCGCTCACCAAGCGGGTGCAAGCGGTAAGGTTCGTTTTTACACATCTCCTCAATACTACGTTCCGCAGCATAACGCATTTTGTCATTGACGATGGACTCCAGCATTTTGCGAACAGTCTCCCGCTCAGCTTGAACATAAGAGGTTCGGAAATGTCCATCCTCCTGTGCAGGGCGTGTAAGCACCTCTCCCAAAAAAGCAAAAGAACGATCCAACAGCTGCTCGTCCCCACCAACAAAGGAATCATTAATGGTGTCCATACGGAACTGTACGATCTGGTAATCGCCACGTTTATAGACATCAAAACCAAAACCCGCTCCATACAAATGTTCCAATTGTTCACGAAATTGCGTTGTTTCCGGATAGGATTCGGTCCCACGCCGAAGTACGAAAGGTGTTAAGGCTACTTTGGTAACCGTATCTTCCTGCAGGGGAACCCCTGCGTAAAGTGAGATCGCAAATGTCTTAAAACGTTTCGTAGGAAGAACATGTATGCGGAATTCTTTCCGGTTTCCTCGTTCAAATCCTGATGTATTCAAATGTCAAAACCCCTTTACGGCGTCATTTATCGTGCAAGAAGTGAAGCTTAAACGTAACAACCATTTTAACCCATTCAAAAGGCAAGAAGCAACCGAAGTCACGCCTTCTGGTTGCTTCCAAGATCATCACATACAGAATATATGCTGCCCGATTGTTTTTACCTGAGGACGTGTCCATATCCATTTGGATGTAGCTGTCTTCGGATTAAAATAATAGAGGCATCCACCGGATGGGTCCCAACCATTCATCGCCTGTTCAACTGCTTTTTTAGCTTGTGCATTCGGTTCAAGATAAATCTGTCCGTCTGCAACGGCAGTAAACGCACCCGGCTGGAAAATTACTCCTGACGGTGTGTTCGGGAAACTCGGTGATTTCACGCGATTCAGGATAACTGCCGCTACTGCAACTTGACCTTCAAATGGCTCTCCGCGAGATTCACCATATACGGCGTTAGCCATAATTTTGATTTCGTTTTCCGACAACCCCATGGAATTGGCTGAGCCCATATTGTCCTGCTCTTTATCCGCAGTATTGTTATTTTTCCCACTATCTCCTGAAGTTTGATCTTTGTGCAACGGTGTTTCTGTTGGCGACCATTGTTTTGAAGCATTGTAAAGTTTCAGCTTGGTTTTGGCTCCAACGACACCATCTGCCTTCATGCCGAATTCCGATTGAAACCATTTTACCGATTTCAATGTAGTGCTGCCGAAATTACTGTCAATTTTACCATTGTAAAATCCCAAATACTTCAGTCGGCCTTGAAGCTCGTATACATCCTGACCGTAACTTCCATATTTCACAGCATTGGTGCTAAAGGTGGGTATCGACTTCTCTTCGACTTGCGGGGTACTTGGGTTTGGACTTTCGGTTGCTGTATTCCCAGGAAGCAAATAACGAATTCCCAATGCGGACATCAGCAAAATAGCAGTGAAAAGCCATATGTTCATTTTTCGCATCGACTGTGCTCTACCTTTCTCTTGTGGGATTAACAGAATCGCTAAGGTTATTATGACAAGCATACTTCGTTCCTATGCACCAAATCCTCCGATCATTGGACATCATGGCAAATCTTCAGTCAAATGGCATGCAAAAAGCCCTCAACCAATAAGGTTAAGGGCTTGGATCGTTTACACATGCTGTGTATTACGAGCTTATTTTATTCTGTTGATACTGTTCCAGTGAGATCAATACTTCCCTTGGTTTACTGCCCTCGTAAGGACCAATTACACCTCGGGCCTCCATGGAGTCAATCAAACGTGCTGCGCGGGTATAACCCACTCGCATTCGGCGCTGCAGTAGAGAAACGGAAGCTTGCTTCGCCTCCAAAATAATCTGCACTGCTTGTTCGTATAACTCATCCTGCACTTCATCTGCTGCCTGAACGGAATCGTCCACCTCTGGCACAATGGATTCGTCATACTGCGCTTCACCTTGACCACGCACGTAATTCACGATATTTTCAACTTCCTCATCACTCATGAAAGCTCCTTGTACACGAACCGGCTTCGAAGCCCCCATTGGCATGAACAGCATATCTCCCCGACCCAACAACTTCTCGGCCCCACCCATATCCAGAATGGTTCGAGAATCCACTTGAGAGGATACACCAAAGGCAATCCGGGACGGAATGTTGGCTTTGATTACACCAGTGATAACATCCACAGAAGGGCGCTGTGTGGCAATGATCAGATGGATACCCGCTGCACGCGCCATCTGAGCCAATCGAGCAATCGCATCTTCCACGTCACCGGCGGCAACCATCATGAGGTCAGCCAGCTCGTCCACGATAACAACGATGTAAGGCAAAACCGCCGCTGGGTTGTCTTTCATCAGATTGTTATAACCTTCAACGTTACGTGTACCGGATTTGGAGAACAACTCATATCTTTTCTCCATCTCAACAACGATCTTTTTGAGAGCAAGTGAAGCCCTTTTAGGATCCGTTACGACTGGCGCCATCAGATGCGGAATTCCGTTATATACGTTTAGCTCGACCATTTTGGGATCGACCATCAAAAATTTCACTTCATCCGGCTTCGCTTTGTACAGGATGCTCGTAATAATACCATTGATACATACGGATTTACCTGAACCCGTCGCACCAGCCACCAGCAAATGGGGCATACGAGCCAGATTACCGATGATCGTCTGTCCTGAGATATCTCGTCCAAATGCAATGGTCACTTTGGATTCAGCTTCCTGGAATGTGGCTGTTTCCATAACCTCCCGCATTGTTACTACGGATACCTCTCCATTAGGTACTTCAATACCGATAGCGGATTTACCAGGAATGGGTGCTTCCATTCGGATATCTTTTGCCGCCAGGGCTAAAGCAATATCGTCTGTCAGACTTACAATTCTGCTAACCTTCACACCAATATCCGGTTGGATCTCATACCGTGTAACAGCAGGTCCTCTGACTACTTCAAGTACTTTGGCACGAACACCGAAGCTTTCCAGCGTTGCTTCCAGCTTGCGTGCAGTCTGCATATAATCCTTTTGGTCGCCACCCTTACCTCCATTGTTCGGCTTGGAAAGAAGCCTGAATGACGGAAGTTTATAAGGTTTCGGAGGTGGTGGTGGTGGCTTAACTGGCTGCACTTCCTGCCCCTCCGTATCTGAAACAACCGAACCTTGAGCCCCATTGCTCAACGTAGACCCAACGTCTGAACTACCCTCAACAGCATCCGTCGCTCCAGGCCACTCATTGTTATCCACAAGTTCATCTGAGATCTTGATTGGGATCCCTTCTCCCTGCATGTTAGCCGTTAGATCATCTGGGAAAGGATATGCATCATCCAGATCATCATCTTTACCCGCATCCTCGGATCTGACATGCTCAAAGAAGTCACGGATGATTGGAGCCGAATTAGGTCTTGATTGCACAGGAACTGCTGCGGGAGCCATAACATCGGATGCGATGATTGGCTCGTCATGCCATGAATCTGCAGGCGTTTCCTGCTCGGCTCGGTAGACGATATGTTCCGTATCTAAAGAATCATCCTCGGCCACTCCACGCTCAGCCTTCGTCCGTTCCCGATCAGAACCCCATTTTCCAAAGAGTTGGAAAAATATTGGTGCTTTTCGTTTCGGTAGTTGCTGATCCTGCATATCATCGTCATCATCTTCCTCGTCGTCCACTGGAACAGGCACCACTTTGCGAACATTCCCGCTTTTCTTGCCCGCCGAGCTTGAAGTGGCACGTGCTGCTGGTCTAGCTTCCAGCTTTTTGTACATCGCACTTCCTGCATCCCATATCTTGGTTCTGAAAATGCGAATCAGATCGACATAAGAAAGATTGGTAATTAGCATGAAACTGATAACGAACATCACGATCATAATCAATCGTGCTCCCAAGCTGCCAAACAACCACAAGAACAAGGCAAACTGCGCCGCTCCTATATAACCGCCGCTAATGTCCTTATTGAGCATCGAATCCCGTTCGCCTGGCGCAGCAGGCGTGAGTAACTCGGTTTGCATATCATTATGTATCTGTGTAAGTACAGCACCAGGCTCAAGGGCTCCAACCGGTATAAGCTTCTGGTGCATAGCAGAGACGGTACTCATCAGGGTTAAAGCAAACACCAGCAATACGAGCCCTGTCTTGCGCGTTGTCCAGCCACTTGGCCATTTTCGATGAATCATCACCATTAAGCCATAATAAATCCCTATAAGCGGAATCGCAAAATAGAACTTGCCAAGCATCAATCCAAACATCTTGGAAAGCGAGCGCCCTACGGTTGCTTCACCCGACAAGGCAATGACAGCAAGGGTAATAAGCACAATGCCGTAAATTTCATATTTTAAAACGCCGCTAAATGCTGCGGCCTTTTTTTTCCTCTTTTTTCTTCTGGCCAAAATCAGGTCACCCCCAGAAGAATATTATACCATACAAATATAATCCGTACATATGTTCTTTTTCTGCTCAATTTGTCTTATTTGGTCACGTTATGTTGGTCCCGGGTTACCCGAAAGTGGAACGATCGATCCGGGCATATTGGCGGGATTCAGATAAGCTTCCAAGGGGCATTCAAGTAAACGTACAATGACAGCTTCATTTTCATTAACAGGTCTGACCTGCATCAATAATCCGTTCATCTTGATTTCCCGGGTGTCTTCTCCCTCATTCCACATCCCTGACCACAACAGTTCAGGTGGCATCACTGTGTAGAGTGTCATTGGGTATAACCCCCTGCCTGCAGCGTCTGTCTTTTGTCTCCTATGAGCTGATTCAATTGAGCGATGGCCTGACCGATCCCGCCTACGGCATCCATCAATCCATATTTAACCGCATCTGCGCTACCCACAGCTGTTCCGATATCGCGGTTGAGTTCACCTGTCTTAAACATCAGTTCCTTAAACATTTCTTCAGAGATATTGGAGTGCGACGTAACAAATCTTACGACACGTTCCTGCATCTTCTCCATGTACTCAAACGTCTGAGGCACGCCTATCACGAGTCCGTTCATACGGATCGGATGAATGGTCATTGTTGCACTACCCGCGATCAGGGAATAGGTTGAAGCAACTGCGATTGGAACCCCGATGCTGTGCCCTCCTCCAATGACGACAGTAACCGTAGGTTTGCTGAGTGAAGCAATCATTTCAGCAATAGCCAAGCCCGCCTCCACATCTCCTCCTACCGTGTTTAAAATGATCAGAATTCCTTCGATTCGCTGATTCTGCTCTGCTGCAACCAGCTGAGGAATGAGGTGTTCATACTTTGTTGTTTTGTTTTGCGGAGGTAAAATTAAATGCCCTTCCACCTGACCGATAATGGTCATACAGAAAATGTTCGATTCAGCTGCAGGTGACTGCGTCTGTCCAAATTGCTGAATAGCCTCCGTTACAGGTGACATCGCCTTTTCCTCTTGTGCAGGCACTTCCGGTGTCTCGGTGCCCGGTTGTTCCGATTTGGGTGTTTGCTTGTTTTTCATATATTCGCTCATTCGATTACTCCCCTTCTCCAGAAACATGTAATGTATTTCCTTAGTATGGGGAATGTTCCAGCTGACTTATACCCGATTACTCATCAATTTCTCCATAATCTGGTGTAAGGCCAGAAAAAAACAAAAAAAGCCCCTTCTCTACGAGGAACCGTCCAATATTACTCGTAGAGAAGGGGCGACTGTGTGCCTGAATTTATGTTTTTGTTTGATTTATTTTAAACTTCCATAATGATTGGCAAAATCATCGGTCTACGACGAGTTTGCTCATACAAGAAGCGTCCGAGTGCATCTTTAACATTCGTTTTGAGTGAAGCCCATTCGTTAACGTTCTCACTCATCAACTTCTGCAATGTGCTGCTGACGATGCGATTCGCTTCATCAAGCAGTCCTTCCGATTCGCGTACATAGACAAATCCACGGGAGATGATGTCCGGACCGGAAACAATTTTGCCATCCTGTTTGCTCAGTGTTACCACGACAACCAGAATGCCATCCTGTGACAGCAATTTACGGTCACGCAATACGATGTTACCTACATCGCCTACACCCAAGCCGTCGATCAACACGTTACCTGCAGTAACTTTACCTGCCTTGCGTGCTGCTCCACCTTGAATTTCAACAACTTCACCAATATCCGTAATGAAAATGTTGTCTGGTTCAATACCTACAGATTCAGCCAGTACCGCGTGGCGGCGCTGCATACGGAATTCACCGTGAATCGGCAGGAAATATTTCGGTTTCATCAGGTTAAGCATCAGTTTCAGCTCTTCCTGGCTACCGTGACCGGATACGTGAACGCCACTGTTTGCACCGCTGTAATGCACGTTGGCACCCAGACGGAACAGTTCATCAATCGTACGGCCTACATATTTCTCATTACCTGGAACTGGAGTTGCAGCAATAATTACTGTATCACCAGGCAAAATATCTACTTTACGATGAGTGGAACGAGCCATCCGTGTCAATGCTGACATCGGCTCGCCTTGGCTACCTGTGCAGAGAATTACTACACGGTCTGCAGCCATTTTGCCTACTTCTTCCGGCTCAATGATCATGCCGTCTGGAATCTCAAGGTAACCCAGTTCAGAAGCAATACCCACCACATTTACCATACTGCGTCCAATAACTGCGACTTTACGTCCAGTTACTTCAGCTGCATTGATAACCTGTTGAATCCGGTGTACGTTGGAAGCAAATGTTGCTACAACGACACGTTGGCTTGCTTTGCGGAAGATATCTTCCAGAACGATACCCACATTTTTCTCCGAAGGTGTAAATCCAGGTTTCTCTGCGTTGGTACTATCGGACAAGAGGGCAAGTACGCCATTGGTTCCGATCTGTGCCATACGCTGGAGATCTGCATATTGACCATTGACTGGAGTGTGGTCAAATTTAAAGTCACCTGTATGAACAACAGCGCCTTCCGGTGTTTCGACACATACGCCGACGGAATCCGGAATACTATGGTTAGTAGCAAAGAACGTTGCTTTCAATACAGAGCCGAGTTGAATCTCGGAATCCGCATCAATCAGGATGCGTTTTGTTTCACCCAGCAAATTGGCTTCTTTCAGCTTGTTCTCCACAAGTCCGAGAGTAAGCTTTGTTCCGTATACCGGAACATTCAAGTGTTTCAGAACATATGGCAGACCACCGATATGATCCTCATGTCCGTGAGTCAAAATAATACCTCTTACTTTGTCACGGTTTTCAGTTAGATAAGAGATGTCAGGAATGACAATGTCGATTCCAAGCATATCTTCTTCCGGGAATTTAAGACCAGCATCTACGACTACAATGTCGTTCGCGTATTGGATGACGTACATATTTTTACCAATCTCGCCTACGCCGCCCAAAGCAAAAATCATCAGTTTATCGTTGTTATTTTTCTTAGACAAATGAATCTAAACCTCCTATGGTAGTTGGACGTCGTACCTTATTATTTTATTGTAAGTTAAGAAAAGCAGTCCATCACACCCATGCCCGTAAATAGGGATGAATGCAAAAGAGCACCTTTATTCACGATATTTGGAAGAAGTTCTTCGAAGTTATTCCCCTTCACCAACAAGATGGATTTTGAAATGATCCTTCTTAGCCGTTCCTTCCTTTTTCACCACAAAGCTACACCAAGAAACGATGTCGCTTTCAATTTCAAAAAAATACCGCACCCAGTCACTTGACATCATTATACATGATTAAAAACAAAAAAAACAAGTCACTCTCTCGTTAACCTCTACGTTTGCCTCCAGTTGTGAAAAGAAACCTAACAATCATCGTCAAAAAAAAGAACCGCCTCCTCTTAAATGAGGAACGGTTCTTCTGCAATTTCTATGGGTTTATAAAAGTTAACAAATCAGTTCAATATCGTATTATTGCTAGTTGAACAAGGCACGAATAAAACCTTGCTCATCCTCTGTTGCGGCTATAAGCGGAAGGCGAACAGATCCGACGTTCAGACCGCGCAATGTCAAAGCGTATTTCACCGCTACAGGGTTCGGTAAAGGCTGCGGGCACTCGAATAGACCTTTGAACACCGGAAACAGCTTCTGATGTATCTGAGCCGCCTGTACAGGTGCACCACCGAAGTATGAATCAATCATTTGTTTCATCTCAGCGCCTACCACATGGCTAGCAACACTAACGATCCCGTAAGCACCTACAGCAATGGCTGGCAAGCCAGAAGCATCGTCACCGGAATACACCCTGAAATGTCCCGGTGCACTCGCAGCAATCTGCGTGACTTGCTCCAACGATACACATTCCTTCGTAGCTACAATGTTAGGAATCTGAGCCAAACGAAGCGTTGTTGCAGCCGAAAGGCTGGCTGCTGTACGTCCAGGAACGTTATACAACATAATCGGCAGTTTCGTCGCGTTCGCGATCGCTTCAAAGTGTCTAAACATTCCCTCTTGACTTGGTTTGTTGTAATAAGGAACAACAAGCAAAACACCATCTACACCAGCACGTTCAGCGTCCTGTGTCAGATGGATTGAATGAGCGGTGTTATTGCTACCCGTTCCAGCAATGATTTTGCACCGTCCAGCCGCATGTTTTACTGCGAATTCGAATAGTTCTACTTTTTCTTTGTCGCTAAGCGTGGGAGATTCTCCAGTTGTTCCTGAAATAACAAGCGTCTCTGACTTTTGATCTTCAATCAAATAGTCTATCAGACGTGCAGTTTCCTCCCAATGGATCCCCCCTTGTTCGTTGAACGGAGTGACCATTGCTGTAATCAATCTTCCAAAGTCCAATTCGATTCCTCCTTCAAAACAGGTCCGGCTCCGCTGACTTCAAAGTACTACAAGTGAAGTTCGAATGAGGCGTGAAGCGCCCTCAGAGCTTGAACCATATCTTCTTTTTTCACAAGTACCCAAATCGTTGTATTGGAATCTGCAGATTGCAGGATCTGGATGTCCGCCAGTGTCAAGGATTCCACGATCCGTGCCATAATGCCTGGCACTCCGTTGATCCCTCCGCCGATGACGGAAACTTTGGCACATCCGGAAAGACTTTGCGGTTTAAGACCAATTTCCTGCAGTACCTGTATAGCTTTCTCGGAATCACTATCGAAAACGGTATAGACAACTCCCAGGGGGGTAACATTAATAAAATCTACGCTAATCGAATTTTCAGCCATCGTTTTGAACACTTTTAGCTGCAAACGATCTGCACCGCCCGGCACTTCCACCGTTATTTGCGTAACATTACTTACATAGGCAATCCCTGTTACATATCGGTCCACAATGCCTGTCTGCACATCCTGGAATCCTTCTGGATGCGTTACCAGCGTCCCTTCACTATCTGCAAAGGTAGACCGTACACGCACTGGAATCTGGGATTGCATTGCAATCTCGACTGCACGCGGATGAATTACCTTGGCTCCTTGATGGGCCATATTACATATCTCGGCATAACTCACAACAGTCAACGGACGAGCGTCCTCCACGATACGTGGATCTGCTGTCAGTATCCCATTTACATCTGTGTATATGTCCACCATCTCAGCGTGTAAAGCTGCACCAAGAGCTGTGGCTGACGTATCACTTCCTCCACGACCAAGGGTCGTAAAGTCACCATTCTCGGTCTGCCCCTGGAACCCTGTAACAATGACAACACGCCCACTCTGTAGCTGCTCCAGCACACGAACAGGACGGACATCCAAAATTCGGGCATTCCCGAAATTGTCGTCCGTCACAAAACCTGCTTGTGCACCGGTCAGCACTGTAGTTGGAATGCCTTCATGTTCGAGCAGACTGCTCAAAGTCGTCGCAGAAATAATTTCACCACAGCACAGCAGTAAATCCTTTTCGCGTGCGGAGAGTGCATTTCCGTTCTGTGCAGCCCAGTCCAGTAACGTATCAGTCGCATAAGGCTCACCGCGGCGACCCATCGCTGACACAACAATGACCAGACTCAATCCTGCTTCAAGTTCACGTTTAACATGACGGAGCACATGCTCTCTCGCCTGAACGGTAGAGAGAGATGTACCTCCGAATTTCTGTACCATGATGCGCATCTTTATTCCTCCATTTGTGTACGCAAGAAGACTGGACACGGGTCAATCAACAAATGGATCACCCTAGGGAGCGTTCCGATGCGATAATTTCAGCATTTTATACGGCATTTCATGCCGCTCCTCATCAAAGATTAGTGAAACAATCCCATATGAAGGCCGCGGTTGTTATCGAGATCATGACGCACACGTTCCCCGTGCACTGATCCCGCTTGCCTAACCTTATCGTTGCAAGCAGGAATTCCCTTTTAATGAAAGGAACGTGGACACAGGTAGCTGTTTATACCAGCATAACGTCCCTCATGATTTTCTTTGTCTCTCGAACCATCTTCATTTCTTCAAGCGAATAACCGTTATCCCCGTAACTAAGTCTGTACAGAACCATGTCTATAACAAACTAATGTTACGGCGGACCCAAGAACTATCAAGCCTGTGCAGAGCGCTGCACAATCATTGGCTGTAACTGTTTGCCTTCAAGCGCACTCCAGCATGCCTCCGGAATGAGCTCCATTTTGGCCACTAACGAGTTCGGTTTTTTCACTGGATCATCCTGCCCAAATGGCACAAAATACAAATATTTGGCCACCAGCAGTTTGGCGATGTTCGCAGCATTCAACCCAAGGCCGTCATTCGTGGAAATGGCGAGTACCAGCGGACGCTGATTTCGCATCTGAGCTTTGGCTGCCATTAAAACCGGACTGTCCGTCATCGCGTTAGCCAGCTTACTCGTCGTGTTGCCTGTGCATGGAGCAATTACGAGCACATCGAGCAACTTGGAAGGACCTAACGGCTCTGCCTCAACAATTGTAGAAATGATATCATTCCCCGTTATATCTTTCAACTGTTTTTGCCAATTTTGCGCGGTCCCAAAGCGTGTATCCGTAGTCAGAACCGAATTGGAAATAATCGGGACAACATTGGCACCTTCGGCTACGAAGCGGCTAATCACCGGCATAACCTCTTCAAACGTACAATGAGAACCTGTAATTGCGTAACCTACCGTTTTTCCCTGCCAGTTCATTGTTCAACCTCCCGTGCGTTTTGTTCTTCCAAAAGCAAACGGATTAAGACGTCGGCAATAATGCCGCCAGCCGTTTTGGGAGCAACAATGCCGGGGAGGCCAGGCGCAAGTAGCGCTTTGATACCGCGTTTTTCAGCATATCTGAAATCACAGCCGCCAGGAGCGGATGCGAGGTCGATAATGACTGCTTTTTGCGGCATTTTGGACAGGATTTGTGCTGTGATTATCATAGTCGGTATCGTATTAAAAAGCAAGTCAACTTCCCCGGTTTGAGCGGCCAAATCCGTTGTCATGAAAGGCTTCCAGCCCATTATGGCTGCTCGAGCAGCATCCTCTTCGCGCCTGATTCCCACCCGTACATTTGCCCCAAGTCCCTGAAGCGTTTTGGCCATTGTGAAACCTGTTCGACCCAATCCAAGCACAATGCATTCCGAGCCGTGGATCGTGAAGTCCGTCTCCCGAATCGCCATGGCAATGGCGCCTTCAGCTGTCGGAATGGAGTTGTAGAGCGCGATGTCATCACGATCGAGTACTTCAACAAGCCGTAGACCATTTTCCCGGCACAAATCACGTAAAAAAGGCTTCGCCATACCTGTGAACACAATACAATGCTCCGGCAATGCCGCAACATGTTCCTTTTTCAGAAAAATCGGTGTATCACTGAACGAAGTGCTCACTTTCCCCTGATCATCACACCCGACCACAGGAAGCACCAGCACATCTGCCGAAGCAAATACATCGTCCTCCAATTCCTGGTGTTCGATACCCGGAATGGAACGCTCCAGCTTGTCGAAGCCCACCACACTTACCGTAGCATCCAGCTCTGCGCATTTTTGAATGACTTCAAGCTGCCGCGCATCTCCGCCCAGGACTATAATCCGGACACCGGTCAGCATCGGGACGTCACTCCTTTCACCACATGTATGCCTTATCGTATGCAGTGGCCCACAGGGGGGTGAAACATTAAAATTGAAGCATGCAAAGAAAAAAAATTATCTCTATAGTTCAAAAAAAGAAAAAAGAGCCGCCCCCTCGGGGACGACTCTTCGAGAACATGCTCAGTAAATTAAACTGTGAAGCTCTTATTACAGAAGATGCTCTTATTTACAGCTTGGTTTCGAATCCTTTATTTCCCGGTATGACCGAATCCGCCTTCTCCACGTACAGTTTCCGACAGTTCAGCTACCTCTGTTAATTCAACTGCTGGAACAGTTTGAAAGACGATTTGGGCAATACGCTCCCCACGTACAATCGTGAATGGCTCCTGACCCAGATTGATCAGAAGGACCTTAACTTCCCCGCGATAATCGGCATCAATGGTGCCCGGTGTGTTCAGACACGTAATCCCATGTTTGAAAGCCAGACCGCTACGAGGGCGAACCTGTGCCTCCAATCCAGCTGGCATAGCCATCGCGAGTCCCGTAGGAATCAACGTACGCTGTCCCGGCTGCAATACAACCTCTTCTTGTACTGCCGCAACTACATCAAAGCCGGAAGCCAGCTCTGACATTTTTTGAGGCAACTTAATATCTTCATTGCCCGGTAACTTTTGAATTTGAACGTAATGCAACAAAATCATCCCTTCTTAATCCAGCGATCGTACGATCCGAAGCACCGACCATAGCGAGCGCAAATGGCTCGGCAAACATCAGGTCCAGCACAGCATCGACATCGTCCATCGTTACTTCTTCAATTTTGGCAATCATTTCGTCCAGCGTGTGGTGTCTGCCCAGCATCAGCTCGTTTTTGCCCAGACGGTTCATGCGGCTGCCCGTGCTTTCCAAACTGAGGATCAAACTGCCTTTCAGCTGTTCTTTTCCTTTGCGCAGCTCATCTTCTGACAATCCATTTACAGCCAGATCGTTCAGAACCTCTTTGGTCAGATCCAGAACTTCTTTCGTCTGTTTCGGCGCTGTACCTGCATAGATGGTGAAGAGTCCACTATCCGCATGGGAACTATGATACGAATAAACGGAATAAGCAAGGCCACGTTTCTCCCGAATTTCCTGGAACAGTCTGGAGCTCATACCTCCGCCAATCGCATTATTCAGCACGACCATCGCGAACTGAAGCGGATCTCCGATCTTACATCCCGGGAACGAGATACAGATATGATTCTGTTCCGTTTTCTTTTTGTGAAAGAGTTGTCCGCTCTGGAATGCAGGCAGCGTGACTTGTTCAGATACACCATTGACATCAAAAGCACCAAAATGCTTTTCCATCAAATCGATCACACTGTCATCAATATTCCCTGCAATACTAATAACGGTATTCTCAATCGTATAGTGCTCCTTCATATATGCACGCAGATGGCTGGAGTCCATCGCCTTGAGACGCTCTTCAGTACCCAGAATTGGGTAAGCGAGCGGATGCTCACCATAGGCGGCCAAAGCCATAAGATCATGCACCATGTCATCCGGCGTATCCTCATACATCGATATTTCTTCCAGAATGACGTTTTTCTCCTTAAGCAGTTCATCATCATCCATTTTAGAGCGGAAGAACATATCGGATAACACATCGACAGCTATTGGCAGATGTTCATCCAATACTTTGGCGTAATAACAAGTGTATTCTTTCGAAGTGAACGCATTCACGTTACCACCAATGGCATCGAATTGCTCCGCAATCGCTTTGGCATCATAACGATCCGTTCCTTTGAACAGCATGTGCTCAATAAAGTGTGACACTCCGTTGCTTGCAGGCTGCTCATTGCGAGAACCTGTCTTGACCCATATTCCAAATGACACGGAACGACAGGTCGGAATCTGTTCCATGACAACTCTGAGGCCATTGCCCAGCTGAATTTTTTTCACGGTTGGCCCTCCTACATCTCTATAATTGCCTGGATTTCAACGCGAAATTGAAATCGACATTTGGTTCCAACTGTTTGATAGTAACAAAAAAACATCATTCACTCAACCGCTGATCCCTTCACGCGCTCGGATGACAACGTTTCGCTAACGGTTCCAAGCGTCAAACCCTTGGCCCGTATGGAATCAATCATTCCTTTTAAAGCTCCTGAAGAAGCAGCCGTGGGGTGCATCAGAATTAATGTACCGGCTTCTACGTTTTTGGTGATCTTGGCTACAACAGAAGCAGAACTTGGTTTGCGCCAATCCACCGTATCCAGTGTCCAAAGTACCGTTTGAAGTCCCATGCCGGAAGCAATGTCGACTGTTTGTTGATTAAAATCACCGGAAGGTGGAGCAAACCAGTGGTTCTCCACACCCAATTTTTCTTTGAGCAGGTCCTGGGTTTTACTGATTTCCAGCTTGGCTCGCTCCGTACTCAACCGACTCATATTCGGATGTGAGTATGCATGATTTGATAACTCATGTCCACGCTTTTGGATCTCTTTAGCCAGTTCTTCGTTTTTGCTCAACCAGCTTCCATCCAGAAAAAAAGTAGCTTTGACTTTTTCGGCGTCAAGCGTATCTAGTATCGGGATAATGAATTCATTGCCCCACGCTACATTAATCATGAAAGACACCATTGGTTTCTCGGCATTCCCCCGGTAAATCGGGTGTGCACCCAAATCTTTAAGCTGGATTTCAGGTACAGTCTGCCGATAGACATACGCTATCTTAGTATTCAACGTCCCACCAAGTGCTTTGCGATACGTGGCTTCCACATCAATTTCTATTCCGTTATACCCGGGTATCGCTTTCCAGACCCGATCCACTCTGGCATTTACCGGAGCGATTTTCGTTTCGGCCGCTTTATCCCGGATCGCCGACAACAGCTGATCTTCTCCGGTTGCCTCTTTGAACATATCAAATGCATTTTGCGTGCCTGGCCCATCACGGATTTCCGTAATGTATGTACGTACACTGCCCACTTGTCCGACCAGTATGACAGCTGCCATACCTACCAGAACAGCCGCCAGCTTTTTGGATTGGTTTCCCACAGCTCCATCCTCCCGCCGTCTTTGTCCCCATCATATGAGGACAAGTGCAAGAATATGAATAAAACAAGCTGTTCATGTAAAGTATCTTCAAAGCTGGATTCAGAGGCCTTATGAGTAGACAATCGATTTCATAAAGGTATTTAAACGTTAAAAAAAGAGCCAGAAATTCACATTCTGTCTCTTCATTCAATCTATCTTTTCAAAAAAATGATGGCACGCAGCCTATGATTGAGCTGGAGCTTCGGCAGTCAATACGGCTTTGCGGGACAAGTTGATACGGCCTTGTGGGTCAATTTCCGTTACTTTTACCGTAATGGAATCACCAATGGCAACAACATCTTCCACTTTAGCGACACGCTCTGTGGACAATTGTGAGATGTGTACCAGACCTTCTTTGTTCGGCAGCACTTCAACAAATGCACCAAACTTCTCAACACGTTTTACTTTACCTACATAAATCTCGCCGACCAGTACTTCACGTACGATGCCTTCGATAATCGATTTGGCTTTATCATTCATCTCTTGGTTGGAAGAAGCGATAAAGACACGTCCATCTTGTTCAATATCAATTTTAACACCGGTTTCCTCGATGATTTTATTGATAATTTTACCACCTGCACCGATAACATCACGGATTTTGTCCGGATTGATATGCATGGTTGTAATTTTAGGTGCATATTGTGACAACTGCTCACGTGGAGTTTTCATCACTTCGGTCATTTTGCTCAAGATGTGCATACGACCTTCTTTGGCTTGAGCCAATGCTTCGGACAAAATTTGACGATCAATACCATCAATTTTGATATCCATTTGAATAGCTGTTACACCATCAGGTGTTCCTGCTACTTTGAAGTCCATGTCACCGAGGTGATCTTCCATACCTTGAATATCACTCAGGATGGATACATGATCTCCGTCTTTGATCAGACCCATAGCTACACCCGCAACTGGAGCTTTGATTGGTACACCTGCATCCATCATAGCCAATGTGCTGGCACAGATACTTGCCTGGGAAGTTGAACCATTGGATTCCAATACTTCGGATACCAGACGAATTGTGTATGGGAAGTCTGTTTCGGAAGGAATTACTTTGGAAAGAGCACGCTCACCCAGAGCACCATGTCCGATTTCGCGACGGCCTGGAGCACGCAATGGACGAGCTTCACCTACGCTGAACGGTGGGAAGTTATAGTGATGCATGAAACGTTTCGTTTCTTCAAGACTGATTCCGTCCAAAATTTGAACATCACCCAGTGCACCAAGTGTACAAATGCTGAGCGCCTGTGTTTGACCACGAGTGAACAGACCTGAACCGTGAGTACGTGGCAGCAGGGAAGTATCACATTCAATTGGACGGATCTCAGCGAGTCCACGTCCATCCGGACGAACTTTATCATGTGTGATAAGGCGGCGCACTTCTTCTTTGACGATATCGTGCAGCACTTCTTTCACATCTTTGAGCAGTTCTGGAGTCTCAATATACTTCTCTTCGAAGTGAGCAACGGTTTCGTCATTCACAAGATCGATTGCATCCTGACGCGCATGTTTTTCAGCAATTTTAACAGCTTCAACCAGACGAGCACTGGCGAACTCACGTACACTGCTGTTAACTTCAGCATTAACGGCATGCAATTTCACAGCCATTTTTTCTTTACCAGCCACTTGTACGAGTTGTTCGATGACTGCAACAATGTTCTTGATCTCGTCATGTCCGAACATGATTGCTTCCAGCATTACTTCTTCCGGAACTTCGTTCGCTTCCGCTTCAACCATCATGATGGCATCTTTGGTTCCTGCTACAACGAGTTCAATCTCACTTACCTCTAGCTGTGCAATCGTTGGGTTGATGATGAACTCACCATTAATACGTCCAACTTTTACACCACCAATCGGTCCGCTAAATGGGACATCCGAAATGCTCAGTGCAGCCGATGTACCGATCATGGCAGCAATTTGCGGTTCGCAGTCCTGATCCACACTCATAACGATATTCAGAACTTGTACATCATTACGGAAACCTTCCGGGAACAAAGGACGAATCGGACGGTCTGTCAAACGGCTCGAAAGAATCGCTTTCTCACTTGGTCTGCCTTCACGTTTAATAAATCCACCTGGGATTTTACCTACGGCATACAATCTTTCTTCATAGTTTACCGTTAATGGGAAAAAGTCCAGATCTTTAGGCTCACTTGATGCTGTCACGGTACACAATACAACGGTATCCCCGTACGTTACCTTAACGGCAGCATTAGCCTGCTTGGCCAAACGCCCTGTTTCAAGCGTAAGCGTTCTTCCACCAAGCTGCATTTCAACACGCTGTTCCATGAAATCCCTCCTTTTATTCGTTCCTAACACAATGGATTCTGCATTTTCACAGTATTTCCTGCTTGTCCTGCATTCATTAACTCCACAGCAACATGCTCACTTGCAAAACAAAAGCTCCTTGCGGAGCCATCAGCTACAAATATATGGCAACATGTTCATCTACAAAACAACCCGGCTGTAAGCTCCGCTTGTCCTTTTAGACAAAGGAATGACGGATAACAGCCAGGTTGATTTTGAAAACATGTACGATAATTAACGACGCAATCCGAGTTTTTCGATCAGTGCGCTGTAACGTTTAACATCTTTGTTTTTCACGTAAGCCAAAAGCTTACGACGTTGACCTACCATTTTCAAAAGTCCACGACGTGAGTGGTGGTCTTTCTTGTGTGTACGCAAGTGGTCTGTCAAACTTCTGATGTTTTCCGTAAGGATAGCAACTTGCACCTCAGGTGATCCAGTATCGGACTCATGAGTTTTGTGCTCGTCGATCAGTTGTTGTTTACGTTCTTGAGTCAATGCCATCCTATTCACCTCCTTCATTATAATCGCCATTAGCCTCGTCACCGCCGGTGAGAGCAAGTAACCAAGCCAAGGTTATGTGTTGTCTCAAACGACAACGTAGTACATTATATCATAGTTGCCCAGACAAAGTAAATGTAAACATGTATTTTGTCCTGAGCCTTACGATAATAGGCGGGCGGCGGTTAATGCATCTTCACGAATCTGACTGATCAAAGCATCAATCGAGTCAAATTTTCGCTCTGCACGAATGTAGTGAACGAGATCAACCTTTAATTCCTGGTCATATATCTGCCCATCAAAATCAAGCAAGTGCACCTCAAACGTAGGTTTCATCCCGTTTTCGTGAAAGGTAGGTTTCACACCAAGGTTCATGACGCCACGCAGTTCTTGCTCCCCATACTGCACACGAACAGCGTAAACACCTTTCGCTGGCGTAACATAATGATCCGTAAGTTCAAGGTTAGCGGTAGGGAAACCAATGGTCCGCCCACGCTTCTCTCCATGAATTACGATTCCCCTGATGCTGTAAGGTCGTCCGAGCCATTGACTGGCTTCGTCCATTTCTCCACGCTTCAACAGGCCACGAATGAGAGAACTGCTTACCTTCTCGCCATTTAACAGGAATGGAGGCACAGTCTCCACCGTCATTTCGCCTTCTCCCAATGTGCGAAGAAGCTGCTCATCCCCTGCTCCCTTGTGACCGAAGCGGAAGTCAAAACCAACTACCGCTGTTCGAGTCTGAAGCGGAAGCAGCAGATCATGTGCGAATTGCTGCGGCGTCAACCTTGAGAACTCCTCATTGAATTCGACCACGTAGAGCACGTCTACACCCATCCCTGCCAGGATGTCTTCTTTATCTCTCAAGGGAGTTAGATAACCCTCGTAATCCCCTTTGCGCATAACTTCCTTCGGATGAGGATGAAAGGTCATCACCGCTGCCTGCATGCCCGTTTCGCGTGCAATGCGGACAGCTGACAAAATGACACTTGCATGTCCGAGATGCAGCCCGTCAAATTGACCGATCGCGAGCACTTGGGGATGTGTGCCCTGAACAGCCGATTGTAACGTCTGCGGATAGGTTAGCATTACGGTTTTCACAATCATTCACCTGCATTTCACTTGATAGGCCAGGCTTGAGTACCACCACTCAAACCAGGAACCTCTTTATTCCGGCAAAAAGACTTTAACAGCTCTCACCGTTGCTTTCAATTCATCCCGCTCAAATATCCCCAGAAACGTCCCATCCTGATCATATAACCGCAGTAGACCAGGTTGTTCTGCAGGCGGTTCGAGCAAACGCGCCGATAATTTCTGGCCCTGAAGTGCTCCCTTGGTCTGATCCGCACCCACCGTATGAGCCGGAATGGAAGAGATGGCTTCATCAACTGGAATCAACACCTCGGCTAACGTTCCATCGATCATGCGTTGTTCCACTTCTTCAAAATGAAGGCAATGATCAGCAGAAATCCCAGCCGATATCGTACGCTCCAGGTGTAGCATGGTGGACGGATATCCCAATTTTTTGCCGATATCCACGCATAACGTTCGAATGTATGTCCCTTTGGAACATAAAGCACGGAACGATATATCCGTAGTGTCGCCTTGATTCTCAATTCCTGTCAATTCCAGCTCATAGATCGTAACTTCCCGACTCTTGCGCTCTACCGTTTTTCCTTCACGAGCTAACTCGTAAAGACGTTTCCCATCCACTTTGACTGCAGAATACATAGGTGGAACCTGTGAGATGGTGCCCAGGAATTGCTCCAGCACCTGCTCAACCTGCTCCTGTGTCACCTTAACAGCCGTCTCCGACCGCTCAATAACTTCACCTGTCATATCCTCCGTGTCAGTAGACAGACCCAGTCGTAGCGTTGCCAGGTATTCCTTGGGAAGCTCCTGCATGTACTCCACCACACGTGTTGCACGTCCTAGGCAAAGCGGTAGTACGCCAGTAACTTGCGGGTCCAAAGTGCCTGTATGACCAATACGTTTCATTTTGAGAATGCGACGCATTTTGGCCACAACATCATGAGAAGTAAATCCCGCTGGTTTATACACCGGAAGTACACCTTCAAATGGTTTTACCATTGAGCATTCACCTGCTTCAGCACTAGTTCCACGATATCTTTCAACTTGCCCTCTACGCGACATCCAGCTGCGAGTACATGTCCGCCTCCACCAAAGTTCTGTGCAAGCGAGGCAACATCAACTTTACCAGCTGACCGGAGAGATACTTTCACCGCATTATCATTGATTACTTTAAAAAAGATGCCCACTTCCACACCTTGAATGTTACGTGGGTAATTGACTACCCCTTCAAGATCTTCATTAGCTGCACCACAAGCAATCATGTCTTCAGGTGTAATGACCACCCAGGCAATCTTGCCATCGTCAGACATTTGCAGGCTTGAGAGTGCCTGGTTCAATATACGGACTTGTGGGAGCGTAACCTGCTCAAGCAAAATCTGTGCAAGATAAGGTCCATCCACACCATGTTCAAGCAATTTGGATGCAGTGGTCATCACATTAGGACTCGTATTCGCATAGCGGAATCCACCTGTATCTGTTAGCAATCCTGTATAGACTGCTGTAGCCACATCTTTATTCCACTTCACTGGGAAAAGATTGAGGAAATCAAACAGAATTTCAGCCGTTGCTGCTGCGTCTGGCTTAATGATGTTTACTGTTCCATACGCGTCATTGGTCGGATGATGATCAATATTTAAAATGACAGCATCTTCTTCGAAATAATGACGAGTCAGGCCTACCCTGGAAAAGTCTGCACAATCCACACAGATAATCGCCTTATATTTCCGCGCCGGTGGTTGTTCGGTCATGTTCACGATCTTGCCAGCTTCCCACAGAAAATTCATGCGTTGTGGAATTTCACCTTCATTAATCATCGTGAATGTCTTGCCCAGACATGACAGCAGCCAGCCCACCGTTACCGTCGAGCTGACTGCGTCACCGTCCGGCTGTACATGCGACACGACCAGGTAATCATCATGCTCCAGCAGAAATTGCTTTCCGTCCTGAAGCGCCTGTTCATAAGTGTGCATTGCCGTCTCCTTTATTCTGTTACTGGGATTCGTTCTTGTCGGTACCGATATCACCAAGCAGCTTCTCAATTCGGCTGCCATATGCAATAGATTCGTCAATCTTGAATATCAACTCGGGAACATGTCGAAAACGGATACGCTTGCCCAGTTCTGAACGCAAAAATCCATTTGCTTTTGCCAGCGCTTTAAGCGAATTATCCTTTTGTTCCTGTTCACCGAAGACACTCAGATAAACTTTGGCTTGCGACAAGTCGCCTGTCACTTCGACTCCCGTTACGGTAATAAAGCCGATACGAGGATCTTTCAGTTCAGACTGGATAAGCAGACTTAATTCTTTCTTGATCTGCTCGCCCACTCTACCTGTACGAATCTTAGCCATTGTTGTTCACCTCATGCTTCCTTGCTTATCGTTGTACTGTCTCCATAATGAAGGCTTCGATAACGTCGCCTTCTTTGAGATCATTGTATTTATCCAGCGTGATACCGCACTCGTAACCTTGGGCTACTTCTTTGGCATCATCTTTATAACGTTTCAGGGAATCCAGCTTGCCTTCGTAAAGGACGATGCCATCACGAATCAGACGTGCTTCCGCGGAACGCGTAATTTTACCGGAGGTAACCATACATCCAGCAATGGTACCGACTTTACTAATGGAGAACGTGCTACGAACTTCAGCATGACCGATTACTTTTTCTTTGTAAATCGGATCAAGCATACCTTTCATCGCTTGTTCAATTTCTTCGATAACGCTGTAGATAACGCGATGCAGACGAATGTCTACTTGCTCTTGATCTGCAGTCGCTTTCGCCTGATTATCAGGACGAACGTTGAAACCAATCACGATGGCATTGGATGCTGCAGCCAAAATGATGTCAGACTCTGTGATTGCACCAGCGCCGCTATGAATAATTTTCACGCGTACACCTTCAACTTCGATCTTCGCAAGGGAACCTTTCAATGCTTCAACCGAACCTTGTACGTCACCTTTGATGATTACGTTCAGATCTTTGATTTCACCGTCTTTGATGTGTTGGAACAGATCATCCAATGTCACACGTGTATTTGTACCCAAATCGGATTCACGTTGTGTAATGGCACGTTTGTCGGCGATAGAACGCGCTTTACGCTCATCTTCAAACACCATAAACGGATCTCCCGCACCTGGAACTTCAGTCAGACCAGTAATTTCTACAGGTGTTGAAGGTCCAGCTTCTTTTAAACGGCGACCTTTGTCATTTACCATCGCACGTACGCGACCGAAGCAGTTACCTGCAACAAAAGCATCTCCGACTTTCAGTGTACCGTGCTGTACGAGAATACGGGCAACTGGGCCACGTCCTTTATCCAGCTCGGCTTCGATCACTGTACCACGGGCACGTTTGTCCGGGTTTGCTTTGTACTCATTCACTTCTGCAACGAGCAGGATCATTTCAAGCAGACCTTCTAGACCGATTCTTTGTTTCGCCGAAACGTTAACAAAGATGGTGTCGCCGCCCCACTCTTCCGGAACGAGTTCATAGTTGGTCAATTCTTGTTTTACTTTATCCGCATCTGCACCCGGCTTGTCAATTTTGTTGACAGCTACGATAATTGGCAGCCCAGCAGCTTTGGCATGGTTAATCGCCTCAACGGTTTGTGGCATAACACCATCATCTGCAGCTACAACAATAATTGTAATATCCGTAACCTGTGCTCCACGTGCACGCATAGCAGTAAACGCTTCGTGACCTGGTGTATCTAGGAACGTAATTTTTTTGTTGTTAATTTCAACTTGATAAGCACCGATATGCTGCGTGATACCGCCTGCTTCTCCGCCCGTTACATTCGTTGAACGAATCGCATCAAGCAATGTTGTTTTACCATGGTCAACGTGACCCATGATCGTAACTACCGGAGGACGAGACTGCAAATCAGCAGGATCATCATTCTCTTCAAGTGTTTCGAAGCGGTCATCTTCAAGGACAATTTTCACTTCAACCTCAACACCGAACTCTCCAGCAAGCAGCAGGATTGTTTCGATATCAAGCTCTTGGTTAATCGTTGCCATTACACCCATCGCAATGAGTTTTTTGATAACTTCGGAAGCATCTTTATGGAGCAACTTCGCTGTTTCACCAACAGTCATGTCACCACGTACGATGATTTTCTTAGGTGTGTTATCAATTTTCTCACGTTGTTGGTACTGTTGTTGATTTCTGTTGCGATTGTTCTTACCGCCACGATTACCGCGGAAGTTGCCGCCACGGTTATCGTCATAACGACGTCCACCGCCACCGCTGTTCGAACGGTTGCCGCTATTATTGTTGCTGTTGCCGGAATTACCTTGGCCGCCTCTGCGTTGGCCTTGTCCTGAGCTCTGTCCTTGGCCACCAGTACGGTTGCCGCCAGTGCCAGTGTTGCCACTGCTAGTCGGTCCTGCGCTTCTTGTTTGACCGCCACCGCTATTCGATGGACGTTGACCTGTACTTTGCGGACGGGATGCTGTACTGCTTTGTCCACCTTGAGCTGGTCTTGGACGATTACTTGATTGTCCTCCTTGGCTTGAGCCTTGGGAAGAGTTCGTTCTGTTGCGGCTGTCTTGGCCGCTAGGTCTTTGGGAGCCATTGTTATTGTTGGAATTTGGTCTATTGTTCATACCTACCTGCTTTTCCTGTTGTATTTTTGTTTGTACGGGACTACCGGATGGGTTACTGCTATTCGGCGTGTTCACTCCGCCGGCCGGCTTGTTGCTGTCCACTGTTTTGTCACTGCGCACTGACGAAGTAGCAACGGATTTTGCTTCGTTACTTTGTTTGGAAGCGGCAGTGGATTTTATATCTTTAAAAAATTGTTCCACCTTACCGACTGAACCATTCTCCATGACACTCATATGATTGTTTACGGGAATATCCAGCTTTTTAAGAATGGTTATAATTTCTTTACTACTCATATTGAGGGACTTCGCATATTCATAAACTCGCAATTTATCCTTGTTTTCCTGTTTACTCAATATACTCCACCTCCGACATTATACCGACTTGCTTGGAGATCATTTTTGCAAACCCTCGATCCGTTACTGCAAGAACAACCCGCGTTTCTTTACCGATACTTGAACCCAGACTATCCCGGTCAAATCCGATCACCAGTGGAACTTTATATGTCCCGCATTTGTCGCGAAATTTCTTTTGTGTATTGGCCGAGGCGTCACCCGCAACAATAACCATTTTAGCTTCGGAAGAACGGATCGCTTTAAGTACAATTTCTTCACCTGTCACAAGTTTGCCTGCACGCATGGAGAGTCCCAGATAAGACAATGTTTTATTATTCATCATGTTCACGCTCCTGTGCTGCTATGAATTCGTCCTCTACCGCAACGAAATCAGCTGCCAATTGCTCATAAATTTCCGGTGAGACTTTGCCCTTTAGCGCCCGATCCAAAGACCGGTTTTTGAGTGCAAGCTTAAAACAGGACTCTTTGCCGCATAAATAAGCACCACGTCCGGACTTTTTGCCAGTCAAATCGATCAGCACTTCATCCTCTGGCGTTTTAACGATACGGATCAGCTGCTTTTTGGGCATCATTTCCTGACACGCCACACATTTGCGCAGCGGTACTTTTTTAGTTTTCATACGTTAGCGCCCCCCCGTGCTTTACTTTAGTCGACGGAGACGGAATCTTGGTGCATTTCCGAAGAAGAATCTTTCTCTCTGCCGAATTCCTGTTCCGCCTGGCTCTCGCTCTTAATGTCGATTTTCCAGCCGGTCAGTTTGGCTGCCAATCGGGCATTTTGGCCTTTAATCCCAATGGCGAGGGACAGCTGATAGTCAGGAACAATAACCCGAGCCATCTTTTCTTCCTCGAATACTTGAACTTCCAATACTTTGGAAGGACTAAGTGCATTAGCCACATATTCGTCTACCTGATCGGAGAAACGAACGATGTCAATTTTTTCACCGCGCAGCTCACCCACAATGGTCTGCACGCGGATTCCCTTAGGACCTACACATGATCCAACCGGATCAACTTCCTCATTGCGGGAATGAACAGCAATCTTGGAGCGGAAGCCCGCTTCACGTGCGACGGAGCGAATCTCAACCACACCATCGAAAATTTCAGGTACTTCCAGTTCAAAGAGACGTTTCAACAAGCCCGGATGTGTACGGGACAAAATGATTTGCGGCCCTTTGGTCGTATTCTCGACCTTGGTGATGTAAGCTTTAATACGGTCACCATGAACAAACTTCTCGTTCGGCATCAATTCGGTCAGCGGCAATGCCGCTTCGATTTTGCCCAGATCGATGTAGATATTGCGCAAATCCTGACGCTGCACCACTCCCGTAACGATATCTTCTTCCTTATCAACGAAAGCGTTGTAGATCAGGCCGCGTTCGGCTTCACGAATCCGCTGGGTCACTACCTGTTTGGCAGTTTGTGCGGCGATACGTCCGAAATCACGCGGCGTAACTTCAATCTCCGCAATATCTTCCAGCTGGAAGTGTGGGTTGATCTCGCGTGCAGCAGGCAATGAAATTTCGGTACGTGAATCCAGGACTTCTTCCACGATCAATTTGCGGGCATACACCCGGATAACACCCGTATTGCGGTTCATGTCAACACGCACATTCTGGGCGGTGTTGAAATTACGCTTGTAGCTGGAGATGAGTGCTGCCTCGATCGCTTCAAACAGCACGTCCTTGCTGATCCCTTTTTCCCGCTCCAATTCATTCATTGCTTCAATAAAATCCATACTCATGAATGTTGATCCCCCTTTCAAACATGGCATCTCATACGTAAAACGGCGAAAGGCTCTAGACTCATGAGCACCTTGCCGTTATCGTGAGATGTGTCTTTTTTCATTAATAAGTGAACAAGGCACTTAAAACAGAATGGCCAGGCGCGCACTCGCAACCTTGTCATAAAGAATGGCATGCTGTTTCTTGCCTGCTTCGATCACAAGTTCCCCGTCATCAAAGGAAAGCAGCTTGCCTTCAAATTCCTTTATTCCATTTACCGGCTCGTAGGTTGTAACAAATACATTTTTACCTACGGATTTGGCAACGTCCTCTGGTTTTTTCAGTGGACGCTCCGCACCGGGAGAAGACACTTCAAGGAAATAGATGGTCGGAATCGGATCGTTCTCATCCAGCTTGGCGCTTAGCTTTTCGCTGATCAAGACACAATCATCGATGTCGATGCCACCCTCTTTGTCGACATACACCCGTAAAAACCAGTTGCTGCCTTCTTTGACGTATTCGATGTCAACCAGCTCGAAGCCTTGTTCGTTCAAGTAGGGTTGGATCATTTCTTCCACGGTAGATTTAATGTTCGTTGTGCTCAAAACCGATAACCTCCAACTTAGGTTACACCAGCAAATAATGACTGGCAATTTCTTCATTACCCAAGATTCTTGTATACCAAAGACTAAAGAGTGGGTTTCCCCACTCTTTAGAAATTCGTACTATCTCGTTCACTTCAAAAATTATAACATAGTCTGGTAATAGTGACAAGTAAGCGATCACTCAGCCATTTTAACTACTAATGAAGAAAAATTTACGTAATCACATCAAAGACCATAAATGGGTACTCAAAATGTCATTTTAGAACAAGGATAATTGATTGCTTTCCGGCAAACCGCGGAAGCATCCCATGCTCGTCAGCAATTCAACAATTGTTTTACTTGCTTTGGACTTCTGCTGGAAATCTTCAATCGAAAGGAATTCTCCATGCTCTCTTGCCGCAGCGATATTGCGTGCAGCATTATCCCCGATTCCTCCCAGGGCCGAAAACGGAGGAATAAGTGAATTTCCGTCAACAATAAACTTCGTCGCTTCCGAACGATACAGATCAATCGGCTTGAGCGAGAATCCACGTGCTGCCATTTCCAAAGCCATCTCAAGGACAGGCAGCATATTTTTTTCTTTTGGCGGTGCCTGGAAACCTAATTGTTCAATCTCTACGATCTTCCGATAGATAGGCTCATAGCCCTGACATACCAGTTCAATATCAAACTCATCCGCACGAACTGTGAAGTATGTCGCGTAGTATTCAATTGGGTGATACAGCTTAAAGAAAGCTGTACGTACTGCAGAGATAACGTAAGCGGCTGCGTGGGCCTTTGGAAACATGTACTGGATTTTAAGACAGGAATCAATGTACCATTGCGGCACTTTGCAATTTTTCATCTCATCAATCCATTCTTGCGGCAAACCACGTCCCTTACGCACACTCTCCGTAATTTTAAAGGCAAGACTGGCGTCCATGCCTGCTTTATAGATCAGGAACAACATGATATCATCCCGGCAACCAATCACCGTTTTGATGTTACAAGTTCCATTTTTAATTAGATCTTGTGCGTTACCAAGCCATACCCCCGTACCATGAGACAATCCAGAGATCTGGAGTAGATCGGCAAAAGACGAAGGCTGGGATTCGATAAGCATCTGACGTACAAACTTCGTCCCCATCTCTGGTACACCAAAAGTGGCAACTGGTGAACGAATCTGCTCTGGCGTAACGCCGAGTGCCTCGGTAGAGTTGAACATGCTCATAACCTTAGGATCATTCATCGGAATGGTCGTTGGATCGATACCTGTCAAATCCTGCAGCATCCGCATCATGGTTGGATCATCGTGCCCCAGAATATCGAGTTTTAGTAAATTCTCTTCAAAGGCGTGATAGTCAAAGTGTGTTGTTTTCCACTCCGCATTAACGTCATCCGCCGGGAATTGTACAGGCGTTACATCTTCCACTTCAATATAATCCGGTACAACAACAATACCACCGGGATGCTGTCCTGTACTACGTTTAACCCCGGTACAACCGGAGGCCAAACGGTTAAGTTCTGCTCCGCGCCATTTCTTATGATGTTCTTCCTCATATTTCTTGGCAAAACCAAATGCTGTTTTCTCAGCTACCGTACCAATTGTGCCCGCACGGAACACACTCTTTTCGCTGAAAAGCACCTTCGTATAGTTGTGGGCATGCGGTTGATAATCACCCGAGAAGTTCAAGTCAATATCGGGAACCTTGTCCCCTTTAAAGCCAAGGAAAGTCTCAAACGGAATATCCTGCCCTTCGCCTTTTAACCGGCCTCCACAATCAGGGCATTCTTTCTCAGGAAGGTCAAATCCACTCGGCACACTGCCGTCGAGGAACCACTCACTGTGCTTACACTCCGGATTCACACAAATATAGTGTGCTGGCAACGGATTAACCTCGGAAATGCCTAGGAAAGTAGCAACTACAGACGAACCAACCGATCCCCGGGAGCCGACTAGGTAGCCGTCCTGATTCGATTTTTTAACCAAACGTTCTGAGATCAGATAGTTGGCAGAAAAACCGTATTTGATGATTGGATTCAATTCTTTCTCCAGTCGTGCCACAATGACTTCCGGTAGTTCCTCACCATAAATCGACTTGGCAGTATTATAGCAGGTATTACGGATTTCATCGTCCGCACCTTCCAGAATCGGGGTGAACAGCTTGTCCGGGAACAACTTGATTTCCTCGAACCGATCCGCCAATTCAACCGTATTCGTAACAACGACTTCGTAGGCTTTATCTTGGCCCAGGTACTGGAACTCTTCCAGCATTTCATCCGTCGTTCTTAGGTGAGCATCGGGTTTACGTTGATCTTTGAGTGGGCTGAACCCTGTAATTCCGTGAATGGTGATATCCCGATATAGCTTATCGCGCGGTTCCAGATAATGCACGTTACCTGTGGCTATTACCGGTTTCCCCAATTTTTGACCAATGTCAACAACTTTACGAACAGCGAGCTTCAATTCCTCTGGTGTAGCCACCAGCCCTTTGTCCACCAAATGCATATACATTGTCAGAGGCTGGATTTCCAGAATGTCATAGAAATGCGCTATCTCTTCCGCCTCTTCAAGCGATTTGTTTAGCACAGCCTCGAAAAACTCACCTTTTTCACAACCGGATAAAATAATGAGACCTTCACGCAAATTGATCAGCTTCGACTTTGGAATACAAGGCACCCGTTTGAAATGCTCCGTATGGGAAAGTGATACCAGTTTATAAAGATTCTTTTTACCAACATCATTCAAAGCATAGATGCCGCAATGGAATGGACGCGTGTTAGAGAGATCAACTCCGACATAATCGTTAAGCCGATCAAGCATGGTCAGGCCTTTCATCTGGGCGGCATCATTAACCAATCCATTCAGTATACCTGCGAGCGCAATCGTATCATCAATCGCCCGGTGATGACTTTCCAGTGCTACTTTATATTTATCCGCCAGCGTATTCAGACGGTGGTTCTTCATTTTTGGATATAACAACCGTGCCAATTCCAACGTATCGAGGACAGGGTTCAGAAGCTCAGGCATACCAAGCTGTTTCAGCGAAGCCTGAATAAAGCCCATATCGAATCGCGCATTATGCGCAACCAATACGCCATCTCCGGCAAACTTCACAAAATCACGGATAACCGGTTCTAGCTCAGGTGCATCCTTCACCATTTCATCGTTAATGTTAGTCAACTGCTGAATGTTATATGGGATGCGCTCATGCGGATTTACAAACGTAGCAAAGCGGTCAATTTCTTTACCGTCCTCTACCTTCACAGCCGCAATTTCGATAATCTTGTTCTGGGTTACAGACAGACCTGTGGTCTCAATATCAAAGACGATATATGTCGCTGATTTGAGTTCCAATGGCTGTGGTGCCAGTACAACAGCAACTGAATCATTCACCACATTGGCCTCAAGGCCGTAGATCATTTTAATTCCGTTTTTCTTGGCCGCTTTGGATGCCTCCGGATACACCTGCACACCGCCATGATCACTTACGGCGATAGCCTTGTGTCCCCATTCCGCTGCAGTCTTTACGTATTTGTCGATCGAAGTTACGGCATCCATTGTACTCATTGTGGAGTGCAAATGGAACTCAACCCGTTTCTCTGCTGCATTATCCTTACGGGATGGTGGTGCCTTTACTTCTACCAAGTCTGAAGGAATCATGGCAAGTTCCGGAATTTGCATAAACCGGTCGTATTCTACACGGCCACGCACTTTCACCCATTTTCCATTGGCTAGTAGGCTCAGGATTTTGACATCCTCTTTTGTTTTGGCAAACATCTTCATTTGCATGGAATCTGTGAAATCCGTCAGATAAAAAGTAAACAAGGTATTCCCGTTCCGCAATTCCTTGCGATCCAGACCGAAGACCGTTCCCTGCAACGTAACCTTTTTCTCTTCATCTTGAATTTCCTGCATAGGTACAGGTGGTTCCTTGATCTCATATCCCATCTGTAAGCGAACATCGCCCTGTTCTTCCTCTTCAGGCATTTCGGAGTCCACTTCACTCATCATCTGTTCGATAACTTGAAGCTCTTCTTCCCGCTTCTTGAGCTGGAATTGTTCCATTGCCTCTTTGTTGCTTTCAACCTCACCAACCAGCAATTTGACCCGCAAGGGAAGTTGAAAATACTTATCGTAAAAAGTAGTTATAGCCTGATCGATCTGCTTCTTCTTCGCGAGCTCCATCGACATGGCATCACTCATAGTCAATTGCAGCAGATCCGCTTCACATTCGAACTTGGTACGATTCATCCAACCATTAACAGATGGAATCTCCCGTGTAACCCACTCAAGGAACAAGTTCCAATACTCACTGACAATATCACCAATCTCGACCTGCTCACTATATTTGAAACCAAACGTAATCTTGGAAATATGATTCATTTTCTCCTGAATGTGCAGGCAAAATGTTCGATAGATTGGAGCAGGAACCAAGGTATCCTTTGCAATCACAATAGTCCAGTCGCGGTTGCTACGGCTTGTCTCCACCCGTTCAATCCATCCATCCAAAAAGTAGGGCTCTATTAGGCCAGCTGGAAGCTCCGTCTGTTTCATCAACAACTCAAATCGTTTTCTCTTCTCCTCGAATCCACTCATCGTGTTCCTCCTTGTACCCCCTTAAAACAGGAAAAGCCTCTGCATTCAAAAATGTCCCCGATCCGAACCCGCACCGACTCATTTTATCCGACAGAAGCTCTCCATTCCTTACTCTTACAGTCCGTATGTGCCGTTATATAAATTGAACAAAAAGATATTTACACTTACCACTCCGATAACAGAACAACCTTCCGATCGCTGTTATCCCCAGATTTTTTGATTCCCTTTTACAAAGGGGAAAATCCGGGGATAAAGGCGCAGCGTATGCTTCCGATGTAGCTTTCTTTCAGAAAGCTTTTAGCTCCGCTTCTTCAGGTTATTTCTGTTCTCTACGTTCTCATGTAAATGTTTAGTTCAATCTATATAGTCAGGTTATCCTGACTTAATACGCTCTTGCAAACACTACCGTGTGTTTCGCTTGTTCACCACAAGCCAAGCACGTATGCTTTTCTTCCGCAGGCTGGAACGGAATGTTCCGGCTTGTTGCACCTGTTACTTCTCTTACTTTATCTTCGCAAGCTTCTGAACCGCACCATCCAGCCAGTGTGAACCCGCGTTTGTTCTCCATCAGTTCCTTCATCTCATCAAGCGTATCTACAGAGTAGAAGTTGTCCGACATAAACGTGCGAGCACGTTGCAGCATATCGGCTTGCACTTGAGTCAGCATAGTCTGGATTTCTTCCACCAGATTTGCTTGTTCAACGACTTTCTTCTCTCCCGTAATCCGGGAAACGAGAACACACACACCGTTCTCCATATCACGCGGGCCAATTTCGAGACGAATCGGAACACCACGCATCTCATATTCGTTGAATTTCCAGCCTGGACGAACATCACTGCGATCATCCATTTTCACACGAATTCCCGCTTGTTTCAGTTCAGCGAACAACTCGTCCGCACGGCCTACAACGGCATCACGTGTTTTTGGCGGTCCAATTGGAATCATGACCACTTGTGTTGGTGCAACTTTAGGAGGAAGAACCAGACCACGGTCATCCCCGTGAACCATGATTAACGCACCGATCAGACGTGTGCTTGTTCCCCATGAAGTGGTGTGAGCCAGTTCCAACACATTGTTGCGGCTAAGATACTGGATCTCAAATGCTTTTGCAAAATTCGTACCCATATAATGAGAAGTTCCGGCTTGTACCGCACGTCCATCCTTCATCATCGCTTCGATGGAGAAGGTGTCTACAGCACCTGCAAATTTCTCGGATTTTGTTTTCTGACCTGTAATGACGGGAATCGCCAGATATTCTTCCACAACTTCGCGGTAGATTTCAAGCATTTTCATCGTCTCTTCACGTGCTTCTTCTTCTGTCTCATGCGCCGTATGGCCCTCTTGCCACAAGAACTCGGTTGTGCGAAGGAAAGGCAGTGTTCTCTTCTCCCAGCGAACCACGTTCGCCCATTGGTTGATCAGCACCGGCAAGTCACGATACGACTTAATCCACTTGGAGTACATGTGACCAATGATGGTTTCCGAGGTTGGGCGGATCGCCAGACGCTCTTCCAGCTTTTCTCCGCCGGCTTCCGTTACCCAAGGCAATTCGGGATTGAAGCCTTCAACATGTTCTTTTTCTTTTTGGAAAAAGCTCTCGGGAATGAACATCGGGAAGTAGGCATTACGATGACCCGTTTCACGGAAACGACGGTCCATCTCATCCTTGATATGCTCCCAGATTTCGAAACCGTCTGGTTTGAAAACAATACAACCGCGTACGGGTGAATAGTCCATGAGATCAGCTTTTTTAATAACATCAATGTACCAGCGTGAGAAATCCTCGCCCTGAGGTGTAATTTCAGTCACGAACTGTTTATCATTTTCCTTTGACATAAGACTCCAGCGTCCTCCCATAACGACTATCTCTGAATAGTCAGAGCGTAGTCAAACCATAATTATCCGTTAATTAATCGTAATATATCATTGTATGTTACTGCTAGCATCAGTACAAACAACATCGCGAAGCCGACAAAATGAACCATGCCTTCCCGGTTGGGGTCAACAGGTCTGCCTCGCAGACCTTCAATTCCGAGGAATACAAGACGGCTTCCGTCTAGCGCAGGAATCGGCAACAGGTTGAAAATACCGAGGTACAGACTCAGAATAGCTGCCCATCTCGTCAACTGTTCAATACCCTGCTTCGCAATTTGGCCTGTTACTTCAAAAGTACGCACAGGACCACCAATATCATCCATGTTAAACTGATTGATCAAATGTTTGAAGCCTTCAAAGATTACTCTGGTTGTATCGACCATCGCTATCCCTGACACTTTAAAGGTTTCTACAAATCCAACAGATCGGGTTGGCAGTGTTGGCACAATTCCGACCTTACCGCCTTCTTGACCTTCTACTGCACGAGGTGTGATCGTTATATTAAACGTTTCATTCCCCCGACGCAGTGTCCATTCCATCGGTTTGTCTTTGGAATCGGCAATCATCGTCACCATTTTTTGAGAATCCGTACCAATAGCAGTACCATTGATCGTCTCAATGATATCTCCCTTTTGCAAATTCGCCTGGTAGGCAGCTCCACCTTCAAGCACTTCACCAATTTCCAGATTTTTCGGATTCTCAACTGGAACCCCAGCCATTTGTGCATAGACTGCAAATAAAACAAATGCCAGGATGAAATTCATGAGTGGTCCGGCAAAAATCGCCATTGCCCGCTGACCCACCGTTTTACTGCCAAATTGGCGATCTTTCGGTGCAATCTGGGTTTGTTTTCCACGACTAACCAACATCGCTTGCGGATGTATCCGGTACTGCTGAATTTCACCATCCACATCGAGTTGCAATTTCAATGCATTCTCCATATCAATAGAGATCACTTCACCACGAATTACATTTTTGCGATTATCCAATTGATCGAGGTAGATCATTTTGACTTGGTCATCAGCCGACCTTACTGCAATGGTCTGACCTTCTTGAATTTCTACCAGTTCCGGGTCTTCCCCAGCCATACGTGCATATCCGCCAAAAGGCAGCAAACGCAGTGTGAACTGGGTCTCGTTTCTTTTATATGAGAACAATTTGGGACCAAAACCGATCGCAAATTCCCGTACAAGAATACCGGCGCGTTTGGCAAAATAATAATGTCCCCATTCATGAACCGTCACGATGACAAAGAACATGAGCACCGTTAGAAATACCACTTGTATGGTTTCCAATCCCTATCCATCCTCCTTCACGGCACGAACCGCAGTCTGTCCCTTTAGATTATCATTATTCTCTGATGCCGCACAAGAGAATCACTTCTTCCATTTTATCTTGAAAAAAGAGATTACAGACTGAACGCAAGTTGACGGCTCTCCTGATCACATCTTGCGATTTCCTCCAGATCAGGCTCGTCCACATTGCGGTGTGCTTCCAGCACAGAAGCAATAATATCCTCTATTTTAAGGAACGAAATCTCTTTACGCAAGAAACGCGCTACGGCAACCTCGTTGGCTGCATTAAACGCCGTTGTTGCGGTTCCCCCCATTTTACCACACTCGTATGCCATTCTTAAACAAGGGAACCGTTCCATATCCATCTCACGGAAATGCAGCTTGCCCACTTGCGTTAGGGAGAGACGTTGTGAAGGCGATGGTAAGCGGTCTGGATAGGTCAGTGCATACTGAATGGGAACGCGCATGTCCGGATTGCCAAGCTGCGCAATAATGCTCGTATCATTAAACTCCACGTAGGAATGAATGATGCTCTCCGGGTGAAGCAATACATCAATCTGATCATAACTTAGTCCAAAAAGCCAATGCGCTTCAATAACTTCCAGACCTTTATTCACCATCGTTGCAGAGTCTATCGTGATCTTCGATCCCATGGACCAATTCGGATGTTTGAGTGCATCTTCTACAGTAACTTCCTTTAGCTGTTCACGAGTCAAATCACGGAATGATCCTCCAGAGGCCGTAAGTGTAATTCCCATCACACGTTCACGAGGTTCACCATTCAAGCATTGGAAGATAGCCGAGTGCTCACTATCCACAGGCAGAATCGGTACCCCTTTCGCAGCCGCTCTGGCAGTAACAATATGTCCTGCTGTAATTAGCGTCTCTTTGTTAGCCAGTCCGATCTGTTTGCCTGCATCAATAGCAGCCAGGGTCGACTCAAGCCCAACACTTCCCATTACAGCAGTAACAACGGTATCTGCATCCGTTCCGGCAGCAACTTCAACCAGTCCTTCTTTGCCATAAAAAAGCTGTGTTTCGACAGGTAAGTGCGGTGCCACGGTCTCTGCTAACTCTTTTGAGCCAACTGATACCTTTTTGGGTCGATAACGCTTTGCTTGCTCAATCAGCACCTCTATATTGCTCCCAGCAGCCAGTCCCTCTACTTGAAAGCGTTCGGGATGCATATCGACTACATCCAGTGTCTGAGTTCCAATGGAACCGGTTGACCCGAGAATCGCAATTTTTTTCATGCTGCACCTCATCTTTATTTATCCAATGCCTATGACGAATAGTTCGTCATATGGCTTGTGCTCATTTTTAATAGGGCAGAAGCATTAGTATATGTACGAATGGAAAAACGACAATCCAGCTGTCGCATCGATCCAGAATACCGCCATGCCCCGGGAGCAAAGTGCCGGAATCTTTGATGTTATACACACGTTTGTAAGCAGATTGAATCAGATCTCCCATTTGTCCTACAACCGCGCATGCAATTCCAATCCATACCGCTCTTTGCCAAGACAACAAGCCGTCTGACACCAATGCAAAAACAACAGAAGTGACTACCGCGATCACAACACCACCCAGTGCACCTTCCACCGTTTTGTTAGGACTGATCGACGGCCAAAGTTTGTTCTTCCCGATAAGTTTCCCTACAAAATATGCACCTGCATCACTTGCCCATATGGAGCCCAGAAGCAGAAACGTCCAGAACAACCCATGATGCAAATGTCTCGATTCCGCGATGTAATAAAAACCGATCCCAATATACATTACTCCAAGAAAGAGCATGGCAACAGTGTTTACAGGAATCTTGTTTTTAGTTACCACAGAGGCCGTCATTAATACAAGCATCACAAGCCATCCGATCTGGAATAACGTTAGTGGTCTGGCTTCCCAAACCATTTCCCAAGGAAACACAATCGCAAAGATACCTGCATAACCGATTAGGGCTACACCTGAAAAAGGCTGTACCCCGGTCATTTTTACAAATTCATAATAACCGATGAGAGCCATAAGCAGTACCAAGCCATGGTACCAGGGTCCGCCCAGCATGCAAAAACCCAAAAACAATACACCTGCTATGATTCCTGTCGTTAATCGCTGTTTCAACGGCTTCATCCTCCATCTATTTCAAACCGCCGTAACGCCTTGTTCTGCGCTGATATTCGGCTACTGCTTCAAGCAAATGCTTTTTGCCAAATTCGGGCCAGTATATATCCGTAAACCATAATTCGCTATATGCAAGCTGCCAAAGCATGAAATTGCTTAATCTCAACTCTCCGCTCGTCCGGATCAGCAAATCCGGATCAGGCATATCTCCAGTGAGCATATGTCTGTCAATGAGTTCAGGCGTAATGTCGTCTGCCGATAGTTCCCCCGACTTTACCTGCAGAGCGATCTGTTTGACACAGTCCGTCATTTCGCGACGACTTCCGTAGTTCATTGCAAAATTCAAAACAAGCCCTGTGTTATGTTCCGTAAGACGAATAGCTTCACGCAAAGCATTAATAGTATGGGAAGGCAAGTGCTCCTCCTGGCCCATCATGCGGATCCGTACATTTTTTTCTATAAGCTCATCCAGCTCTATCGCCAAAAATTCTTGCGGAAGCCGCATCAGAAAATCCACTTCTTCTTTTGGACGCGTCCAGTTTTCTGTCGAAAAAGCGTACATCGTCAGATATTTGATGCCCAGTTCATCCGCCGCGATGGTCGCACGTTTGACCGCCTTCATCCCATTCTGGTGGCCAGCTATTCGTGGGAGACCCAAACGTTTCGCCCATCGTCCATTGCCGTCCATAATGATGGCGACGTGCTGCGGGATATTATCCTCGGATATAGTCAGCGTTTCCTGCTTGTCAGCCCCATTCCACCACGACCGAACCCGTTTGATCATTCCTGTTCCTCCAAAATCCCTGAAGTTTCTTCACCTGAAGCTTGGAAAAAGAGACAAAACCCCACCGTATTGGAGGGGCTGCGCTTGTCTTACACTTCCATGATTTCTTTTTCTTTGGCAGCGAGTACCTTATCGACTTCAGCAATAAACTTGTCGGTCGATTTTTGGATATCGTCCTGATGTCTCCGGGATTCATCCTCGGAAATGTCTGACTTCTCCATTTTCTTAATGTCATCATTCGCATCACGGCGAATGTTACGAATCGCTACTTTACCTTCTTCACCGAACTTCTTCGTCAGCTTCACAAGTTCCGCTCTGCGTTCTTCCGTCAATGCCGGAATAGACAAACGGATCATGCTACCATCATTGGCTGGAGTAAGACCCAGATCCGATTTCATGATGGCACGCTCGATATCACCCATGGAAGATTTGTCCCAAGGTTGAATCATCAGTGTACGGGAATCCGGAGTACTGATATTAGCGAGTTGATTCAATGGCGTCATAGCCCCATAATACTCTACCTGAACTCGGTCCAGAAGAGCTGGAGTTGCACGGCCTGCACGCAAAGTAGCCAGGTCACGACGCAATGCTTGAATTGCTTTTTCCATACGCTCTTCGGCATGTTGTTTAACCGCTTGTGGCATTAATCTACACTCCCTTTAACGATTGTTCCGATACGTTCACCCAGAACAACACGCTTGATGTTACCTTGTTCCGTAATGGCAAATACGATCAACGGGATGTTGTTGTCCTTACAAAGCGAGGATGCCGTCGAATCCATTACACCAAGGTCTTTGTTAAGAATATCCATGTAAGTCAACTGATCAAATTTCACAGCTGTACTGTCCTTAAACGGATCTGCTGAGTATACACCATCGACTTTATTTTTGGCCATCAAGATAACTTCTGCTTCAATCTCCGCTGCGCGCAGTGCTGCTGTTGTATCCGTGGAAAAGAACGGGTTACCTGTACCTGCTGCAAAAATAACAACCCGGCCTTTCTCCAGATGACGAATAGCTCTACGACGAATATAAGGCTCTGCAATTTGTTGCATGGCAATCGATGTCTGTACGCGTGTAGGCACTTCAATCTGTTCCAGTGCATCTTGCAGGGCGAGCGAGTTCATAACCGTCGCCAGCATCCCCATATAATCGGCAGTTGCTCTATCGATGCCGTTTTCGCTACCGGCAATTCCGCGCCAGATGTTTCCGCCGCCGCATACGATAGCAACCTGTACACCTAGTTCAACTACTTCTTTTACTTGCTGGGCAATCGACGAGATCGTCTCTGCATCAATACCGTAGCCATTTTGACCGGAAAGAGACTCTCCGCTGACCTTTAAGACAACACGTTTAAATACTGGCTGTTCCAATTATTCACCCTCCACTTTGAATTGAACACCCTCGATGTTCAACCAACAAAACTCCTCGCGCATGGCCTCCTGCTTAAAAAGAAAGGAACACAGTTGTGTTCCGCTCTTTTAGGAAAAACGTTTAACCGGTAAGGCACTGTTTTCCTGAGATATAAGGGAGTTTACGCTTCGAAGTTTCATCATTCTTATATCTTCGAAAATCAATCCTGCTTGCCGGTTTAGTAAAACCGTCTTATTTGTTTACTTGGGACATTACTTCTTCTACGAAGTTGTCTACTTTTTTCTCAAGACCTTCACCCAGTTCGTAACGAACGAAACGACGGATGGAGATATTTTCACCAATTTGGCTGATTTTTTCGTTCAGCAATTGGGAGATCGTTTTGTCTGGATCTTTAACGAAAGTTTGTTCCATCAGGCAGTACTCTTCGTAGTATTTACCGATACGGCCTTCAACCATTTTTTCAATGATTTTCTCTGGTTTGCCTTCATTAAGAGCTTGAGCTTTCAGGATTTCTTTTTCTTTTTCCAGCTCATCTGTAGGAACTTCTTCGCGTTTAACGAATTTAGGATTAGCTGCAGCGATTTGCATAGCTACATCTTTAACGAAATCCTTAAATTGATCCGTTTTACCAACGAAGTCAGTTTCACAGTTAACTTCAACCAAGACACCAATGCGTCCACCAGCGTGGATGTAAGATTCTACAACGCCTTCAGTTGCTGCACGGCCTGCTTTGCTTGCTGCTGCAGAAAGACCTTTCTCACGCAACAATTCAGCTGCTTTTGTTACATCACCGTTTGCTTCTTCCAGTGCTTTTTTACAATCGAGCATACCAGCGCCCGTTCTTTCGCGAAGTTCTTTTACTGCACTCGCATTAACTGCCATTATAAATTCCCTCCAACATTAAGTATTGTACGTACACTCTAAAAAAAGGGCAGTGAGAGGTTATCCACCTGCCAACCACCCTTTTCATTTAGTTTATAACATATGTTCGAATCTATTAAGCGGAAGTTTCTTCGCCTTGGTTAGCTTCGATTACTGCGTCAGCCATTTTACCTGTCAGCAATTTAACAGCGCGGATCGCGTCGTCATTACCTGGGATAACATAATCGATCTCGTCCGGATCGCAGTTAGTATCAACGATACCTACAATTGGGATACCCAATTTGCGAGCTTCCGCAACAGCGATACGCTCTTTGCGTGGATCGATGATGAACAGGGCGCTTGGCAGGCCTTTCATATTTTTAATACCGCCCAAGAATTTCTCCAGACGATCTTTTTCTTTGCGAAGCAAGATTACTTCTTTTTTAGGCAATACAGCGAATGTACCGTCTTCTTCCCAAGCTTCCAACTGTTTCAAACGATCAATACGTTTTTGAATAGTTTGGAAGTTAGTCAGGGTACCGCCGAGCCAGCGTTGGTTAATGTAGAATTGACCAGCACGTTCAGCTTCTTCTTTAACGGAATCTTGAGCTTGTTTCTTAGTACCCACGAAAAGAATTTTACCATTCTCTCCTGCGATTCCTTTAACGAAATTGTAAGCCTCTTCGACTTTTTTCACCGTTTTTTGCAAATCGATGATGTAAATTCCGTTTCTTTCAGTGAAGATATAACGATCCATTTTTGGGTTCCAACGACGAGTTTGGTGACCGAAGTGTACCCCAGCTTCGAGAAGCTGCTTCATGGAGATTACTGCCATCTTCACACACCTCCTAATATGGTTTTTATTGTGTCCTCCGCCGGCATCATTTTTCGCCAAGACTCTCCATCAGGAAAGCACCCTCAACAAAATTAGCACATGCGTGTGTTTTAACACCGTTATCTAATATAGCATAACTGATTGCCTGATGCAACAGTCTTTCAAAGCAAATTTCCGTTCCTTGATGGCGACACAAAACTTGTCATTATTTATACAAAAAAACCGCCCTGCCTGAGCGCACTCAGTTTGACGGTTCTTTTGTAATCTTGGCAATAATCGATTTGAAACTTTCGCCTTTTTCCAAGTCATAGGTGCCGACTTGTATTTTGGTATTAATTCGCTCTGCTCTGCCAGCCTTAATAAAAGCTTGTGCACTATCTACAATACCGGCTTTCTCCAAATTCCCCGCCACAATGGCCAGACTGTTTCCTGAACGTACTTTGAAAGATACGGTAGCCGCAACTTCGGGACTGTTAGGAGTTGACGGCTCGATCGTCTCTGGCTGAGTGACTTCGTTCTGTTTGTCGCTTTCATTGTTGACAGGTTGCTTTGGATCGTCGGGTTGCTCCGGTTTCACAGCAGAATCTGTGGCTTCAGGTGCCGTTGCCGTTTTTCCCTGTAGTTCACTGCTTTCCTGTTTCTTCTTATTTACCCACTCAGCCTCTGTATACAGCTCATCATCAGAAGCTACAAGCTTCATATCCATGCTCTTGGCGGCCGCTTCCAGCTGTTCCTTCGTCAGGTTGGCTGTAGCCAGCTCGGGGTCGAGACTACTCTCAGACAATGCGTTTTGTCCAACCATTGCCAGCTGCAGCAATACCGCACCAACAATCATGCCACTTCCAAGTCCAATCCATAAGGAGCGCTTGTCCATCTGTTAGCTCTCCTCCCGTTCTGCCAGCTGCAAAATCAGCTGTACTTCTCCACGTTGTATGCCCGTCTGCTTGGCAATAGCATCCACTGACTTTCCTTCGGCATATAAATTAAACAACTCTGCATATCGGTCCTTAATGGATTCACGTAGAGGCGTAGATTCTTGTTCAGAGGTCTGCTCTTCTGCTTCTGACACCTGTTGGGCCGAATCTGCTCGCACACTGTCTACAAGCGCTTGAGCTTGCAATCCGCTTGTGCTATGTACCGGAATTATATTGGAGGATGCGTCTGCTTCTGTCGTTTTACTTTCTTCCAGTTGATCCAGCCTCCGCTGTAATTCCTGAAGCTGTGATTGCATACGCTGATCTGCCGCCGTCGCCTCACCCTTCATTTCAGCAACACGCTGAATGAGAGCATCATTGTCGTTTTCTATCTCAGCCATATAATGTTCAAGCGTAGATTCCATCTCTTGCACCAGGTGATGCCCAGGCTCCTGCACTTTGTTTTTCTTGGGCATGATAAGCGCGTATGCAATTGCGCAGGCTCCTAATATGACAATAATGATCCATGGTGACAAATTGGGTTCTCTCCTTTTAATGCAGCCATCGGTGCTCAAGACTACATGTGAGTCACATGTCATCCATTACAACGACAGGTCAATATGTTTTCCTTTGTACGGATGCTCGGCAGGTTTGACAGTTTCCAGCGCTGAAGTAGCTTCAGGTTCGTTGGAGCCGCTCTGCTGCTCTTTGTTTCTAGATTGACCATCGCGTACATCTGTGTGCGCTGTTTCATCCAGTGCCTCGCTTCGTTGCCTTGCTTCATTTGCTTCTTTGGCCGTTTGTTCCGCTAGCAGGGTCTGGTCAATGACCGGTCTCTGCTGGGCTTCATTCTGATAACGCCCCGCCTCACTTGTTCTAGGTACGGCAATCTGCAACTCAACTGCTTTGAAACTCATACGCTCACCTCTCGGTATCGAATGGATTTCTTCATGTGCTTGAATGCTGTACTTAAACGAATGGAACCATTGTTATATCCCCATCATGATAATAAAAAGATATTCGACTTACCGGATCTTTAATAAATTTGGTGTATCTGCCGATAACTATTCTAGAGCCTCCATAAATCATCTTATGAATATCAACGCGAGCCCTGCTTGTATCTTCAAGAACCTTCTCAATTTCAAAGATACGTGTTTTGGTTTCCTCGCTAAGACGAAGGGCAGATTTTTGTGTAGCACTCAGTTTGATTCGCATGGACATTCTATCCGGGCTCAGTTGGCCTGCAGCAGCTAACTGATCCAATAATGTCAAAGCTTTTTTCGTTTTATCCAAAGCATCCATCTGCTCTCTGATTTCCTTACGCAAGTCACTCAACTCATTACGGAGCTTAGGCAATACCCCTACTTCAATGGAAGTCACAGTAGACATACTGTTGCCAACGACGCGTGCTGAGACGTTTTCTCCAGCCTGGATCGACCCGCCAACGATAAGCCCTTTGGTGCCTTCACAGATTACCGCATGACCTGCACGAATCGTGGAATGCATAATACTTTGGGATACCAGGACATTTTCAGCCGCATCGACGTTGCCTTCTTGAATAAAGGTACATTTCACATTATGTCCTGCTTGTATAAGCCCTTTGTTATAACCAATAATACCGCCGGTAATTTCGACAGAGCCACCTGCTTCCAGCTCCGCTCCCTCGACACCTCCGACGACACGTATATCCCCTGCCGCTTTTACTTTAAATCCGGTAAGCACATTGCCGCGAATGACAACTGTACCCACAAAATCGATGTTACCGGTGTTATAATCCACATCGCCATTGACCTCGTATACCGGAAACACATTCAATTTGTTGCCGTCTGTTTTGGTAACCAATCCATCCAGAGCGGCATACATCGCAGATCCATCAGGGTTAACGACAACATTTTTCCCCACTTTGAAGCGTGCTTCTTTCCCTGGACGAAATGGTATTTCTTCACCTGTTACAGCCCTTCCCACCATGCCGTCCACAGGAGGAATTCGTTCGGCAATGATTTGACCTGTTCGAACATTGTTTAAGCGAGTCACTTCTTTGTAATCGACTGTTCCGTTCTCTGCTTCCAAAGGTCGCCGTTCATTGGAATCGTCCATGCCCACTAGCACTTTAATAAAGCCATTCGTTCCCGGTACTGGTTTAATACCTTCGGCAATCTTGTATCGATCCTTCACATAAGTCTCAGGATGACTCACAAAAACAAGCAACGCTTCGCGCAGCACACCATACTTAATACCCTGACTCGCAATAAATTTTTCGAGTTCATCCGGTGTACAGGTAAAACCTTCTTCCTGTTTGGAAAATTCAAGGTAGGCCGTACTTTTATCATCTGATAAAACAATGCTCAAACACTGTTCCAAAACAGTCTGCTGTGTCAATGCATTTCTTCCCCCTTTAGACTTTCCACTCCCCAATATCCAATGTTAAAGCTCTCTATTCATATATTACTATATTAATCTTTACGCATAAGCAAGTCTTTCTGTTTATCCAGCGTTCCACGTAACCGTAAGATGGCCTTTGAGTGCAGCTGCGAGATACGTGACGGAGAAAGAGACATAACCTCAGCAATCTCGCTAAGAGAAAGATCTTCATAATATAAAAGTGAAACAACCGTTCTCTCTTTGACCGTCAATTTTTCAAGCCCTTGCACTAAAGCTTCTTTTAAGTAGAATTCATTTACTTTATAATCCGGGTTTTTGGCTTTTTCATCGACCATTAATGAAAGTCGAGTCTCAGACTCTTCTTCACGAATCGGGTCTTCCAGAGAGCAAAGCGACATAACAGCCACTTCCTGAAGCATATGTTGAAAGTCTTTCGTAGACACGTCGAGATATTGACTCATTTCTTCGTCACTAACAGAGCGCAAATATGTCTGCTCTAGTTGCTGGTAAGCATCTTCAATCCGCTTCGCTTTCTCCCGCACGGAACGAGGAACCCAATCTCCCTGACGCAAACCATCAAGGATTGCACCGCGCACCCGCCAGGATGCGACGTCTCAAATTGAAGACCACGTTCATAGTCAAATTTCTCCAACGCATCAATCAATCCCATAACTCCATTGCTCTCCAGATCATCTTTCGGGACATTTTTGGGCAGACCGACAGCCAAACGCCCGGATACATAGTTTACAATATGAAGATATTTTTCGATCAAACTTTTCTTGGCATCAAGATCGCCTTGTTCTTTCCACTTTTCCCACAAGTCAGCATGGTTCAAATGTGAAGCTTTACGCTCGTTCAATTGCTTTCACCCTCCTTATTTGTCTGTCAGGTGACGAACGGCCTGCGCCAACTCCTCCGGATCTTTGGTCCGGACAAGTTTAGGCGGATCCAAAGGGGCAAATCCCGTTGGAGCTTTCGTCTCAGATGGTGGAAGGTTCTCCCCAGAGGAGGCGTTCTGTCCATGTTTGAGCAATTCGTTCAGCTCTTGTCCATCGTCTTCGAGTTTAATGTCCACCTGTGAACCTCTTAGTTCTTGAGCGCCCGGTGAATCATAACCATACCCATTCCCCTCTGATGAAGGGTTCAGCAGCAATCCCAGTCCCCAGCGTAAACCATAAGCAAGGACAAACCAGGCTACAAAGCCGATTAACCCGCGAATTAAACTGGTCAACAACACATTGCTGCTGTATGCTACAAAAAAAGTCAGAATAAATCCGACTATGCCTGCTCCAAGATTAATACGGTAGTTTCCTATCATGTCTTATAGTTCCTTTACACCCATTTGGACACTTCGAATAGTCAAAAGTCCAGTTTCACAGTCCATTTCAATCGTTCGTCCGTAATTCCCACCGGTATCTTCGGCAAGAAGTGGAATCCCAAGCTTTTCTAACCATTCCCGACAAGAATCCGCATTCCTCGGTCCGATACGCATTGTATCTCCTGCCCCCGCGAAGGCAAACATCTGAGACCCTCCAGCCATTTTGGACACAATACGTGAACGAGATGCACCGAGTTGTATCATTCTTTGTAACAATTCCGGCAATGCCGTATCCGCATATTTGGCTTTGTTCAACGTTCCTTCACGAGCTATCTCTGAAGTGGGGAGCATGACATGCGCCATTCCGGCAAGCTTCAAATGCGGATCATACATCGTTAATCCCACACAAGAGCCCAAGCCAGTCGTACGGATTACGCCGGGTAGATGAGCAATGTTCAAATCCGCCATACCGACTTTAACGACGCTTTTGTCTTCAATCATGATCCAGTGGCACCCCTAGAGATTCAAATATCTTAGCAAATGAAGGCGGATCCGGAATCAGGAAAAATTGACCCTCTACCTGATCTTCACCTTCAAAGAAAGATGTGTCAATCAATAATGCATCGTCGCCCATTTCACCAAACTGCAACAGACCATAACTCAAAATGGCACCTGCCATATCAATAGCAAGTCCGGGAACGGTCGGATACATAGATAGTTTCGTGAAATCTGCCAAAGAAGAAAGGTATGAACCGGCCAATATATTCCCGATTTCGGATAGAGCCGACTGTTCCATTTCCGTGAATGCAAGACCTTCCTTCAAATCAAAACCAGCAAGCCGGTTCAACAGCATTTTGGCAGCCTCAGGTGCCATCATAAAGAACAGATTGCCTGGTGCTTCGCCTTCAACACGAAGAAATACAGTAACAACTATACGTTCATCTCCGCCCACTTTTTCAGCAACTTCTTCAAAAGGAAGCATCTGTACTGTAGGCACACCCATGTCAATCGGTCTATTGAGAAGCTGAGACAACGCCGTTGCGGCGTTGCCTGCTCCAATGTTACCGACCTCTTTGAGCACATCCATTTGGAATCCCTCAAATCGGTTGAACAGTTCCACGGTGTTAGCCCTCAATACTTTCCAGCTGTACAACCTCGCTTTTATTTAATACTTCGTTCAGGTTAAGCATAATCAACAAGCGCGCATCCTCCAGCTTGGCTACACCGCGCAGGTATCTTGCTTTAACTCCACCAACCACTTCAGGCGGACTATCAATAGCGTCACGCTTGATGTCAATAACATCATTGGCAGAGTCAACGATAAAGCCAACTTGCATATCGTCCACACCTACAATGACAATACGAGTTTGATCGGTGTATTCTGTTTCTGGCAAAGAGAATCGACCACGTAGATCAATGACGGGAATAACAACACCACGTAAGTTAATAACTCCTTTTACAAAAGAGAAGGTCTTAGGTACACGGGTAATAGGCATCATACGCTCAATCGTCTGAACCTTGTCTACTTCAATACCGTACTCTTCGGAACCTAATTTAAAGACAATGACTTTCAACTCTTCTTCCATGGAAAAAACCTCCCTATTAAATGTAAGACTTATCTTGTGTGCTTATTTAATAAATGCATTAGGGTCAAGAATCAGAGCTACTTGACCATCTCCCAGAATCGTTGCACCAGAGATCCCTTCAATGGAAGGAAGATAAGTACCCATCGATTTAAGAACAATCTCACTCTGCCCAATAAATTCTTCAACGGCTACAGCTGCAAGACGTTCACCTTTGCGAATGACCACGATCTCAGTTTCTTGTTCGTTCGCATCATTGAAATCAGGCACTCCGAAAACTTCGCTCAATGACAGGTACGGAATTAGAGACTCACGGAACGTAATCATTTTATTGCCATGAATATTACGAACCTGTTCGCGTTGTACAATGGCTGTCTCTACAATGGAAGACAAAGGAACGGCGTATTTCTCGGATCCAAGTCGAACAAGCATCGCAGCGATAATGGACAGGGTCAATGGTAACTGAACAGAGAAGTTGGTACCTTTACCCGGTGTCGAATGAATGGTTACATTACCACCAAGAGAAGTGATTTTGGATTTCACAACATCCAATCCTACTCCACGGCCGGAGATATCCGAGATTTTATCAGCGGTACTGAAGCCTGGTGCAAACAACAGCTGGTTCACTTCATCATCGCTCATCTTGGCACCTTGTTCTTCGGTAACAACCCCACGTTTGACCGCTGTTCTCAATAGGTTATCGCGGTAAATGCCTTTACCATCATCTTCGATTTCGATAAATACATGATTTCCGCTGTGGAAAGCCCGAAGATTAACTGTTCCCAATTCAGGTTTACCAGCTGCCACACGCTCTGCGATCGATTCAACACCATGGTCAACTGCATTACGCAGCAAATGCACCAGCGGATCGCCGATCTCATCAATTACCGTCCGATCAAGTTCCGTTTCGGCACCCGTAATGACCAGATCAATCTTTTTGTCGAGTGTTTTAGCCAGGTCACGAATCATACGCGGGAAACGGTTGAATACCGTATCCACAGGAACCATCCGCAATTTCAGTACAATATTTTGCAAATCTGTACTGACTCTGCTCAGATGAGCTACCGTATCTGATAAATCATTATTACCCGTCTCGCTGGCCAACTGCTCCAGTCGTGAACGATCGATCAGTAACTCGCTGAACAAGTTCATCAGTACATCCAGACGTTCTATATCCACACGGATGGTACGTGAAGGTGTAGCAGCTTGTTTTGGTGCAGCTGTTTTGGTGGCTACTGGTTTCTTTGGTTCTTCTTTCGATGAAGAACTCGGTTCCGATGATGCTTCTACTGGAGCAGGAACAGGTGCAGCTTCCACTTCAGCTGTTGCCGCTGCCTGATTGGTCATCTGCTGAAGAGTCTCTTGATCCAGCTGAATGACTTTGGCACTCTCAATTTCTGAGATGCTCATAATGCCTTTTTCAAGTTCCTGCGCCTCTTTGGTCGTTATGTAATACAACGAGAAACTGCGCTCAAACTTCTCTTGCTCAATATCCTGAACTGTTGGGAACGATTTAACAACCTCACCCGAGCGTTCTAATAGATCAAAGACCATATAAGCACGTACGCCCTTCAGCTGGCTCTGCTCGCTGACAAGAACTTCAACATAGAGCACACGGTGGCCTTCGGCTATGGACTGATCCAATACGGAGTACTGGAATTCGTCCAGTTCAACCGCACTTGGTGTTGCTGTACTTGGTGATTGGTTTACTGCGGCTACGGGAGCAGTACCTCCCGTCCATTCACCACTCTCAATGGCTTGGAGAGAAGCTACGATGGAGGAAACATCCGCTTTACCCTCTCCGCCTTCGGTAATATCCTGAACCATTGTTTCCAAAGCATCCAAACTCTTGAACAGGGTATCAAAAATGAAATCCTGCATTTTCAACTTTTCGTTGCGCACCAGATCCAGCACATTTTCCATTTTGTGCGTCAATGATGCCAAATCCTCAAAACCCATTGTAGCAGCCATACCCTTCAACGTATGAGCAGAGCGGAATATGACCTGAACAATTCCCAGATCCTCCGGACTGCCTTCGAGTTGAAGCATATTTTCGTTAAGGGACTGCAGATGATCATTAGACTCATCAATAAACATAGATAAATATTGATTCATGTCCATTGTGAGGCACCTCCTCCATGAGTTAACTCCGTTTATTTCACAGCTTGAACAAGTTTAGGCGCAATCTCCTGCAATGGCAGAAGATGACGCACGCATTGCAGCTCTACAGCAGAACGCGGCATACCATACACAACACAAGTTTCTTCATTCTCTGCAAAGGTTGAAGTGACACCCGCTTCATACAATTTTTTCATCATACGAGCGCCATCACTGCCCATCCCTGTCAGTAAAACCAGATGTCTTTGCAATGAAGTGTACGGCAGCAGCGACTCAAACATTGTATCGACTGAAGGCCTGTGTCCATTGACTGGTTCTTCCTCTGTCAGCTTTATGGTGAACCTTCCATCTGCAGTTTTGTTGACTTTGACATGAAAGCCGCCAGGAGCAATATAGGCCGTTCCTTTTCGTAGAACCATGCCTTCCTCAGCTTCAACCACATGCAGTTCACTGAACGTATTCAATCGCTGGGCAAGGGATCGGGTAAAGTTGGGCGGCATATGCTGAACAATAATGACTGGAGCAGGTAAATCACCTGGCAGTTGTTCCAGCAAAGTTTTGAGGGCTCTCGGTCCCCCAGTTGAACAACCAATAGCCACAAGTTTGTTAAATGATCCTTCCGGTCCTCCTGCTCCCTTATGAGACGGAATTACCTTGGCAATATCTTTGGATGGTTCAGCTGAAGCTGCAGCTGTCTCCTGTTCTGCCAATCGAGAAGACAAACGGTTTTCCTTGGGAGATTGCGTTGGCTTGTTTGCCTTAGCTATTCTGTCAGTACTGGCATTCGAAGCTCGATTTGAATCTCGCAAAGGCTCCAACTTTTTGTCCAGATGTCCCGTATTCTGCTTCGTCAGTGGAACAGTAGGTTGCTTCGGTTTTGCTCGTAAGGAATCAGTTTGTCCACTGCCAAATCGTGCTCCTGGCTGGGCAGGTTCTATTTTTTTCTTCAAAGCACCTTTTCGGTCTTGTAAAGGAGGTGGATCAACCTGAACTCGCTGGGACTGTTGCAGCAGTTTGCTCTGAGCTTCATCCCGTTTCTTCATCGATGCTTCACGATCGGCTTTTCGCTTGATTTCATCCATAGCTGCTCGCATCCGCTCAACCAATGCTTTACCCACTTGGGCAATATCCTGATCATGCACAATCGATGGCTTACGAATGAAGTCAAACGCACCGGCCTCGAGCGCCATGATGGTCTCTTTCATGCCTTGTTCATTGATACCCGAGAGCATAATCACCGGGACGAAAGATTGCTTCATGATCGATTTTAATGCGTCCAATCCATTCATTTCAGGCATCTCAACGTCCATTGTGATGACATCGGGCTTCAAATCTATTGCTTTTTGAATAGCTTCCTTACCATTTGATGCTGTTGCCGTAACCTTAAACTCCGAATCTGTTTCAATTAAATCCGAAACAATTTTACGCATAAAAGCGGAATCATCGACAACCAATACTTGATACACCGCCATGTTGTTTCCACCCCTGTTTCCTTTATTCAGAAATCATGTTGTCCGCTTTAGCCACTTTTTCATAAATCCTCTGATTCCTGTCAAGGTTTCGGATCCCGGAGCAGCAGGTACAGCCAAATAGTGATGTGCGAGTTTCTCTATATCCCTGGAAGCTTTTGCATTCGGATATGCCAGACTGTATGGCACTTGCCTTTTAACTGCCTTTACAACCTGAGCATCTTCGGAAATATATCCAAGCAGCGGGATATCGATCTGTAAAAATCTCTTTGCCACTCCAGCTATTTTATCCGCCACCCGTTCCGCCTCTTGCTGGTCTTCAGCCCGGTTAACGATCATCCGAAAGGGTGTGGCATTTTCCTGGCCATGCATAACTTTAACTAAAGCATAAGCATCGGTTATTGAAGTCGGTTCAGGTGTGGTGATAATCAGGCATTCATCGGCTGCACCGATAAATTTCATATTTTCTCTGGAAAGTCCTGCTCCTGTATCAAAAATGACATAGTCCATCTCCTGTGCAATCTCTTCAACTTGTCCAGCAAAAAACTCCAGATCTCGATCTGACAATGAGAACAATTCTTTCATCCCCGAACCTCCGGCGATATAAGGCAACCCGCTTGCACCAAGCTGTATGATTTCCTGTATGGATTTCTGTCGGTATAACAGATGGTACAGATTATAAGGAGAAGAGGTTCCCATTAGGACATCAATATTCGCCATCCCTATATCTGCATCAAACACCAATACCTTTTGCCCCATTGCCTGTAAGCTCAGTGCAAAGTTAAGTGTAAAGTTGGATTTACCAACCCCTCCCTTTCCACTGGCAACGGTTATGATTTTGGAGGAGCGTGAGTCACGTCCTCTTCCCTCCACTCCGTTAGGCATGGAGACCATACTTCTGAGTGAGGCTGCCTGGTCCTTCATCGTACAAGCTCTCCTAACAATTGTTTGGTCAGCGAATCCGCATCAGGCTTGAGTAGATCATCCGGCACATTTTGTCCGTTAGCCACATAAGCAAGTTTAAGTGGAAAACGATGCAGCAGGTTAAACATCGGGCCACAGCTTCCGGTCTCATCCATCTTCGTAAAAATGACCTTATCCAGCCCATATTTGCTGAAATGCTCCGTTATTTGAACCATATCGGCACTTTTGGAAGTCATGCTCAAAACCAAAAAAGTTTCACTATTTTCCACAGGCGCGAGTAAGCTTTGCAGTTCTGAAACAAGCAACTCATTTCTGTAGTTTCTTCCGGCTGTATCCATGAAGATTAGATCACATTCCTCAAGACGGGAGATTGCACGTTGTGTATCACCTGGGGACTGTACGACCTCTAGCGGGACATTTAAAATGGATGCGTACGTTCTAAGTTGTTCTACCGCTGAGATACGATAAGTATCCGAAGTGATGAACCCTACCTTTCGCTGATTGTTGAACATCTGTTCAGCCGCCAGCTTGGCAATAGTCGTTGTTTTACCAACGCCAGTTGGCCCAGCTACATATACAATGCGTGTAGTTGGCAAAATACCCACGTCGATACGTTTCTCCAAAAAATGTGATATTTCTAATTGAACTGCTTGAACGGCTTCTGCTTCATCTAATTCTTTTTCAGAGAGCTTCGTCTGAACAACGTCAAACCAAGATTCCCATACTTCTGGCCAAATGTCTTGCTCCATCAACCTTTCTCGAAGAGCGTGGAACTCCTCTGGTAACGGATCTGCCGAAGCTCCTTGCTTAGACAACTTGGTCATCATCAGTTTGAGCTCCTGCAATTCAGACATCAGTTGACCCTGCTGCGGATCGTTCGCCTGCTCCTGCTGCCCACTGGCAGATGTTAAACCCGAAAAATCCGCCCCTTGCGGTCGCGGTTTATGCTCGATACTCAAAGAAGATCTGCCGTTGCTCATGTCTGAACCGAGTTTACTCGATTCAGACAAAGCTGTGGCATCCGTAGTTTTCTCTTGCACATTTTTTTCAGCGATACTCGCAGCCGATTCGTCAGAAGCAACGACAAACGAACGAGCCGTTTGTCGATATGCTTCAGGTACAAATGCGCGAGGTACGGGTGTAAATTGGTTTTGCACTTGCTTTGTTGCCTGTTTTTTTTCTTCCTTATCCACTGCTGCTACAACTTCGATCCTTTTCTTACGGAACATCCCCAGCACACCGCCCACCTTGATTTCCTTGGTGGACAGAATGACGGCATCACTTCCCAGGTCTTTGCGAATTTGAAGCATAGCTTCGGGCATGGTCTCAACGACGTATTGTTTTACTCTCATAAGTTCACCACCCCGACACTTTGGATTTCAACATTCGGCTCCAACTCACTATAGGAAAGCACTGGTATATCCTGCATGGTGCGTTCAATCACCTGGCGCAGATACATACGAATGGTTGGAGAAGTTAATACAACAGGCTGCTGGCCCGACTGGATCAATCGATTAACTTGTTCAGTCAACTTTTGATATACACTTTGTGTTGAAGCTGGATCTAATGCAAGGTAACTGCCTTGATCCGATTGCTGTACACTCTCAGCAATTTTCTTCTCTAGACCAGGTCCAACAGTTATTACTCTGAGCGTTTCTCCTTTTTGGGAGAATTGCTGAGTAATCTGACGAGATAGGGATTGTCTCACGTATTCCGTCAGTACATCGGGGTCTTTGGTATACGTTCCGTAGTCCGCCAGTGTCTCGAAGATTGTAACCATATCACGAATGGAAACTTTCTCACGCAACAACTTGGCGAGTACTTTCTGTACATCTCCGATGGATAAGACGGATGGGATGAGTTCATCCACCAGCGCAGCATAATTCTCTCTGAGATTATCCACAAGTGCTTTCGTTTCTTGTCTGCCAAGTAACTCATGAGCATGCTTCTTAATCAATTCAGTCAGATGTGTGGCTACTACTGAAGGAGGATCTACAACTGTATATCCTGCAAGTTCAGCTCTGTCTTTGGTTACTTCATCTATCCATAAGGCTGGAAGACCAAAAGCTGGCTCTGTCGTTTCGATCCCTGTAACAGATTCTTCTTCATAACCCGGACTCATAGCCAGATAATGATTCAACAACAGTTCTCCGCCGCCAACAACATTACCCTTAATCTTGATGACATATTCATTCGGTCTTAATTGGATATTATCCCGAATCCGGATAACCGGAACGACTAATCCCAGTTCAAGAGCACATTGCCTACGAATCATAATGATCCGATCCAATAAGTCTCCGCCCTGCTGGTTGTCTGCCAGAGGAATCAAACCGTAACCAAATTCAAACTCAATAGGGTCCACCTGAAGAAGATTGATTACACTCTCCGGACTTCTAACTTCTTCAATCTGCTGCTCCTCTTCCATTTGCTCCTCTGCCTCTTGCTTCTGATTCAGATTATTCTGCATCCTCCATCCAGCAAAAGCCAGCAAACCTGCAAGCGGCAACGTTGTAATAATATGAATCGGTGTGAAAAAACCGAGCATTGCTATTACAAAAGCTACAATATAAAGGAGCGTCGGGTATGTAAACAATTGTCCCGTAATGTCATCGGCCAAATTCCCTTCCGATGATGCTCTTGTTACAATAAGACCTGCTGCTGTAGATATCAGGAGTGCAGGAATCTGGCTGACCAGTCCATCCCCGATCGTCAACACAGAATAGGTAGACAGTGATTCTGCAAAATCGAGACCATGAACCGTCATTCCGATGATAAATCCACCAATGAGATTAATCAGGAGAATAATGATGCTCGCAATAGCGTCTCCTTTTACAAATTTACTCGCTCCATCCATGGCGCCGTAGAAGTCAGCTTCGCGTTCAATTTTGGAACGACGTTCACGTGCTTGCTGCTCGTTGATCAGACCAGCATTCAAATCTGCGTCAATACTCATCTGTTTACCAGGCATCGCATCGAGGGTGAATCGTGCTGCGACTTCAGCTACACGCTCTGATCCCTTCGTAATAACGATAAATTGAACCACGACGAGAATCAGAAACACAATGAATCCAATTGCGATCTGTCCACCAGCTATCCAGCTACCAAAGGTAGCGACTACCGAACCTGCGTCTCCTTCTCCCAGAATCAGTTTCGTTGTCGATATATTGAGTGCCAATCGAAACAACGTCGTGATTAGCAACAAAGCAGGAAAGATAGAAAATTGCAGTGCCTCTTTGCTGTTCATTGCAACAAGCAGTATCATCAGTGCAATTGAGATATTGATGACAAGCAACATGTCCAACAACCAGGTTGGGATCGGGAGAATCATCATCAACACGATGCCGATGATACCCGCAAGGACAGCTATATCTTTTGTTTTCAATGAATGTACGGCCTCCGATCCCTTGTTATTTCGTTCTGCCCTTTAATTTATATACATAAGCCAGCACTTCGGCTACCGCTTGAAACAAATCAGCCGGTATGGCGTCACCAATCTCGGCTCTCTGGAACAATGCCCGTGCCAGCGGCTTGTTTTCCATAGTAATGACACCGTGCTCTTTGGCAATTTCTTTAATACGCAAGGCAACGTAGTCCTGACCTTTGGCTATTATCTGCGGCGCTTCCATCTCCGAGCCTTCATACTTAAGCGCAACGGCAAAGTGAGTCGGGTTGGTGATTATTACATCCGCTTTGGGAACCTCCTGCATCATACGCTGAACAGCCATACGACGCTGACGCTCCCTGATTTTCCCCTTGATCAGTGGGTCACCTTCCATTTTTTTGTATTCGTCCTTGATGTCTTGCTTGGACATCCGAATGTTTTTCTCATAATCATACTTCTGATACATGTAATCGAATACTGCAAGTACCAGGAGTGCTACGGCAATTTTAATTCCCAAGTTTAAGGTAATCGAAGCAGCAAAATGAAGAATAGCATCCAGTGAAAAATGTGATAGTGAAGCAATATCTGATTGGTAACTTGTGATTGTACTGTAAACGAGAAAACCGATAATTGACATTTTTAGAATCGATTTAGCGAATTCCACCAAAGAGCGGAGAGAAAAAATATTTTTGAACCCTTTGATCGGATCCAACTTCTCAAGTTTTGGCTTCAAACCTTCCCCTACAAGAAGAAAACCAACCTGCATGTAATTAACGATTAACGCAACAAGTACCGCACCTAGCAAAGCAGGAGCAAGCAACAGCATTATCTCGATACCATATCGCATCATCAGAGCGACAACATTCTCCCCGGTGATCTCCATACTGAGTCGATTTATGAAGATGTCCGTAAACAGTCGAACTATTCGTTCTTTATAAAAGTTACTGAACATCATCATGATCAAAAACGTGAATAGGAGAATGGATGCGCCGGACAGCTCCATACTTTTGACAACCTGTCCTTTTTTCCGCGTATCCTGTCTTTTTTTCGGGGTAGCCTTCTCTGTTTTTTCCCCCGCAAACATCTGGAGGTCGAGTTGATATTTCATTCGAATCTTGTCCTCCGTTTCACTCAGCCCGGCCTCTGTCCAATGGTCCCAAGCAAGTTTTCCATGGATCTGAACATTACTTCGAACAATTGACTAAACACAAAGGCAAAACTGGGAACCAGCAAAAGCAAAATAGCAAGCCCTACGAGTACTTTCAGTGGCATTCCGACGGCAAATACGTTAAATTGAGGAGCCGTCTTCGCCAAGAATCCCAATCCTACATCTGTCAAAAACAGAGCAACTACAATCGGCGCAGACATCTGAAAAGCCAACATAAATGATTGACCTAAGGTACGCACCAAAAATTCAGCAATACTTCCATCTGCCAATCGTAGAAAGAATACATTCGACAACGGAATCCAGCGATAACTGTATACAATGGCATCGAGCAGATAATGATGTCCGTTCATTGTCAGAAAGAGCAATACCGCAAAAGCATATTTGAAGTTACCTGTAAGTGGTGCAGAAGCGCCTGTCATTGGATCATATACGTTGGCCATACCAAAACCAATCTGAAGATCAATAAAGGTTCCTGCGGTCTGTATAGCCGTCATTAACAGATAAGCAACAAAGCCTAAGAGCAAGCCAATCAATATCTCTCGGATAACCAGCAGGATATAACTCAGATCTGTAGGTACAACCTGGTCTATGCCGTATACCATATACACCGTAAAGGTTACGAATGCCGATAAACCAATTTTAAGAGAATTCGGCACATTCCGAGCCGAGAAGACCGGCGCAGTTACAAAAAATGATGCTATTCGACAAAACATAAGCAGAGCGACAGGAAAACTTTGCAACAATGTCTCCATCTGCAACAGCCTACCCTATGTATCTGTATAAATTATCGAGAATGTTATACGTGAAATCGACCAGTATATTCAATATCCAAGGACCAAACAAAAGTACTGCCAGAAGTACAGCAATGATTTTAGGCACAAAGGCCAGGGTTTGCTCCTGAATTTGAGTGGTTGCCTGAAACACACTGATAATGAGTCCTACAACCAGAGCTAGAATAAGCATGGGTGCGCTGGCCAGCAGTGAAGTATAGACCGCTTTCCCGGCCAGACCGATAATAAACTCCGAAGTCATGACCGTCCTCCTTTAATATGCCGGCTCAAGTGTTAAAACTCAGCAACAGTGACTTCACGACCAGATACCAGCCATCGACAAGTACAAATAACAGTATTTTGAAAGGTAATGAGATCATGACAGGTGGAAGCATCATCATCCCCATAGCCATGAGTGTACTCGCAACTACAATGTCTATAACCAAGAATGGAATAAAGATCATGAATCCCATCTGGAATGCTGTCTTCAACTCACTGATTGCATATGCCGGTACCATCACAGTAATCGGAATATCCTGGTATGTGCTTGGCTTTTCGGTTTGATTGTACTTCATAAACAGCAATAGGTCTTTCTCCCTAGTGTGGGAGAACATAAACTTCTTCATGGGATCCGCAGCTTTTTCCAACGCTTCGGTTTGTGTGATGTCTCCCTTGAGATAGGGCTGAAGCGCTACCTGATTGATGGACGACAACGTCGGTGACATGATGAAAAGTGTCAGAAAAAGTGCTAAACCGACCAGCACCTGATTGGGTGGCATTTGCTGCGTACCCAAGGATGTCCGCACAAAACCGAGAACGATAACAATCCGTGTAAAACTGGTCATCAGTACCAGCAAGGCTGGTGCGATACTAAGTACTGTGATCAACAGGATAATGGACAGTGAACTCGTACTTGGTGTACCCCCATCCCCGTTACCAATTTGAATATCAATATTCGGAATCGGTTCGGCAAAGGCAACAGTGACCGAGGCCAGACTGATGAGTCCTATGAAAAAACACGCCAACCAAATCTTTTTCTTCATGAATCCCTCGACCGATCTGTAGTATTGTCTTCTTCCAGGACCTTCTCCATCTTCTCTTTACGGTTAGGCATCTGCCGAAGTTTAGATTCAAACAGTTCGTGAAAAGAGGTTGTATCCTCGAGTTCCATTTCCCGTGGCGGTTCATCTTTGCGCAAGCGGGCTGCCAGCTTTGCAATGAGAGGCGAAAGGCTTCCCTGTTGAGCTGAAGCATCCCGTTCAAATGAATCAATGATTCGCTGTGCCTCTTCAAGATCCGAAACCTTATCCACCAGCTGTATGTCATCACCCACACCGAGTAGATAAACACTACCGCCAATTTCTATAATTTGCAGCGACTTGTTTGGTCCCAGTCCGACCCCACCCAAAATACGAATTGTGCCGTTCCGGAACCATCGCTGATTCCGTTTGTTCAGAAAACGAATCAGATAGACTATAAGAACCAGAATGACGGCCAGGACAACAATCACCCATACAAGCTGAAAATAATAATTGACTCCCGTGCCCACATCATCTGGAATCTTATCCTGAGCCATCATCATGTCTCTTAAACGCCCAGCGTTTTGCTGATTGCTTCGATAACGCGGTCAGATTGGAACGGTTTCACGATGAAATCTTTAGCTCCAGCTTGGATTGCATCAATAACCATCGCTTGTTGACCCATCGCAGAGCACATAATCACTTTTGCGTTAGCATCAATTTTTTTAATTTCTTTCAAAGCTGCAATACCATCCATCTCAGGCATGGTAATATCCATTGTGATCAGATCAGGACGAAGCTCCTTAAACTTCTCAATTGCTTGTGATCCATCCTGTGCTTCGCCAACGACCTCGTATCCGTTTTTGGACAAAATGTCCCGGATCATCATTCTCATAAATGCAGCGTCGTCCACGACTAAAATTCGGTTTGCCATCTTGATTCAAGTCCTCCCTAAATTGTGCTTATTGTAATTTCTGAATTCGGTCCCATTGGCTTACGATATCTATAACACGAACACCAAAGTTTTCGTCAATTACGACAACCTCACCTTTGGCAATCAACTTGTTATTCACCAAAATATCGACAGGTTCACCGGCCAGCTTGTCCAGCTCGACAATTGAACCTTGTGACAGTTCTAAAATATCCTTAATTTGCTTCTGGGTCCTTCCTAATTCTACGGTGACTTTAAGGGGAATGTCCATCAATAAATTCAAATTGTTTTCGTCTACCTGGCCGAACGCCCCATTTTGCAAATTGGCGAATTGAACCGGTTGTACGTTTACATTCCTATTCGGCACACCGCCGTAATGCTGCGGTACACCATAAGGTTGCTGCGGAGGCATGCCATACGGCTGCTGTGGCGGCATTCCTTGCGGCATCCCCATTGGAGCCTGTCCATAGCCATTATAATCTTGAACAGGCGGCTGTTGTGCCTGTGGCGGTACCTGTTGCTGAACCGGAGGTTGCTCAGGGGCAACCGGTACTGCTGCCGGTACTGGCTCTGGAGTAGACGCAACTGGTGCACTAGCAGTAGACTCTTGAGCCCCTCCAATCAACATCTCTACCATTTCTTTGGCAAAATGCACTGGAAGCAGCTGCATAAGATTGGAATCAATCAGGTCACCAATCAACAGACGGAATGATACCTGGATCAACGTCTCATCTTCTGGAAGATTGCTGACTCCCTCACCACTTTCCATATTGAGAATATCAATTCCCGGAGGAGAAATATTCACGAAACGGTTAAAGATTGTGGACATGGAAGTAGCAGACGAACCCATCATCTGATTCATCGCTTCCTGTACTGCACTGATATGGATTTCATTTAGTTCTTCATCAACCGGATTTCCTTCGCCGCCAAGCATCAGATCAGCTATGACTTGAGCATCCCGTTTTTTGATGACTAGCGAGTTGATCCCTTCAAATCCATCCACATAATTCACATGTACTGCAACGTGAGGTTTAGGAAAGGCTTCATCAAACTGTGTCCGACTGATGATGGACACCTTAGGTGTTGTAATATCTACTTTTAGGCCCAATAGCGTGGACAAAGCTGTCGCCGCACTACCAAAAGTAATGTTACCAATTTCCCCCAAGGCATCCTGTTCCAGCTCGGTCAAAAAATCATCAACTGTTTTCTCAGCCGGTTCCGAACTGTTCATCGATTCCGATTGTCTGAGCAAAGCATCGATTTCTTCTTGGGATAAATAATCCTTACTCGTCAAATTCTTCAACTCCTTCGGTGACAATCTTGTCTATTTGCACAGCCACACGATCCTTGATCGTTCCCGGGCTACCCATGTACTTCAGCCTGTCTCCAACTTTAATGGACAATCCCTCATCAACGGGTTTGTTCAACGTAATGACATCGCCAACCGACAGACCCAAAAATTCAGCAATCGAAATTCTGGATTCTCCCAACTCCGCAACAACGGGTAATTTGGCTTTGTTCACACGCTCTTTGAGAGCATCATATTCTTCCGGAGCTCTCGTCTTTTTCTCCGAAACAAACCACTGATGAGTCGACAACCGGGACATAATAGGTTCAAGAACGACATGCGGGATACACAAATTGATCATGCCTGTGGTGTCACCGATTTTGGTACTCAGTGAGATCAAAGCAATGGTCTCATTGGGAGATACAATCTGCATAAATTGCGGATTGGTCTCCAGCGCTTCCATCCTTGGAGAAATATCCAACACCGTCTTCCATGCTTCCTGCAAACTCTCAAACGCACGGCTGAAAATCCGCTCCATAATCGTCGTCTCAATTTCCGTCATCGATGCGATCTTTGTCGGTGCATTTCCTGTTCCGCCAAGCAGACGATCCAGCATTGCATAACCCACGTTGGGATGAACCTCCATCACCATCCGTCCCTGTAATGGCTCCGCCTCAAATATGTTCAATATCGTCATCTTCGGAATAGAACGGATAAACTCGTCATAAGGCAACTGTTCAACCTGAACGACATTGATCTGAACGAACGTCCGCAGTTGGGCTGAAAAATAAGTGGTGAGAAAGCGTGCAAAGTTTTCGTGAATACGGGTCAAGCTTCGAATATGATCTTTGGAAAAACGAACCGCCCGCTTAAAATCGTACGATCTAATTTTCTTTTGAGTTTCTTCCTTTTTCAATTCCTCGGCATCCATCTCACCAGAGGAAAGGGCAGCTAATAGGGCGTCAATCTCATTTTGTGATAATACATCCACCATGTTCTCACCCCCTTACAGATTTACAGCGTGTCCTGTTCATTACATTGGCGCCATCACAAAAGCAGAAAAACTAGTGCTGGCCAGCTTACCTTCTGGCAAAGCTTCATTAATAAGCTCGGTCAATTTTTTATTAAATTGAATGCGACCTTTTGCTGTAGCCAGCTCATCCGACTTGGTATCCGCAAAAGTCTGGATGATAATAGGCTTCACCGTGATTTCCTTGATTTTCTCAAAATCTTCTTTAGCCTTTTTGTCGGACAATTTGAAAGAAAAACTTACAACTACAATATGGTCTATATCAGCCAAATTGGTTTTAATTTCTCCAAGCTCTGAGGAAACTGCAACAATCTCATCCGCAGTCATCTTCTTCTCTGCAGCAGCGGCTGCCGTATGTGTATCATTCTTATTCCCGTTCTGTCCTTGCATAAATACAAACACAACCACCACAATGAGTGTTATAGCTAGCAAGCTTGTTGCAAGCCATGGCAACATCTTTTTCATCAGGACTCCTCCGTTTGCTGCACTTTAATAGTGGCTGCCTGAACCCCGATTTCACGGTTGTAATCTTTAATTTTGGAAATAACCTCATCGGCCTTCTCAAGCACAATAAGTCTCTTTCCGGTTACCAGAGTAATATACGTGTCTGGTGTCTCTTCGACAATTTCAACCATCAGCGCATTTAACCACATGGGAGAACCATTTAACCGCGTAACCGAAATCATGCTAAGCCCCCTCGATCAGAGTGGAGGAGCAGGCTCCCCCACGCATTAAAAATTACTAATCAGTTATTAACGTTTCAGGTTAACAACTTCTTGAAGCACTTCATCGGACGTTGTAATAATCCGTGAATTCGCCTGGAATCCACGCTGAGCCACGATCATTTCTGTGAATTCACCAGTTAGATCCACATTGGACATCTCAAGTTGCCCTGCAATAATGGAGCCTGTTCCATTCTCAGCATCATTTGCTGTTAAAGAAACAAGTGCGCCGTCAGGATTGGCATTGGCAGTCATCCGGTAAAGGTTACCCCCTATTTTTTCTAGACCTTCAGGGTTGACCACTTTCCCAATCCCCAGCTGAGTTTCACTTTCGATTGTTCCATCAGCCATGGTCTGGTTAATCATACCGTTCTGGCCGATTGTAAAGGAAACGACATCATCAGCAATTGTGATTGGTGCACCTTCACTGTCTAAAACAAAGAGGCCGTCAGATGTAACCAGATTACGATCCGCATCTACGTGAAAATCACCAGCACGAGTTAGGAATGGAACTTCCTGATCCTCCGCCATCGCAACCAGAAAGAAGCCATCTCCATTAATGCGCAAATCTGTTGGATTGTTTGTTGTCATAGGACTTCCTGCAAGATGCAATGTGTCAATAGACCCTACAGAGACACCCAAACCGATTTGCTTCGCATTCACACCACCTGTTGGAGTATCCGTCGGTGCAGTCACCCCTGCTGTGGTCTGACTCATAATATCTTTGAACATGACACGGCTACCTTTAAAACCAACCGTATTCACGTTCGCAATATTATTACCGATAACATCAAGTTTCGTTTGAAAACCCCGCATCCCGGAAACGCCTGAGTACATTGATTTCAACATTTTTAAAAATCCTCCCAGCCTTAATTTGGTTACCGCGTCAGTCGGTCAGCGGCATTCCGGCTCCCGAGAAGGGCCAGCCGGTCAAGAAATGATTACAGCACTATCAATCTGGGTGAATACATTATCCTTCATGCTTTCACTATCCATGGCTGTAACGACAGTACGATTTTTGACATTAACGATAAAAGCCATATCTTTCATCAAAATCAAGGATTCCTTGGCTCCTTTGGCAGCAGCCTTATCCAGTGCAGTTCCAATCTGCTGCATCTGCTCAGTCTTGAGTTCAATACCGCGCTGTTCCAACCTTTTGGCAGCATGATTACTCAATTTCAGGAGGTTGTCTTCCAATACCTGTGCAAAAGGGCGTTCAGGTACATTAGACGTTTCTCCTGCTTTGGAGCGATTATGCAAATTCGGTGTAATTGGACCTGTATACAGTTGGCCTACTGTTATCCGATCACTCATAACGTGTTTCCGTTATCTTCAGGCTGTGCTGATGGTTCTTGTTCATTGGTTTCGTTCGTTTCAGCTGAATCTTCAGCGTTCTGAACAGGATTTTCATTTTCCTCAGCCTGTGTTGGATTGGTTACCTGAATAATTTCATCCAGCTTAATTTCGTCTTTGCCCACTTTTGCGTACTGAACACCATCTCGTACGATAATAGAATCCACAATACCTTGACGGAGTGTTCCGTTATCCTCTTTATTAGAAGAAAGCCAACTGATCTCGCGGCCAATCATGCCAGACACTGTCCCAAGAGACTGATTCAAAGTCTTGAGCTGAGACGAGATATTCACCAGTTGTTCTACCGAACTGAACTGAGCCATCTGAGCGATAAATTCCTTATCTTCCATTGGCTGCATCGGATCCTGATTTTGTAGCTGAGTGATCAATATTTTAAGAAACTGATCCTTGCCCAGCTCTTTTGTTGCAGCGCTTGTTGTAGCTTTATTCGCTGCCGAATAGTTAGGCCAGGTATTATTGGTAGAAATCGCTTCATTAGCCATATTTTCACCTCATTTCTATTTAAGCTTCTGCTGTAAACGTGTCTCTCCGCAGGTCGTTGCCTTCCTCATGTTCACTACGCCAGTTGCGCAATTCTTCCTGGAGAGTTGCTGTAGTTACAGCATCATCCGATTGTTCTTCACGTTCGCGTGAGCGACGTTGCTGCTGAGAATTGCTTCCTGGCTGGCGTCCCCCATCCTGGTACATTTGTGAACCAAGTGAGCTGTTCTGAGTAACTTCAAGTCGTTCCACTTGAATGCCTTGAGCTTGAAGCGAGCTACGCAGTTGCATCATTTGCTGTTCCAGCATGTCTTTCGCCATCGTATGCTCAGTCATAAACCGTGCAACCAATTGTCCGTTTTGCAAAGTAATTTGTACATCCAGCTTACCTAGATGCTCCGGACGTAGTGAGATAGTTGCCTCTGAAAAACCCTTTTGCTGCACGATATCCAGCTTGTTCACAACAAATTGTGTCATCTCTTTTGCAAACTGGGATGCTTGCATGACAGGTTCAGCCGGTTTACCCGCTGATGTACCTGATGAACGTAAGGACAACTCTCCTGCCGTAATAATACTTGAATGGTCCACTTCTCCTACTTCATTCGCTGTAGGTGCTGAATCCGTTTCAACTGAAACTTTAGGTCCAGTATTTGAAGCGGCCGCAACAAGAACTTGTGATGCCACTGAGTCTTGCTTGGACGTTTGATTTGTTGGAGCCACTTGCACAGACTGATCCTTAGCCACTGCTAATGTATCCAGAATGGATTTAAGTTCAGTCCACCCTTTGTTAAGACTGGTGTCAACGCCAGCATCTTGCAACTGATTTTGAAGAGATTGAAGCAGGTGCTTAAATTCTGGAGCGTTCTTGATAACAGTACTATCAGGCTCATTCATACTCGCAATTAACTGTGTGAGTACATCCTGTAATACAAAGCGCACTGCTGCTGGATGTTCCGCCAGATCAATTGCTGATGCTGCATTACCCGCTTCACTTGTAGGCTCATCAGAACCTTCGGCTTGAGTACCAGGATTAGCATCTAATTGAGCATACATCTGCTGAATCAGACTTTGTAAATCCCCTAGTAGTGACGGATCATTTTCCAAAGCTTCATCTAGCGAATCCAAATCTGCGAATAACGAACTCAAGATATCGGTGATCGATGTTTGTTCTCCATCTTCACTAGCTGCAAAGGTAAACATAAGCGGATTCGCTGTTAAGCTCCCTGCTGCAGCCGAGCTATTCTCCCCCGTTGCACCACCATTCAATGATTGGGCAAGAGTTTGTAGAAAATCACCGCTACCAGCAGTTGCACCTTTGGAACCAGTTCCAGCTGTCTGAGCTGCTCCTGTTGTCTTGGCGGATGATGTGGATGTCATTTGATATACAATCGACATTTGTTTTCACCTCCTCTCCTTAATAAACAGACGCTACTACTCTTACTTGTTACCCATTAATTTATTTAATATTTTTGCAGTTTCAACTGAATTTTCAGTCGACATATTTTCAAGCAATTGAGACCGTGTAGCATCATCTACAGAATTTAAAATGGTCAAGGTTTTGTCCGGACTCAGCTTATAAGTTTCGAGTAACAGCTTGGCTCCACTAGAGGCCGACATGGAAGCAAACGTTTGACTAAGCTGATTTTTATCCAAATTTTTGGAGTTAGTCGTAGATGCTGTAGATGTAGTTGCAGTCTCTTTCTTTAAGCGGGATTGCAGTGCGTCCAGGGCAAGATCACCGGATGGTTTCGCATCCTTCATCATCATCGTGACATCAGCCGCTGTTTTTGGGTCCATCTTTTCCAGCACCTTAGTTCGTGCAGCCGATTGCATCGCATTCAGAAGCAAAACCATCTCTTCATTCGTCATATTTTGCAAAATCGGCGCGGCCTTACTAGGACTCATGTCCGCATACATCTTCGCCAAATCTTTAATTTGTTTCTGATAATCAGACTCGGTCTCTGGATTCTGCACAGCGGTTTCAGCAGTTTTTTCCGCATCATCCAATTTCTTTTGCAGATCACTTGCTTTTTTCGCCTCTGTCGTCGTGGCATCCTTCGCTGCTTTGAGCTCTGTCTCTTTCTCGCTTACTTGTGCCTTCAGCTTATCTATTGTCGCTTCTGCACTCTCGACCTGCTGCTCGCTCTTCTCCAGTTTCTTTTTCTCCGGATCTAGCACAGGATCAGGCACCCAGTCCTTTACGATAGGAATTTTGTTAGCTACTCCAAGCAGGTTGTTGCGAATATCTACATTAAATAGAGTGAGCAAAACACCCAACAAAACCACAGTGAACACAATTGGGATTGAAATCATCAGAAACTTTTCCCAACCGCCGCTCGACTCTTTTTCCATATCTGTGTCTTTAACAGCCATTGTTCTTTCCTCCTTCACGAGACAACTTCGCGTCCGGCCACATCAATTCGCGCGTCCGGCTTTGGCAGCGAAGCGTACAGTAGCCATCTCGTCCAGATCGTTCTGTTCCCGGAGGAGCATCTCCTGCTGAAATTTGATTTTGGCCTTGTCTCTCGCCCCAAGCCATACTTTTTCGTCCATCATTTTGCCGTTCAGAAACGTCTGATTCCGTTGCACATTGACCTCAGCATGTCTGACATCACTACTTTTGCGTGAAATGCACTCGTCAAGGTGATGGACATACCGCTGCATCTCCTGCAAGCTGGATACGGAAGCCGTACTTTCCGTAGCGAATTGAATGACATCAATCAATTCCTTTTTATCATTCAATAGTTGTAAAAGATGCTCTTCCTCAGTCTGAAGTTTCCCGATCGCTGTGGATAACATCCACTCCGCTTGCGTTTTTTCATTGCTTTTCAGGTCAACAACCTTCTGGAAATGATATCGAAATTTCATCGTTTACCCATTCATCTCCTTGCAAATTCAAGAATCAAACGTTCCTGCACTTCACTCAACGTTACTTTTTCATCGACTTTCTGCCTTGTAAAATTCCAGATGCTATCAATCTGGTCTATCGATTCATCAATGGCAGCATTTGAACCTCTTTGATAAGCACCAATGTTAATTAAATCCTCTGATTCCTTGTACACAGCCATCAGTCTCTTCATATTATTAACGGCTTCCAGCTGCTCTTCAGGAGCAATATCCTTCATAACCCGGCTAATGCTTGCAAGTACATCAATGGCAGGGAAATGACCTTTGTTTGCGATGGACCGATTCAGTACAATATGACCATCCAATATACCTCTTACCGCATCTGCAATCGGTTCGTTCATATCATCCCCGTCGACAAGGACGGTGTAAAAAGCAGTAATCGAACCTGTGGGTCCAGTCCCCGCTCGCTCAAGCAACTTGGGTAAACTCGCAAAAACAGAAGGAGTGTATCCTCTCATTGCAGGAGGTTCTCCCACGGCAAGTCCCACTTCCCTCTGTGCCATGGCATAACGTGTAACGGAGTCCATCATCAACATGACATTCATGCCTCTGTCTCTGAAATACTCCGCAATCGTAGTTGCGATGACCGCGCCCTTGATTCGAATCAGAGCAGGTTGATCAGAGGTAGCGACAATAACGACAGATCGTTCCAGTCCTTCCGGACCCAGATCCCGTTCAATAAAGTCACGAACCTCACGGCCTCGCTCGCCTATCAAAGCAATTACATTGACGTCTGCTGCTGTATTGCGGGCGATCATGCCCATAAGCGTACTTTTACCAACACCCGATCCGGCAAATATGCCGACCCTCTGTCCTTTGCCAACCGTCAACAGACCGTCAATGGCTCTCACACCTACACTCATCGTTTCGAGTACCCGTGGTCGGTCCATCGGATTCACTGGCGTATTGGATGTGGAGTACATCGGCATTCTGGAGGGTAACAAGGAACCGTCCAAAGGTTGTCCCAATCCATCTAACACTTTACCAAGCAATTCTGATCCAACCTGAACCCCAAGTGGTTTACCCGTTCCGACCACATCACACCCAGGACCAATGGATTGAAGTTCACCAAGTGGCATGAGCAAAACTTTGTTATCCCGAAACCCGACAACCTCTGCCTGAAGTGGCTTGGCAGATTTTCCAGGGTAGATGTAACATACATCACCAATGCTGGCATCCGGACCTTCCGACTCAACCATAAGACCAATGACCTGAGTGACCTTACCGTTAATGCGAACGGGATCAAATTGCTTAAGATGTTCCATGTATCGCTGTGAGCTAAGAATCTTCATGTTGATTTTTTCGCCCCTCATCCTCAAGTGCTATGCGGATCAGATCTTTTTTAATTTCAGCGAGCTGGGTATCAATTCTGGCATCTACGCTTCCAAACGACGACCGTATAACACAACCCTTATCTTTTACCGTAGCATCAGGCAAAATCTGCAATTCTGCCTGAGAGTCAATTGCCATAGCCAACTCTTCACGTGCAGCCTGCACAAAAGTAAATTGATCAGGTGCCACACATAAGGTGATCATCCCCTGTTCACGTTTGCGAGACAAACTCTGACGAATTAGTTCAAGCGTGTGTTCTGGTTCAACCGAAAGTTGTTTGTCAATCACCTTCTCAGCGATACCACAGGCGAGATCCACAAGGAAAGGCTCTGCTTCCTGAATAATCTGATCTTTGGCAATGTAAGCTTCTTCAAGCACCCCGCGTGCTTCCTTCATCATCTCTTCGATCTTCACCTGGAGATCCAGTTCAGCCTGTACTTTGCCTTCTTCAAAACCCTGCTGGAAACCTTGTGAACGAAGCGCTTCAGTCAGATGTTCATCCTGCTGACGCTGCTCCTGCCACCAGCTATCTATCTGTTCACGGGCTTCTTGAAGCAATCGCTCCGCTTCCTCCGAAGCATCACGTACCTGCTTTTCTGCAAACTCCTTGGCATCCTCCAGCATCTCCGCGGTAAGACGTTGTGTTTCTTCGTCCACGCGTGCCTGAAGCATCTCAGCTTCAGAACCTTCAGCACGTTCACCATCTAACTCCGCATCAGACTCCAGTCCACCATAATGATGATGATTTTCGAGTCGTTTGCGGTCATCAACCGGTACATACTGGAAAGATTTAATCAAATTAGACAATGATATCATCTCCTCCACCGCGAGCGATAATGATCTCACCAGCTTCTTCCAATCTACGGATCGTTCCTACGATACGGGTCTGAGCTTCCTCAACATCACGCAACCGAACGGGTCCCATGAATTCCATTTCTTCCTTGAATGTCTCGGACATCCTTTTCGACATATTTCGGAATATAGCATCCCGTACTTCTTCGCTTGCCACTTTGAGTGCCAACTGCAAATCTGCGTTGTCGATATCCCGGATAATACGCTGGATCGAACGATCGTCCACATTGACGATATCTTCGAATACAAACATGCGTTTTTTGATTTCTTCTGCAAGTTCCGGATCTTGAATTTCCAACGAGTCGAGAATAGTACGTTCCGTACCACGGTCGACGCCGTTCAAAATCTGAACGATGGATTCGATACCACCCGCATTTGTATAATCCTGCGTAACAGTAGAAGATAATTTCTGTTCGAGCACCCGTTCCACTTGAGAAATGACTTCTGGAGACGTACTGTCCATAACAGCAACTCTGCGTGCTACATCGGCTTGCTTCTCTTGTGGTAACGAGGACAAGATTGCTGCTGCCTGCTCAAATTGCAGATACGATAATACCAGAGCAATCGTTTGCGGGCTTTCGTTCTGAATGAAGTTCAATATTTGATTCGGATCCGCCTTACGCGCAAAGTCAAAGGGTCTAACTTGCAGCGTAGCCGTTAAACGGTTAATAACTTCAAGTGCTTTTTGCGACCCGAGTGCTTTCTCCAGAATTTCTCTCGCGTACGTAATACCGCCCTGAGAGATATATTCCTGTGCCAGACAGATCTGGTGAAACTCAGACATAATCATATCTTTTTCAGAAGCATCCACTTTGCGAACATTGGCAATTTCCAACGTCAGTTGTTCGATTTCCTCGTCCCGCAAATGTTTGAAGATTTGCGCGGATACTTCCGGACCTAATGTAATCAACAAAATTGCTGCTTTTTGTCTTCCAGTCAGACCTTGACTGCTTGCCTTCGCCAATGCGTTCACCTCTATTCGTCAGCCAGCCACGTACGCAGCAGATTGACGAATTCGTCTGGCTTTTTCTTGGCCAAACTCTCCAATTGTTTGCGCACTTGACTTTCGTTCGTTACACTGTCCAACGTAATGGACGGAAACTCTGTTGCTACTGGAAGAGGAATGTCCTCTTCTTCTATTTCGTTTTGTCTGCGACGACGGCGCACTAACAAAATAACAACCGTTGCAATCAATGCTGCCACCAGTGCTCCTATGCCCCACATCATTCCGGTGGAAAGCTTGAAGCCTGTATTTGTTGCCGCAGCAGTCTGGAAACCTTGAGACATTACCGAAACTTTTTTGGCCAAGTCTGCGTCACTTATTACAGTGCCTGAGTCCGCCAATGATGCACGAACAATGTTAACCAAAATATTTTCAATTGCATCCTGAACCGGAGCTTGTAATTCTGTTTGTCCTGCCGGTGGTTCAACCGCAACGTTAATGGTTAAATCTTTTACAGTATATGGACTAGAAACGATATCTTTAACAATTCGGTTGACATCGTAGTTTTTGGTGCTGGATGTTTCTTCCGAGGTTGAGTTGCCTGATGCATCCGATGATGGATAACCCGGAACTTCCTCTTGACCTGTGCCAGCAACACCGCCTGTCGGATTGCTTGCCCCAGTGTAACTCTTTTGAATCTCTTGCACACTAATCTCGATGCCTTTCATATTATCTACATCGACCGGTTCAACCAGGTTTTCTTTCCGTGTTTCCTTGTCAAAATTAAGCTTGGAAGCAACCAGAACATTGACGTTCTCGTCACCCACAATCTGCGAAAGAAATTGTTTCACATTATTGCGAACATCATTTTCGAATTTCTTCTGTAACGCCATGTTTTCTTGGACTTCAGAAGATAATCCCCCGCTACCACCTCGGGCCGTAGGAATCAGTTCCGCTTCATCCGTGTTCGTAATCGTTATGTTTTCTATAGGTAGATTGGGAATGGCTGTTTTGACCAAATTAAAATATCCATCTACCGCAGCCTGATTGGGGTGATAACCCGGTTTAAACTGCAGGGCCACTGATGCTGATGCTTTATCCTGCTCTTCTAGGCCAGCAAAGATATTATCTTTTGGCATATTGACCAGTACTTTAGCATCCTGTATGCCTTGCATCCGTTGAAGCAACTGCTCCACTTCTCCGTTCAATGCGTTGTTATACTTCACATCGAACTCTTTATCCGTCATCCCGATTGGAGATGATGACTCCTCAAATGACTTATATCCTAATGAACCATTCTGAATAATTCCTTGTGATCCGATATTCACTTTTGCAATAGCAACATCCGTGCTCGGTACAGATATGGTCTTACCGTCTGCACTTAATTTGTATGGAATACTGGAGGAATCAAGATAACTAATGACGCCTGCAGAGTCACTTGCATTCAAATCCGTGAAAGCAACTTCATATTCCGTCTTTGACAATTGCATGGTTAGTACAACTGCAGCCAAAATTAAAAACAGGAATGTGGAAATAAATAATACTTTTTGCTTTTTGCTAAAACTATTCCAATACTGGGATGCTTTATCCCTGTATTGGGCAATTCTCTCATTCACTCTGTCACCCCATCCGAAACTTTGCTTGGTCTGTCCCTCCGCAATCTCTATAGGTTCTAAAGTTTAACGGTCAGGAGCAGCATCGCAGCTGCTTGTTGTAGTAATCAGCGCTGTTGTCGAAGCGCATTTAAGCCAATTTACAATTGCGTACGCATAATCTCCTGATATGCTTCGACTACTTTGTTTCGGACTTGAGTCGTAAGTTGAAGACTCAGCAGGGCCTGTTCAGAAGCGATCATCACCTGATCAACGTTCACTTTTCCAACCAGGAATTGGTTTGACATTTCATGTGCTTGGGTCTCCTGTGCAGCTACAGACCCTAGCGCATCCTGTAGGTATGTACCGAAGCTCTGAATGGTTTCGGCTGGCGTAGATGGTTTACTTTGTGCCGTACTTTGCATCTGAAGCGGTTGAATCCCCTGTGTGCTAAACATGTTGTTCTGAATCATTAATGTCCCTCCCTTTCATTTCTGTTCTTAGGTTTTATGGAATTTTTCCACCTTTAAGCCGTTAACTAGGCTCTTCCAATCTCCAGTGCTTTGGATATCATTGCTTTGGTTGAGTTCAAAGCTGTGACGTTTGCTTCATATGAGCGTGAAGCCGAGATCATGTCCACCATTTCTTTCGCGATATCCACGTTAGGCATGTACACATACCCCTCAGCGTTGGCATCCGGATGTGTAGGGTCGTAGACCGGTTTCAGAGGTGACTGATCTTCACGAATCTCCGATACTCTAACTCCCTCTCCAGACCCACTGCTTTTCATCTGATTTTGAAGCAAGCTGTTGAAAGAAGTTTTGTTGGGTTCAAGCACAACCATCTTGCGCTTGTAAGGAACTGCCTCGCCGTTGGTTACACTCGCGCGCGTCGTCTCCGCGTTGGCAATGTTGGAAGATATAACGTCCATTCGCAAACGCTGAGCCGTTAGAGCCGATGCACTAATACTGAAACTGTTACTGATGTTCACCTAAGTTATCTCCCTTCGACTCCAACACGCATCATTTTGATCTGTTCATTCACTTGCTGAATATAAGCGTTGTAACGCAGCTGGTTCTCCGCCAGAAGACTCATTTCTTTGTCTACATCGACGTTGTTCTGGTTGTTATTCATGGATGTTGACTGGTCCATATTAACTACTGGTGTAGGTATGGAAGAGGAAGGACCTATGACAAAATGCCTTGAATCCGTTACTTTTCCTTTAAGAACAGGCATGTCTCCATTCATTTGTTCCTGCAGCATTTCTTCAAAAGCAACGTCCGAACGCTTGAAATACGGGGTGTCCGCATTCGCAATATTGTCAGCAATTGTTCGTTGTCTAATGTTGGAGGCATCGAGTGCACCTTGTAACCTTTGAAAACTAATATCATTCAAAAGATTCATAATCGCCCTCCTCTCTTTAGAAATTATGGAAATAGATTCAATCTTTTTCCGTCAGGATGCTTATGTTTTTTCGACAAAAAACATTCGCTTTTACACGGTTTTCTAGGACTTAAGTAGAATTAACTCTGATGTTGTCGTATAACATAAGTTTCTTCGAGATTGGGATATATTACAATAAGAAAAAAGCCCTATCTTTTCTGAAAGACAGAGCTTTTTGTGTATTTTCTGCAAATTATGAATTTTTTCGTAAATGTTGGGGCCCAAAACAAAAATAAGCTTAAGTGCTCGATATGAGCTCTTAAACATTCTTAAAATTTATACTATGCTTCTATACGATTCAGTACATCATAATAATACAAACAAGGAATCCATCGTAAAGCTTCAAACGATTTCCTATTAGAAAAATTTACCGATATAATAAGCTTTTTTATAATTTCCCTTAGAAACTTTTCTATTCTATGAAATTGCTAATTGACAAAATAACCGTTTCGAATTATTTGTTTCAGCTTAATATCTAAAACACTTTTTTAACATTTAAACAGAGCAAGCTTATTTAAATTTCACAAGAATATTATGTCACATCCGCAATACCATCTCATTCACTTTTTGCGCATTTATGCAAATATTTCTCAAGCTTCTGATTAAACCGATAACCAGACTTGGAAAAACAAAATCCTTTTATTGGAATTTATAGAATTATCAAATATGTGTTGTCAGCACGTCTTTAGGGTTTAATTACATTATCTCTGCGGCACAAGTCCTAGATTATCTTTCATCTTATACAACTCCATCTTTTTTATCGGTTGCGATACGGCATTATATTAGGATAAAACAAAAATAAACGGCATACATCTGGATCGAATAAAGTCTTCTACAGTCAGAACCAGGACCAAATATCCTATTTCCGTGCAGTTGTTCGATCTTTATTCATCCATTGTATACCGTCATCCAACCTACAATCACACCATGAACAGAGCTCTACACCTGTGTTACAAGATATATTGACTTAAATCACGATCAAGTGCAATGTCATTCAATTTCTCACGTACATATTCCGGAGTGATTACCATACGCTCCAGCGTAAGTTCTGGCGCTTCAAAAGACAGATCCTCAAGAAGTTTCTCCAGAATAGTATGCAAACGCCGTGCACCGATATTTTCCGTATTCTGATTCACGTTCTCAGCCAGCTTGGCAATTTCACGAATGGCATCATCCGAGAATTCAATCTCAATATTCTCTGTACGCAGCAAATCCACATACTGCTTGGTTAACGCATTTTTAGGTTCCGTAAGGATTGATACAAATTCATCAAGCGTCAGGCTGTTCAGTTCCACCCGGATCGGGAAACGCCCCTGGAGCTCTGGAATAAGATCCGAGGGTTTGGCTACGTGAAAAGCACCAGCTGCCATAAACAGGATATAATCCGTTTTGACAGGGCCATACTTCGTCATTACCGTAGATCCTTCCACGATTGGCAGAATGTCACGCTGTACACCTTCACGGGATACATCGGGGCCGCTGCCGCGTCCCTGACTGGCAACTTTATCAATTTCGTCAATGAATATGATACCTGTCTGTTCCGCCCTGCGAATGGACTCCTGAGTAACATCATCCATATCAATCAACTTGCCCGCTTCTTCCTGAATCAATACTTTACGAGCTTCCTTAATCGCCAGTTTACGTTTTTTGGTACGACGTGGCAATAAACTACCAAACATCTCCTGCATGTTCATCCCCATCTGATCATTTCCTTGACCAGCGAACATGTCCATCATGTTTGGCGTGGTATCTTCCACATCAATCTCGATAACGTCATCTTCCAGCTTGCCAGATAACAAATCAAATTTGATTTTACGTCGCCGTTCAGCTACTCCCGTATCCGGTTCCTGCTCATCGGTTTCTGGCGTGTTGTTGCCATTATTGCCAAAAATCATTTCGAACGGATTCCGCTGATTTTTGGATTTGGATTGTGAAGGGGCCAAAATATGTACGATCCGCTCATTGGCAGCCTCTTCCGCTTTGTCCTTAACCTTTTCTGTGCGTTCCAGCTTGACCATCCGCAGCGATGTTTCAATCAGATCACGAATCATAGATTCCACATCACGGCCAACATAGCCCACTTCTGTGAACTTCGTAGCTTCCACCTTTACGAATGGAGCTCCTACCAACTTAGCCAGTCGGCGTGCAATCTCTGTTTTACCAACACCAGTAGGTCCAATCATCAGAATATTTTTAGGTACAATATCATCTTGGGTATTTTCGGGCAAAAGGCTACGGCGATAACGATTGCGAAGGGCGACCGCTACCGATTTTTTAGCCTGTTTTTGACCTACAATGTACTTATCAAGCTCTGCAACGATTTGTCTTGGCGTTAACGCTTGAGTATCCATATAGCTTCCCTCCTACCAGTATGTGAACCTTGTTTATGAGATAGAACGTTATAAACTTACCTACAAGAACAAAGAATCTCCACGAAGTAACTGGAGCCGATTTAATCATCATGCCCCATCACGGGAGATTGCTTTTCTTACAACTCTTCAACAATTATATTATTGTTGGTATATACGCATAACTCTGAAGCAATCTGGAGTGATTCACGAGCAATGTCTTTTGCTTCCAGATCCACTGCATGACGTTTTAACGCACGCGCAGCAGATAACGCGAAGTTTCCTCCCGAGCCAATAGCGATAACATCATCATCCGGCTCGATTATTTCGCCACCACCAGAAATCAGCAGCATACCTGTCTTATCCATAACAATAAGGAGTGCTTCCAGTTTGCGCAAAATCCGATCCTGGCGCCAATCCTTGGCAAGTTCTACCGCTGCACGCTGCAGATTACCATGATGTTCCTCCAGCTTGCCTTCGAATTTCTCAAACAAGGTAATGGCATCCGCCACGGAACCGGCAAAACCGGCGACAACCTGTCCACGATACAAACGTCTAACCTTTTTGGCTGTATTTTTCATCACAACACTTTGCCCCATGGTCACCTGACCATCACCGGCAATGGCTGCTTTGCCATTATGACGAACTGCACAGATCGTTGTAGCATGAAATGACATATCCATGATATCAGCCTCCTCCCACGATTAATTTACACGCGTTCCGGAACGGTTAGACCTTCTGCTGCTGCAAAACGGGCAATGCCGTCCAGTGCACGCTGCGCAAGTGCTTCATTCTTTTCCTTTTTGTTGCGTATTTTAGTTTCCAGCTTCGGCAGCAATCCAAAGTTTGCGTTCATTGGCTGGAAGTGTTTGAAATCAGCTGTTGTAATATATTGTGCCATACTGCCCAGCGTGGTCTCCACCGGCAATACCACCAGTTCCTGTCCAAGCGCTGCTTTGGCTGCATTCATACCCGCGATCAAACCGGATGCCGCAGATTCTACGTAACCTTCTACTCCCGTCATTTGACCTGCAAAGAACAGGTTCGGACGCTCTTTGAACTGATACGTTGGACGAAGCAGTTTGGGAGAATTGATAAATGTATTACGATGCATAACGCCATAACGGACGAATTCCGCATTTTCAAGTCCAGGGATCAAAGAAAAGACACGCTTTTGTTCTCCCCACTTCAGATGCGTCTGGAATCCGACCAGATTGTACAGCGTTCCTGCTGCATTGTCCTGTCTAAGCTGAACAACAGCATGAGGCAGTTCTCCAGTATGCGGATTGACGAGTCCTACAGGTTTCATCGGACCAAACAAAGCCGTTTGTTTACCACGTTTCATCATGACTTCAATTGGCATACAGCCTTCGAAGTAAATTTCTTTCTCAAACTCTTTCAGTTGAGCAACTTCCGCTGTGATTAACGCTTCATAGAATACATCGAATTCCTCTTCTGTCATCGGACAGTTCAAGTACGCTGCTTCGCCTTTGTCGTAACGTGAAGCCAGATAAACTTTATTCATATCAATGGAATCTTTTTCGATAATTGGCGCAGCCGCATCATAGAAGTAGAAGTATTCTTCACCCATAAGAGCCTTGATTTGCTCTGACAATGCTGGTGAAGTCAAAGGCCCCGTTGCAACAACAACGATTCCGTCTTCCGGCAAAGAAGTCAGCTCTTCATTAACTACTTCGATGAGTGGATGCTGATGAAGTGTAGATGTGATCTCGCCTGAGAATCCGTCCCGGTCCACAGCAAGTGCTCCACCTGCTGGAACAGCATGACGGTCTGCTGCACCCAATACCAGAGAATTAAGCATTCTCATTTCTTCCTTCAATACACCAACTGCGTTAGTCAACCCATTCGCACGAAGCGAGTTGCTGCATACCAGTTCTGCAAATTTATCTGTATGGTGAGCCGGTGTTTTCACAACCGGTCTCATCTCGTATAGTTTTACGCGTACACCGCGACTTGCGATCTGCCAAGCTGCTTCTGTTCCTGCCAACCCGGCACCGATAACGATTACTTGTTGTTCATTCGTCAAAATCATTTACCCCCATTAAGCTAATCCGCTCAATCTTCTTCCGGTTCCTCTACCGGCTCTTGATGATCACATGAAGTACACTGTAATCGTGTTCCCTGTTTGTTCCGTTTCTCAATCATTAGTGATCCACAACTTGGACATGGTTTCGCTGACGGTCTATCCCATGATACAAAATCACATTCAGGATATTTGTCGCAACCATAAAAAATACGTCCCTTTTTACTGCGGCGTTCAACAACATGCCCTTCCTTACACTTCGGACAGGTTACACCGATATCCTTGATGATCGGTTTGGTATTCCGGCAATCCGGAAATCCGGAACATGCGAGAAACTTGCCGAAACGACCCAGCTTATAAACGAGCGGTTTGCCGCACTTCTCACATATTTCATCCGATACTTCATCTTCAATCTCGATTTCTTTCATTTCTTCTTCTGCAAATTCAAGCCGTTTCTCAAAAGATTCGTAGAATTCTGCGAGTACTTTGACCCAATCCTCCGACCCTTCTTCCACATGGTCAAGATCACCTTCCATGTTGGCGGTAAACTCCACATTCAGGATCTCCGGGAAGAACTCCTCCATCTGTTCGATGACCAGTTCGCCCAGTTCCGTTGGCATGAATTTCTTCTCTTCAATAGCAACATATCCACGCTTCTGAATGGTCTCCAGCGTTGGCGCATATGTACTCGGACGCCCTATGCCCAGCTCCTCAAGTGTTTTAACCAACCTTGCTTCCGTATAACGTGGTGGCGGCTGTGTAAAGTGCTGTTTCGGCTCGATCTCCCGATTCTCCAGCACATCTCCATTTTTCAGCGGAGGCAGCAGACGATCTTCTTCCGTTGTACCGTCATCGTTACCTTCTACATACACCTTCATGAATCCCTGGAAACGAACCTTCGAACCCGCTGCCCGGAAAATCGTATCTCCTGCAGCAATGTCCACGGAGAGTGTATCCAGAACGGCAGATGACATCTGGCTCGCTATAAAACGTTCCCAAACCAGTTTGTACAACCGGAATTGATCACGACTCATAAACGATTTAATGGAATCCGGATCACGCAAAATCGACGTTGGACGAATCGCTTCATGCGCGTCTTGAGCATTGGCTGCTTTTTTGGAATAGTTTCTAGGCGTCTCTGGTGCAAATGGCTCACCATACTTGCCAATAATGTATTCCTTGGCTTCTTCCTGAGCCGATGCTGCAATTCGGGTAGAGTCCGTACGCATATACGTAATGAGACCGACTGTGCCTTCTTTTCCGAGGTCTACGCCTTCATACAGCTGTTGGGCGACAGACATCGTTTTGGAAGCTCTGAAATTCAATTTACGTGCGGCTTCCTGCTGCAAGGAACTCGTTGTAAACGGAGCAGAAGGGTTACGGCTGCGTTCCTTCTCTTTAACTTCTTTGACTGTAAAAGAAGCGCCCTTGATCTGTTTTAAAATGGCCTGTACTTCTGCCTCACTGCCAAGTTCGGTTTTGGTACCGTTCAACTGATGGAACTTGGCTTCAAACGGATTTCCGTCCGCAGTCAGTTTGGCAGTAATGCTCCAGTACTCTTCCGGTTCAAAATCATTGATTTCATTTTCACGATCCAAAATGATTTTGACGGCCACGGACTGAACGCGACCAGCGGACAATCCTTTTTTGACTTTCTTCCATAATAACGGACTAATTTTATATCCTACAAGCCGATCCAGAATACGTCTGGCCTGCTGCGCGTTAACCAGATCCATATTGATCTTACGCGGCGTTTTGAACGCATCTTTGACAGCCTGTTTCGTAATTTCATTAAATACTACTCGGCAATCCGCAGTTTCATCCAGTTCAAGTGCATGGGCCAAATGCCAAGCAATAGCCTCACCTTCGCGATCCGGGTCAGCTGCGAGATACACTTTTTTCACTTTCTTTCGTGCATCCTTCAGTTCTTTCAAAATTGAACCTTTACCGCGGATCGTAATATATTTCGGATTAAAATCATTCTCTACCTCAACGCCGATCTGACTCTTTGGCAAATCGCGTACATGCCCCATCGAAGCTTTGACGATGAACTTGCTGCCTAAATATTTGCCGATCGTCTTCGCCTTTGAGGGCGACTCCACGATTACGAGTGCATCCGCCATAGGTTCATCCTCCTCTCAGTCATGAAACTGCTGCTTGTTTTTATGATTCATAATTCATTAGCAGCAGGACTAACTTCCGCTAATAATCTATTTTCACATGCTGCCTTGATCGCAGCATCGTCATACCCTCGCGTATTTGGTTCCAGGTAATTGGCTAATCTGCTTTTTTATGATTAAAGATAACAGAACTGAATGCAAATGTCCAAAATCCCAGTTGAGCTGTTCCACAAGTTGATCCAGTGATTGCTCTTCCTGCTCTAGCAGATAAATAACACGTTGTTCATCTGAAGATAGTTTTACGACAGGGAATATTCCTTGATTGGAAGTTTCACTGCTTTCCGCCGAACGTCCTCTATTGTAAGGAAGTTGCTCCGCTTTTGGCAAGTCCAATCGAAACTCTTCCAATAAATCTGTGGCACAGGTCACCAATTTTGCCCCCTGACGAATCAGATTGTGCGAGCCTCGGCTTTTGGGAGATGTAATGGGACCTGGGACTGCAAACACGTCTCTTCCCGCTTCGAGTGCAGCATCAGCTGTAATGAGTGATCCACTTCGGATATCAGCCTCAACGACTAGCGTACCGAGAGTTAACCCTGCAATGATCCGATTACGTTCCGGGAATAATCCCTGACGCGCACGTGTACCCGGAGGATATTCTGATAAAAGCAGCCCTGTTTCGGCAATTCGTTCGGCAAGACTTGTATTTTCCGGTGGATAGATGTTATCAATGCCTGTCCCAAATACCGCAATAGTTTTGCCGTTTGCACGAAGAGTTGCATCGTGGCACACACTATCTATTCCTCTAGCAAGCCCGCTTACAATGGTCAGCCCTGCCTTGCATAGTTGCTCTGCCAGTTTTTCACCAATTTTACGTCCGTATACAGTAGGCATGCGTGTTCCTACCATTGCAATGGATTGAGCGTGCAACAGATTCATATCTCCTCGACCGTACATTACCCAGGGTGGCTGAACGGTTTCCTTCATTAATATGGGGTAGTCTTGATCCAGATAGGTAACGATCTCAATTCCCTGTTTATAAACACCCTCTTGTCTCTGCTCAATCCAGTCGATATTGAATTGCTTGGTTAGACGCACAGCCTGATCCTTGCGTAAACCCGCGGCAATCCAATCTCCTTCTTTATAATCTAGAAAATCCGTCAATTGATGTTGTCCTGATAGCAGTTTCGAGATTGTTTTCTTACCAATACCATCCGTTTCATGCAGTCCAACCAAAATCCATCTCTCTTCCATAATCAGAAACCTCCCATAGCGGGAAGAAAATCTTCCCTCATATTGTGTGTTAAGTGACAACGGATTGCAAGCGTTTACTCTTACAGGCAGACAACAGCTCCCTTTTATACCCCGTAAAAAAACGCAAAAAAGCAACCCTTCGCCCTGTTCAGGACAAAAGGTTGCTTACCTTTTCCGCATTATCAATAGTCGGCTCACCAGAAAAATAATTTCCCTGCACCGTTTCTTCTATTATAACGAAAAAGAATTAATGTGTCGTGCACAAATCCAGAATTCCGCGTTCTTCAAGTACGCTCACAAGAGTCGAGCCCATTTCAGCTGGCGTCGGAGCAACTTTGATTCCGCAAGATTCCAGTTTCGCAATTTTTTCTTTGGCTGTACCTTTACCGCCAGAGATAATAGCACCCGCATGACCCATACGTTTGCCTGGAGGCGCCGTAACACCACCGATGAAGCCGACTACCGGTTTGGTCATGTTATCGCGTACCCACTCCGCAGCATCTTCTTCAGCCGTACCACCGATTTCACCAATCATGATAACAGCACGTGTCTGCGGATCTTCATTGAACCGTTTCAGGATATCAATGAACTCGGAGCCTTTAACCGGGTCACCACCGATTCCCACAGCAGAAGATTGTCCAATTCCACGCGCAGACAATTGATGAACGGCTTCATAGGTGAGTGTTCCACTACGGGAAACCACGCCAACGTGACCAGGCATATGAATATAACCTGGCATGATGCCGATTTTGCATTCACCTGGTGTAATAACGCCCGGACAGTTTGGTCCGATCAGAACGGTATCTTTTCCTTCCATGAAACGGTCAACCTTGACCATATCAAGTACCGGAATACCTTCTGTAATACAGATCACGAGATCCAGCTCTGCGTCAACAGCTTCCATGATGGAATCCGCTGCAAATGCCGGAGGAACGTAGATGACGCTCGCTGTTGCGCCAGTAGCTTCCTTCGCTTCCTGTACTGTATTAAACACCGGCAGACTGACTACTTTGCCATCTTCCAGCGTGATATCAACATTGGTTCCGCCTTTACCCGGTGTAACGCCACCTACCATCTGGGTTCCGTAGTCCAATGCGCCCTTCGTGTGGAACATTCCCGTTGAACCCGTAATGCCTTGCGTAATGACTTTTGTATTTTTATCAATCAAAATACTCACGTTGCTTCACATCCTTACGGTTATTTTTCAAGTGCCGGACAGCTCCGGAACTAAGGCAGCAATTTGCCCAGGAATGAACTTATTTTACGAGGGCAACAATTTTCTGTGCACCATCGGCCATGGAATCAGCAGGAACGATATTCAGGCCGGATTCACCCAAAATACGTTTACCAAGCTCCACGTTAGTTCCTTCAAGACGAACAACCAGCGGTTTAGTCAGGCCAAGCTGCTTCGCGGCTTCAACAACACCATTGGCAATGACATCACAACGCATAATTCCGCCAAAAATGTTAACGAAGATACCCGCCACTTTGGCGTCAGACAAAATGATTTTGAAAGCTTCGGTCACTTTCTCTGTTGTAGCACCGCCCCCAACATCGAGGAAGTTAGCCGGGTCGCCGCCATAGTATTTGATGATATCCATCGTCGCCATCGCAAGTCCCGCACCATTGACCATACAGCCGATGTTGCCATCAAGTGCTATGTAGCTCAGGTCGTATTTGGAAGCTTCGATTTCTTTTTCGTCTTCTTCATCCAGATCACGCAATTCCAGAATGTCTTTGTGACGGAACAAGGCGTTGGAATCAAAATTCAATTTTGCATCCAGCGCGATAACGTTTCCATCTCCGGTAACAACGAGTGGATTGATCTCGGCAATGGAGCAATCTTTTTCGACAAATGCTTTGTACAATGCAAGCATAAACTTAACTGCTTTGTTCACCAACTCATTCGGAATACGAATGCTGTACGCCAGTTTACGTGCTTGGAACACTTGCAATCCAATTGCAGGGTCAATAATTTCTTTGAAAATTTTCTCAGGTGTAGCTTCAGCTACTTCTTCGATCTCTGTACCGCCTTCTTCGGAAGCCATCATTACGACGCGGCCTGTGGCACGGTCCACAACAACACCCACATAATACTCTTTGCGGATATCGCATCCTTCTTCAATCAGAAGACGCTTCACTTCTTTACCTTCAGGTCCAGTCTGGTGTGTTACCAATACTTTCCCCAAAATTTCGGATGCGTAAGCACGAACTTCGTCGATACTTTTCGCTACTTTCACACCGCCGGCTTTCCCCCGGCCACCTGCATGAATTTGCGCTTTGACTACAGTCACTGGACTGCCCAGTGCCTCTGCGGCCGCAACCGCTTCATCGACTGTATAAGCAACCTTTCCGTTTGGAACGGTGACTCCATACTGTTTCAGTACTTCTTTTCCTTGATATTCATGGATATTCATTCTCGAATCCTCCTATCAACATGACTGCAACAAGGCGGGTTGGTAGACTAACAAAAGACAAATGTTGACTATTTTCACTTAAACCCAATTCATTGTAACATGTTTTTAAAACGCTTTCCTTAAAAAAGTAATGGTTAATAGACAGTATTTTGATATGGGTATGATCCCATATTGTGAATGCTTGGATATTAATGGAAAAAACCTTAGCTAATAAGCCAAGGTTTTTTAATAGTATTACTAATGATGCATTTTATTTTCTGGCTACTTTGGTATTGGTCTGATGGACTTTCTCCAGAAGGCCTTTGAACTGTCCCAGTAGAGATTCAAACTCTGAACTGTTCAGACATGCATCTTCCTGAATCGCTTCAGGTATAGACAAGGCTTTATGGCGAAGTTCCCGCCCAGCGTCTGTAAGGGTAATCAATACTTTTCGTTCGTCCTGAGCTGAACGTTCGCGATGAATAAGTCCTGCTGATTGCAAACGTTTCAGAAGAGGCGTCAAAGTCCCTGAATCGAGGTAAAGTGCCTCTCCGATTTCCTTAACCGTACATTCTTCACGTTCCCACAATACCATCAAGACCAAGTATTGAGAATAAGTTACACCAAGCACCTCAAGGTAGGGCTGGTACATCTTCGTAATTTCACGTGAACAAGCGTATATGGCAAAGCATAATTGGTTATCCAGCTTCAAACTTTCATTCTGCATATAACTGTCTCACCTACCTATTGTGCATTCTATATACCTTAATAATAGAGGCTTACAACTGTTATATCCGCTATAATTCGGCGAATTATAAGGAGCCCTTCATCTATCTTATCATAAATTAGAAAAAAAACAGAATAATTGAGCACAAATGATTTCACTTTTCAATTTAATAGTGTTAAATTGAATTGTATAAAATATAATTTGGAGCATATACGATCGAAATCATATGATAACGTAACAAAAAACTATTGATATGTTAATATAGCTCAACCAGCATCTACATCCTTTTTCACTAAAGCGCGACATTGATTCAGAACTGAACATTCTATACTTCTGCTAGAAACTTCATGCGGAAACTGTAAACAATTCAGGAGTCAGGGATAGATATACAGCAGCTATGACAATGACGGGTTGACGCCCTGATTTCTTTTATATAAAATGCTTGTTAGAAGCTGAGGAAGCACCTTAATTCGTAGACTGGCCTGTATTATGCGCGCCAAGGACGAAGTGAGGTGTTTCTTTTATTATGTACGGAAAACTGCATAGTGCCTGTTTATATGGAATTGACGGCGTTTTAATTGAAGTGGAAACAGATTTGTCGAATGGGCTACCCCAGACGTCTATTATCGGATTGCCGGATTCGGCTATTCGTGAAGCGGTTGAACGTGTTCGTGCCGCTATAAAAAACTGTGGTTACCAGTATCCGTTGCAGCGGATAACGATTAATCTGGCCCCCGCTGATCTGCGCAAGGAAGGATCTTCTTTTGATCTTGCCATTGCTATTGGTTTACTTACGACAAGTGGTCAGCTAGTACTTCCTGCACAGGAACGGACATTGGTGGTGGGTGAGTTGGCATTGGACGGTTCAGTGAGATCTGTGCCTGGCATTTTGTCCATGGTAGATTTGGCAAAACGGCTAGGCTTTACCTCCGTTCTTCTGCCCGCCGATAATCTGGAAGAGGCCTCGCTAATTCGGGGTATCCAGATATATGGTATTCGTCACTTGCAAGATATCGTACCTGAACAGGAAACAAATTCAAAGAACAAGGAAGGACTGCTGCAGAATACCGGGCCTGTTGTTTTAAAAGATTACGCCCATCTGTCTGCTCTGCATCCCAATGTCGGTGATATGGAGCGCCATGAGCGTCCAATGCGATCTCCATCGTTGGACGATGATTATAGTGATGTTCTGGGACAACATCACGTAAAGCGTGCACTCATGATTGCCGCCGCAGGCATGCACAATATTTTGCTCGTCGGACCACCAGGAACAGGGAAAACGATGTTAATTAAACGACTGCCTACGATTCTCCCACCATTGTCCGAAGACGAAGCGCTGGAAGTAACCAAAGTGCTAAGTGCCGCAGGCAAGCTTAAAGATACCTCGAATGGTCTCATCGCAGATAGACCCTTTCGCTCTCCACACCATACGATCTCCACTTCAGGTCTAATTGGAGGCGGCGGCATCCCCAAACCGGGTGAAGTAAGTCTTGCCCACCGGGGTATATTGTTTCTGGATGAGCTGCCTGAGTTTCAGCGGCAAGTCCTAGAAGTGTTAAGACAACCATTGGAGGATCGTAAAGTCACCATTAGTCGGGCGAGAGCCGCGTTCACATTTCCAGCACAATTTATGCTCGCCTGCTCTATGAATCCCTGTCCTTGCGGATATCTCTCTGCCCAATCGGAGGATCAAAGATGTATATGCAGTCCTGCACGCGTGGCTGCGTACCGTGCCAAAATTTCGGGACCACTACTAGATCGCATCGACCTTCAGGTCGAAGTTCCTCCTCCTGGGGAGTGGCGCAAGGCTGGCGCGTCTCCTTCATCTGCGGAAATGCAGGCCAAAGTCATTCATGCTCATCATATTCAGGCCGCACGATATGCGAATAGTTCTGTTCGCTGGAACAGCCAGCTATCAGGAACCCTTCTGCGTCGAACGATCCGTCTGCCTGAAGAAGCAGACCAACTGCTCCAGCAAACACTGCAAGCACTGAACCTGAGCATGCGTGCACATGATCGAATTATTAAGATGGCCCAGACGATCGCAGACTTGGACCATGAAGGCGTCATTTTGACAGCTCATGTGGCTGAGGCGATACAGTATCGGCAGTTGGATTTGAATTTATTTTGAGCGAGGGTCATTCAGGCAATAAATGAAGCTTTAAGGAAAAATATATTGCCCTCATTATCTTGCATCATGATACGTTCAAGCCAGAGATCTATAGATTTCAAACTTAAGGTTATATAAATTAACAAGTCAAATACCCCTGCATATATTTCCTCTGTATGAGAGGCATACGTGCAGGGGTTTTTCATAAAGCATCTTCTTTTGAATAAATAGCGAACAAGATATCAATTATTCAAATATAGTCAGCTTGTCTTTTGCTGGTGTACGTTCTTTGGCAGAAGGAATAACCTCTGGATACCCCATGTAAACCATGCCGATAATTTTTTCCCCAGCCTGAATCCCAAGTGTCTTACGGAATTTGGGTCCATAGAGGAAAGGCTTGGTTACCCAGAACGTACCAATGTCTTCACTCCATGCCGCGAGTAGGAAGTTTTGCACCAATGCACTTACTGCTGCAAAATCTTCATCCCAGATATTCTGGCGCGGATCTTCTTCCATAACGACAAGCATGACGGCAGGGACCTGTTTGATATTGGCAGAGAACTTGTTATCCTCTCCCATCTCTGCATCAATCGCTTCTGCCAGCTTATTCAGTCCATTTCCGCTAAACAATAAAAACCGCCACGGCTCACGCAATTTATGATTGGGTGCCCATACGGCTGTGTCCAACAAATCAATAATCTGCTGTGTGGGAACAGCTTCTTTTTTAAACTTTTTGACGGTACGACGATTTTGAATAGCTTCTCTTACGGCGTTACCCGTTTGGGTAGATTTACTCATGACCATGCCTCCCAGGTTATAAAAAATTATCCGTGACCGCAGTTCGAGCCTGCGATGCGAATCAACTCATTTATGAAAAATCAAACAGTGCAACAAAACTAGATTACAATCCTGATTATACACTGATCGGTTCATTGGATTCAAAGGAATGTGGATAACATTATCTCGTTCTAGTTATTTCGGATGCAAAAAGGCGACTTTGACTTTTCCCCCGCAGAGGGATTCTTAGAGTCAACGTCGCCTTTCTTCATTATAGATAACTTTTAATCAATACGGGTATGATCCTGCTCCTTCAAATTTCCCATTCACAAAATCCATTTTGTTTATTTTTTCCTGGTTGCCGGCGACATCTGTACTGAAATACTCCACTGTTTTGACATCAGGAGCATAGATTTTTATTGGTCCGGTAAACGTGATCCATTCCCCACCGTTGATTCTGTACTGGGTCATTTTCAAGCCAGATCCGTCAACTTCGTCCGTTGCCTTTAACTTAAAATTAAATCCATTAATATATTGTTTTCCGTTGGATACCTCTGTTAAAGGAACTAAAGCATTTTTGGTTACAGGCGGGGTTTTGTCCACATTACTCTTGAGAATAAAATCAAAAGTATTGTTAGGTCCTTTGACCAAAGTTACCCTAATCGTTTGCTTGATATAACCATCCGCCTCAACAGAGATTGTGCTTGATTCCGGACGCAGTCGATTTATGGAATACTTGCCTTGTTTGTCTGTTTTCGTCTTGAAATTATCAAGAGATACGGTTGCCCCTGCAACCGGCCTCCCCTGTTCATCTTGCACCAATCCACTAACGTCCGCCGCATCTTGCAGTACTATGTTCAATGTCATTGTACTCCCAGTACCTACAGACAAATATCTTGTGTAAAACACATAGCCTTTTGCATCAACCTGTATCGTAATTTCATTGTAGGCATAATTATCTATTCCTGAAATCGCATAGTTGCCCTCCCTGTCTGTCTTTACAGATTGGCTGACTGTTGTTGCTTTAATGACAGCACCTACAACAGGTTTTCCTGATTGATCAGTAACTTTGCCTACAATGGTGGCTGGCTCGAAGATTACTAAATTCACTACTTCTGTCCCCCCCGGATTCAAGATAATATAACTAAAATTCTTTCCTGAATCCAAGTATCCCTTGGCTAGCGCTTTAATGGAAAAATATGTGCTTTCACTTATCGCTGTTTCAAACCGAAAATCTCCCCTAGAATCGGTTTTCACTATTTGTTTTTGTGCCCCACCCGTTTCCTGCGTAATATGTACGTTCACATCTTTTACTGGAAAACCATCGTTATCAGTAATTTTCCCAATAATATACGCAGTTTGAGCGGGACGATTCCCCATTTCCCTAACAGAAGCGTCTTTGGAAGCTGCATATGTCGTTTCAGAATGCAGCAGACCAAGCACCCCAGAAAATAATAAAAACACACTTAAACGAACCATCCATTTCCATTGACTACTCATGACAATCGTTCACCTCATCCAAATATAGTAGTAAATATGATTGACAATATGAAATTCTTATATCTATCTAACTGACTAGCATTTCGAGCTTCCAAAATTCTCCGCCCCATACATATTGCCAAATCCCCTCGCCACCGTTCATGGTTTCACTAATATCTAGCACTTCCATTCGTGGGGTCTCCCACACCTGTTTCTCTTTCTTTCCGGCAGCAGATTTAATTTCTTTCATAGTTCACACCTCTTTATTATATTTTCTTTTCTCATTTTATTATAAATGATACATTTTGTATCTATTTATTTTAAGTACTCCAATCTTTTTAGTCGTTTAGCAACAACTTAGAAAACACAGCGAACCGAGTGCTTTATAACAGATAACTCAGTAGAGTAGACTGAATTAAAAATACATCGTTTGAAATCTTATGTAGCAAATTATTAAGTAGATGTAGTCCATTAACGACCGGAAATTGGAATAATAACAATGGGGATAGGTCCGATTACTTATACATTGATACGAATTGTATCAACATTGTGATATATACAGTAGTTATGTTCTTAATTTCTTTTAACCGTTTCCTGCTCAAAATAAAAACAACCCACAAGAGAATCACTTTTTCAAGTGTCTTTCTTGTGGGTTAACACATCAAAATAATCGTGCATATAGCAGCAACTCAAAATGCATTAATAATATGTTCAACCGAGACGGTTTCGCCTGTTTTATCCAGTATGACAGCGATCACATCGAAACGGATTTGATGATTTGTCTCTCCCGTCATTTGCAAATATACAGATGCAGTTGCACGTACCTGCTGCATTTTACGAATATCTACGGACTCCTGGGGTGTTCCATACAGTCCAGTTCCACTTCTACTGCGGACTTCAATAAAAATAATCATGCCTTCATGAGAAGCAACGATATCAATCTCTCCGCTTCGGCAGCGCCAATTGCGCTTCAAAATGCGATAATCATGCTCACGAAGCCAGTCGCAAGCAGCTTCTTCACCCAATCGCCCTTTTTGCTGACGTGTCAGTTTTGAAGCTGGACCCTGTTCTGATCTGTGCTCTACCATGATTCCTCTTCCTCTCGTCCAGAAGCCAGACGGTCAGCACGATAAATGTAGGTCAACACTTCGGCCACCAGTTGATACAGTTCCGACGGGATCTGTTCATCCAAATCCAGTTTGGAAAGCACTTCGACAAGTGCAGCATCCTCCTGAACAGGCACACCATTTTCCTTGGCTTTATCCAGAATGGCTTCTGCCACTTTGCCACGGCCTTTGGCTACGACCACTGGTGCTTCGCTCTCACCAGGTACATATTTTAAAGCAACGGCCTTTTTGGACATCAGGTCCGGTTGCGAATCCTCTTTCATACCCGCATGTCCACCCCTTTGTATCGTTCAGGACTGTAGTCCGAGGCATTCATTTTCCGTTCGGCACCCGGTTCCTGGCCAACAGGCCAGGGTTCCGCCTTGAAAGTCAGCAACTGATAACCCAGCTTGTCCAGCGCCTTATGGATCTCATCGCGTCCACTTTCAAGGAGCGATCCCATTCCTTCGCCGTTATTAAGTACACGCAAACTGACGATATTATTAACAACATGCACATCCACCAGCGTTGGACCAAGACTTTTCATGTCTAGATCAAACCAAAGGCGGCAGTTGGATGCATCCAATTCACCGCGTTGCCCACGGCGTGATTGAATCTGAACGGAAGCCGTCTCTTCTCCGTCAGGACCGGTAATGGGGATAAACCAGTGCATCTGGGCAAAGGTAGCACTGCGATCTGTTGTTAGCAATAACTGCTGACCTGTTAGAAATTGCACAGCCTGTCCGGCGGCATCTTTGAGCGTCGCAGGTGCACCCTCGCTGCTGGCAAGCTGCAGCAGCAAGCCCTTTAGCGTGTCCGCGGTTCCCGGACTCGCCACATCCCCCACGCGCGCCTGCGCAGCCGCGCCGTGCACTGCCTGCTGTTCGTGCTCCGCACCGAGCAGCTTCAACACGCGCCCCACCCACGGGTCCCCCTCGTGGGTGACGGGCGCCGCCGCAGCTCCCGCAGGTGCTGCGGCACTACCGCCAGCCGGCAGCGCATCCGCGCCGGCTGGCAAAGGCT
>NZ_LGRP01000003.1:0-192355 GCF_001636635.1 Paenibacillus sp. O199
AATAGCATCAACCTAACGACAGTCAATTATTTGGCTGTCGTTTTTTTATCCATAGGAAAGAGGAGATTCCCAACTTCTCATATGAGCGCTTACATTTTACTGTTGCGATCTCCCATAATGTTCAGTAAATTGGGAGGTATACACCAATGGGAGGGCTGAGCAATAATCATGTTGACCAGATGGCTGCGACGAATAACGCCTGGCACGTTTAAACACCGAATACTATTTTCGTTTCTGTTATTCCTCCTGATGCCTATAGCCATATTAGTTCTCTACAACTTCCGAGAAACGGAAGTTATGCTCCAGCGGGATGCTTCGGACATTAACGTCAAGCAACTCGAAGGCATCAAAGCCGATCTTATTGATTTGATGAGTCTTGTGATGAAGACTGGGATGCTGCTGGATCAGGATTCTGTCCTCCGGGAAGTGATGCAGAAGCCGGAATTATATGATGCTATCCATCGAAAGCGGATTGTGGAAAATAAATTCGCTAGTATTGAAAACAGCTTTTTCCTTACAGGAGCTACCGTATTCTACACATTGATCGATTTAAAAGGAAACGCTTACACTTCGTATACGCCAGAGAATTCTCTGAATTATGCCCACATCAGTTCCGAGCCCTGGGTACAGGAGCTGAAGAGGACTGAGGGACAACGGTACGTATGGAAATCCAATGATTTGACGACTGGCGTTCGTGAGAGAAAAGGAAATCGGATGCTGAGCCTTTACGAAGTGCTGCGTGACGACGGACTAAAACCATTTGCTTATGGACGTTTTAGTATCGATTATGAAGCATGGTTTCAGGAAAAAACGGAGGGAAATACATTCGGCAGCGATAGCGAAGGAGCCTATTTTCTAATGGATGGATATGGTAATATTATGCTCCAATCCAAGTCGGGGCAGAACATACCCTCTACCGTGTCATCTGCCATAACAGCAGCAAGTCAAAGCCAGGGACAGGATACCTCCTCCCAATCCATTGTGAACAATCATATGATGTATACCTATAACAAAATTCAAGAGCTTGACGGTTATCTTGTGAAAAAGATTCCCTTGTCCTTGTTATTTGAAGAAGTGAACAAACAGAAGCTGAGGTTCTATACCGTATATGGGGCCATCCTGCTGCTGTTTGTGTTGCTGACTTACTTCATTTCCTCAACCGTTACCGGTCCTTTAAAGCATCTTCAACGAAAGATGGAGACAACCGTAAAATTGAATTTGAAGACAAAGCTGCCGGAACAAGGCAGAGGTGAATTGCTGGCGCTAACCCGAAGCTTCAATTTCATGATCACAGACATCAATAATCTATTGGAACAGTTAAAGCTTGAGGAGCGGCAGAAGCAGTTTGTCCGATTTCAGGTGTTGCTTGGTCAGATGAACCCTCATTTTTTGCTGAATACGCTGAATACAATCAAGAGCATTGCACTGGATAAGGATGAAGATGAGATTTACGAGATTTGTGTATCGCTAGGAAAAATATTAGAAACTACGCTGAATTTGGAGGTTGATCTTATTCTTCTGAAGGAGGAAATTGTGCTAATTGAATCCTATATGGATATCCAACGGAAACGGTTTGGACATGGCATCGAGCTCCACTATGAAGTTTCCAGAGATCTGGAGTATGCGTTGATTCCGAAATTTTGTCTACAGCCGCTGGTAGAAAATTCATTGATTCACGGGTTTGGACAAACACAGCTTGAGGGGCAGATCGACATTCGTGCATCATGCCACCACTCTCTGCTTATTTTGGAGGTCGCGGATAATGGCATAGGAATGAAAAAATCCCAGGCGAATCAGTCCTACCGGAAACGAAAAAGCATTGGTGTACAGAACCTTCGCGAGAGTTTGGAGCTTATGTTTAAGAACCAGCCAACAGGACTTCGGATAGAGTCGACGGACGAAGGGACGCAGGTCATCATGCATTTCCCATTATTGTTATCCAAACCCTATTTGAAGGAGGGGAGCACCATTGTGGCGCACATTGATCGTTGAAGATGAACAGTACGCAAGAGCAAGCTTGCGCAAATTGTTTACAAAGGCGAATATTCCGTTTGAAATTATCGGTGAGGCGGTAAATGGCGAGGAAGGTTTGCAGTTGATTCGGGAACTGCAGCCTGATGTTGTCATTTCCGACATTTTCATGCCGCTAATGGATGGCATCCGTTTACTCCAGCTCACGAGAAAGGAAGGACATGAATGCCGATTCGTTATGTTGACGGCAGTAAGTGAATTCGAGTATGCCAGACAAGCATTGGAATACGGGGCTTCAGGTTATTTGATGAAACTTTCTCTGGATTTGAAGGAACTGAAGCAAACCATGGACAAAGTAGCCGGAGAGCTGACAAGAATGGATAAGCTTCGCTTGGCAGATAAATGGTTCCCGGATAAGACTACCCAAGAACCAACAGATCATCCAGAGCTGAACCGAATGATTACCTACATTGAGGAGCATTTCGCCGAGGATGTGACATTAAAGAGATTGGCTGAATATGTTCGCATGGATGCCAGTTATGTCAGTGACTTATTTAAGAAAAAGATGGGGATCACGATGACGCATTTTATTCAGAACCGCCGCGTTCAAGCAGCGAAAATGCTGCTGACAGAGACGGAGAAAACGGTGAGTGAAGTTGGCAGGTTGGTAGGCTTCGAGAACGACAATTATTTCATTAAAATATTCAAGCGGTGGTGTGGGTTGACCCCGAACGAATACCGGAAAGAACAAAAAATCGTTCTATGAATATCCAAACACCGTTCATACCCCCAATGTCAGGCTGGTGATAAAGTTAAAGACGTAGCAAGCAGCTTATCAACTCGATAAGGGGGACTGTAAATGAAATATAGAAATTGGTTAAAGGCAGCTTTGATTACGACTTTGACAGCTTCGATGCTCAGCGCGTGCGGAGGGGCTAACAACGAGGGAGCGAGTGCAGGATCGGCAAATCAAAATGCCGGTGAGACCATCAACCTCACGCTTTGGGGAGCTGTTCCTGCCGAGGCTGGACCTCAAGAAGTGATTGACAGCTGGAACAAAGAAAATCCCGACATTCAGGTCGAGTACTTCCGTTATGTAAATGATGACCCCGGTAACCTAAAGCTGGATACGGCGCTCATGACGGGTCAGGACGCAGACTTGTTCGTCAACTACACGCTTAACCGTTTACAGAAACGTGTTGATGCAGGAGTCGCTTTGGATCTGAGCAGCCGAACAGATTACAACATCGACGAGCAAATGGGGGTAGACGCCGCTCAATGGAAAATCGGGGATAAGTATTATGGCATTCCGACAAAGAAAAACATGTTATTCATCTGGCTTAACAAAAGCATGCTGGATGAAGCCGGTCTTCCGATTCCTCCCGTTGATTGGACATGGGATGACTTGAGAGAATATGCGAAAGCGCTAACAAAATCAAATGTGTACGGTCTTATGCAGCATGATGCTGCCTTTACCGCCGCAATTGACGGTACCATAGCGGGTCTTGGGGTAACCACGGCGGAAGGAACATCTAACTTTAATAATGATCTTTGGAAAAAGCAGCTTCAAATCGTACATGACATGATGTTTGTGGACAAATCGACGCCCGAATATGGAGAACAAGTAACAAGCAAGATGCCGGTAGACACAATGTTCCTTAAAGGGGAAGCAGCTATGTTAGCCGCAGGAGAATTTATTTTCCGCAACGCCAATAACCTGAAGGATTTTCCACATGACTTCAAAATCGCATTCGCTACAATTCCGAAAGTATCTGCCGATCAGAAGGATTATAAGTATGCTGGTGGTTTAGGTGATATGCTCTCCGTTAACGCAAAATCCAAACATCAGGATGCGGCATGGAAGTTCGCAAAGTGGTATGCGGACGGCGGAATGTTGCCGATGGCAAGTGGAGGGCGCCTTCCATCCTCGAAGAGCGTTGATAACAAGCAGGCGATGGACCTGCTGCTCAAAGGTGTTGAAGACAAATACGATACAGAGTCGATGAATAGCGTTGTGTTCGGTGAGTTCCCATCATTCCAGCTGAATGTACCGCAGCAAGCGCTGGATGCCCGCAAGGAAGAATATGAGAAATACTTCCTGAATGAGCAGGATATTGATACAACGCTTAAGAATATGGCCAAACGCCATCAGGAATATATCAAATAATCAAATAATCGAATAATCGAATATTGACAATATCCTTAAGAGAGAAGAAGGATTCTTCGCTTCCGTCTTCTCTCTTTGCTGTATTTAAAAAGTTTCATACGAGAAGAAAGGCGGCGTTTTCTGTGAAAAGGAACAGCTGGATTCGGAAACAAGGCTGGGTGGGCTACATATTTATTTTGCCTAATATGCTCGGTATCCTGGCATTTTTTATTCTGCCTGCCTTGTACTCCTTCTTTATGATGTTCACGGACTATCAATTCGCCAATCCGAATTGGACGTTCACCGGATTAGATAATATCCAACGCCTTTTTGGTGATGATCAGTTCTATGCTTCAATCAAATATACGATCATATTCCTGATGTCCGTTCCGGTCTCATTAGCAATTGCATTTCTCGTTGCTCTTGTGCTTAACCGGAGCGTGTATTTGAAAGGATTGCTTAGAGGCATGTTCTTCCTGCCATATATCTCAAGCGGTGTTGCTGTTGCTTTTGTATGGATGCTGCTGTTCCAGCCGTCCCAGGGGCCAATTAATGAAGTACTTCGCTTTATCGGCATTGTATCGCCTCCGGGTTGGTTCGCCGATTCAAGTTCGGCGATGTATGCCATTGACGTCGTGCAAATCTGGTTTATGTTAGGTTACAACATGATTATCTATTTGGCAGCCCTGCAGGAGATTTCGACTGAGCAACTTGAAGCGGCACGTATTGACGGTGCAGGGAAAGCAACTATTACATGGAGGATTGTATGGCCGCTTGTTAGTCCAACGACATTTATGCTATTGATTACGGGGCTGATTATGACGGTCAAATCCTTCTCTCTCATCCAAGCGATTACGGGCGGCGGCCCAAGCGGAAGCACTACGATTCTGTCGCTGTTCGTCTACAAAACGGCATTTAGCTATTATGAGATGGGCTATGCGTCAACCATTTCCTGGTTCCTGTTTGCGGTTATTCTTGTCATTACCATTATCCAATGGGTCGGCCAAAAACGCTGGGTCCATTACTAGAGAGGAGCTGGCTCTATGTTTAGAATAACGAAGACACGCTCGGTTAAGCTTTCTGTCACGATCCTTATGCTGATTGCAGGGTTGTTTATGATTGTCCCTTTTTTATGGATGCTCAGTACTTCCTTCCAGACCCCTAGTGAGGTATTCCGCCAATGGCTTCCTTCGAAGCTGGACTGGACCAGCCATAAGCGAATCTGGACGGGAAACTATAACTTTCTCCCTTATTATTTGAACTCAATTAAGATTGCCGTGATTGGTACAGCAGGTGCCGTTTTTTTGTCGGCCTTTGCTGCTTATGGCTTCGCCCGTACGGAATTTAAAGGACGTAATACCCTCTTCATCGTGTATCTATCCATGATGATGATTCCTCCTCAAGTCGTTTTTGTTCCGAAGTTTATCCTGTTTAACTGGCTTCATATTTATAACACGCATTGGGCATTAATTCTGCCAGCCATGTTCTCGATATTTGGCGTATTTATGCTCCGTCAATTCTTTCTCAGTATACCGAACGAGATTACAGAATCTGCATTACTCGATGGTGCGGGTCATTTTCGAATTTTCTTCAAGCTTGTGTTACCGTTAGCCAAACCAGCGCTTGCAACGTTTGCGATTATCGATTTTTCCTGGCAGTGGAATGATTATGAGAATGCTCTGGTTTTCCTGCAGAGTCCAAAGCTTTATACGATTCCGCTTGGTCTACAAAATTTCGTTTTGGAAAACAACGTTGATTATAACGGAATGATGGCAGCTTCTTCCGCAGCGATTATCCCTATGATTTTAATCTTTCTGCTTGGTCAGAAATATATTATTCAAGGTGTATCCAGTTCAGCTGTAAAAGGCTAATTCAAAGGAGGCTTATATAATTAATGAGACGCGAGAAACTATTATTCGATGTTACGGTCATTGGCGGAGGACTTTCCGGGATTTGTGCCGCTATTGCAGCGGCAAGATTAGGTCAAAAGGTTGCCCTCGTGCATAATCGTCCTGTACTTGGCGGCAATTCCAGCTCCGAGGTACGTGTATGGGTATGCGGTGCAACGGGGCATGGCGTGAACCGTTACGCCCGGGAGACCGGCATTATGGGTGAATTATTCATTCAAAATCAACAACGGAATCCGGAAGGCAACCCCTATTTGTGGGACGTTACTTTGCTGGAGGCGGTAAGAGCCGAACCTAATCTGACTCTATTTATGAATACGGATGTTAGAGAAGTAGAAGCAGACGGTGAGAAGGATGCAAGGATAATTCGTAGCGTGAAAGGCTGGATGATGGGCTCCGAGCGTGAGATTACGTTTGAAAGTAAGATCTTTCTTGACTGTACAGGTGACGGACTCGTCGGATTTCTCGCTGGAGCAGCATACCGGATTGGCCGTGAAGCCCGTCATGAGTTCGGGGAAGAATGGGCACCGGAAGTTGCTGATGATATTACGCTTGGCAGCACACTGTTGTTCTATACGAAAGATACCGGAAAACCGGTACGGTTTGTAGCTCCATCGTTTGCTAAAGACATTACGACAACCCCAATTCCGCTAAAGCGTGTGATCCGCAGTGGAGATTCTGGCTGTCATTACTGGTGGATTGAATGGGGCGGCGAGCTGGATACAGTACATGAGAATGAGCAGATTCGGGATGAGTTATGGTCTGTTATTTATGGCATCTGGGATTATATTAAGAACTCCGGCAAGTTTCAGGCCGAGGAGATGACGCTGGAATGGGTAGGATCGATTCCAGGCAAACGCGAATACCGCCGCTTCCTTGGTGATACGATTCTGACGCAAAACGATGTTATCTCTCAACGCCCATTCGAAGACCGGGTCGCCTTTGGTGGTTGGTCCATCGACCTGCATCCCCCACAAGGGATGTATGCAAGCGAGAGCGGCTCCAAACATCTGCATGCGGATGGCATTTATCATATTCCGTTTGGATGTCTGTACTCCCGCAATGTCAGCAATCTGCTGTTTGCGGGACGTAATATCAGTGCATCGCATGTTGCATTCGGAACAACCCGCGTCATGGCAACTTGTGCGGTAATGGGAGAAGCGGCAGGTGTAGGCGCTGCCTTATCGGTAATCAAAGGCATCACGCCTCGTGAGCTGCGTGAGGAGCATTTAACCGAATTGCAGCAAACGATGTTACGGACCGATGCCTCAATTATAGGACTGAGAAATATGGATTCTGCTGACATTGCGAGAAAGGGGATCATCACGGCTTCAAGCACGATGACCCGAATTTTGATCAACGAACCTTCCGAAGAGTACCTGCTGCTCGCTGACGTTGGATGGCTGTTCCCGACCGATGGGGGAATTGAAGGATTTAGGCTGTTGGTCTCTGCCCGTGAGGCTACAAGTCTCACTATAGAACTATGGGATACCGGTCGCCATGAGAATTATGTACCGGCAAACTTCAAGCAAGCTTTGCATATCCAGGTCGATGCAGGTGAAAATCAATGGTTGGATGTGCTTGCAGACAGTGCAATGTTTGGAGGCGATCCTTGTAATGTATTTATCATTGTTCGTGCGAATGAAGCAGTCAGTCTCTATACATCAGCTGTCCCGATCAGCGGTGTCCTCGCGTTTGAGCGGGGAGTTAAGCCAATAGTCAGCTCTGATCTGGAGGATCATCAGCCGAATCAGCCCATTATCGAATGGTCGATGAAGCGACTTGTCCGAAAGCCATTCTGTTTTGCAGTTGAGACTGGCGCTTATTCACCTGATAAAGTCATCAACGGCTATGTCCGCCCGTTTGGCGGTCCACAGCTGTGGGTATCGGAACCCATCGCTAATGGCCGTGAAGAATGGATTGAAGTCAACCTTCCAGAACCAGTGGATATTCAGGAAATCCACCTTACCTTTAATGACGATGTTAATGAGGATTTGATCAATTTGCATCATCACGAGACACCGTTTCTGATCATTCCCGAGTTGGTTAAGAGCTACGAGGTGCAGGCATATATTAATGGGGAATGGGAACGTTTTGCTGTTGATAGCCATAACCTTACTCGCAAAAAGATTCATCGCCTTGAGAATCCGATCCAATCAAAACGGATTAGGGTCATCATCAAGGAAACGCACGGTGGCGATCGGGCAGAAGTGTTTGAAATTCGACTATATGATTCTTATAGATGACGGCACCCGTGTTCCGCAGCTAGCATCCACAAATAAATGATTGGCCGAAATCTCGCCTTCTTCTTCTGAACTCTAATCGTATGGAAAAGAATCTAGATAAACGATATACTAGCTTATAACTGCTTTTTTGTTGAGGTGAATATCTAATGGAAGAAGTCGACGAATCCAAACAACTTGTATTACAAATTGGCGCTGCCTTGAAAAGGTACAGAAAAGAAAACAACATGAGCTTAGATGACTTAGCGGAATTGACAGGCGTAAGCAAACTTACTCTGGGAAATATCGAACGTGGCGAGACAAATCCAACTTTGGCGATCATATGGAAAATCTCAAAAGGCATATCTTTACCACTCTTGGCTTTGTTCAAATCAGAAGACCCTGTAAGTTTGTATCGAGCAGGCGAAGGACTGCGGTTTTCTAATGAACAAAAAAATTGGGTTATTGAACCCGTCTTTAAAAACGCTAGCAGCGATATTGAAATGTGTCGGGCTTACTTACAGCCCAATAGCTCCTACCATCCTGAAGGACATCATGTGAATACAACTGAAATTGCGACCGTAATGACGGGATCCATTGAAATTCAAGTCAATGGAGAGATTCACATCTTGAATCAATACGATACGATTAGTTTTCGTGCTGATTCTCCTCACTCTTATACTAATCATACGAATAGTGAAACCGTGCTGCATATAGCCTTGAAGTATGGTTTCTAAAAGTCGCAAATTCCACTTATGAATACAACTCCGAATTCCATCACCGGAATTCAGAGTTGTATTTTTGTTTTTTTAGACAATTTAATTATATTATAAAATACTTATTGTAAATAATGATATACTATAATATACTTTTGTTGTCCGCGCGGATAATTATTGCACCATTTTTACAATCAACAGGGAACAAATAATACCTGTGATTTCAGAAGGAGAATTGAAGAATGCTGAACAATCAAAATACAAAAGCCCTACCTTCCTCTATAGGGTTTATCATTCTCGGCATTATTTTTATTGCTGCTAATTTACGTACTCCCTTAACATCAGTCGGTCCTTTAGTGAGTCTAATAAGGGATGACGTTCATATTTCAAATACATTAGCGGGCTTGATAACGACTTTACCCTTGCTAGCCTTTGCTTTATTATCGCCTCTAGTACCGAAATTAGGCCGAAAGTATGGGGTTGAACGTATCATTTTGCTTGCCCTAATCTTTTTGACAATTGGCATTGTAATACGTTCTTTATCTGGTGCAGCTAATCTGTATATTGGAACAGTAATTCTAGGATTTGCAATTGCCATATGTAATGTATTATTGCCAAGTATAATCAAAAGGGATTTCCCCAATAAAATTGGCTCTATGACAGGTCTTTACTCCGTTTCAATGTGTTTATGTGGAGCCATTGCATCAGGAATCAGTGTACCGCTAGCTGTGAACGCAGGTCTAAAATGGCAGGGAGCATTAGGAATATGGGGGGTTCTAAGTTTTGTAGCCATTCTCTGTTGGTTACCCCAATTAAGAAATCAATCGAAGCAAACAGTCACGACCAGTCAGCAGAGGGCCAGCAACGATTTGAATGTTTGGCGGTCCCCTCTTGCATGGCAGGTAACCTTATTTATGGGTATACAGTCCATGGTTTTCTATGTGTTGATCGCATGGTTACCTGAAATTTTAAAGCAGCAAGGAATTGATTCAACCCAATCAGGTTGGTACCTCTCGATAATGCAGTTAGCACTGCTTCCATTTACATTTATTGTTCCTGTTATTGCTGGGCGCATGTCTAGCCAACGTTTGTTAGTGGTTATCACAACCATTTTGCTTTTGACGGGAACACTCGGGCTTCTTTACGGAAGCTCCAATATTATATTATTGTGGATCATAATACTGGGAATTGGTGTAGGTTTCGCCTTTAGTTTATCCATGATGTTTTTTGGGTTACGCACTGAAAATGCGCATCAAGCAGCGGAATTGTCTGGCATGGCGCAATCGATCGGATATCTTCTTGCCGCAATTGGTCCTGCACTTATTGGATATCTGCATGATGCGACAAATAGTTGGGATATGCCACTTTTCATTCTGCTGGGCGCTTCGGTCTTACTTTTGTTAGCCGGAATGGGAGCAGCAAGAAACCGTTTTGTAGGTAGCGGAAGTCGTTACGAGCTGCCACGGAAAGGACGATAACTATGTTTGACAAAATTATTGTGGCAATTGATCAAGCTGGAATAACGAACAAACTTCTCAATGCAACATGAAATATTAAAATATGCTAAGGATACTGAGCAGCAACTTATTATTATTGGTAGCCGGGGGCTAAGTGGCATAAAAGAAATGATGCTTGGAAGTGTCAGCCACAAGGTTTCACAGTTATCGAAATGCCCAGTGCTCATTGTGCACTAAATCCTTAGGAAACTGCAAGGCTGATGCATTGATATACTAATGCGGAACACGAGTTACATTAATAGTCTAAAAACCCCTTACTAGAGCAAAACTATAATTTGCTCTAGTAGGGGGTTTTATGATTGCTTTTAAACGAACTATTGACTTACAGTTAACTCTATGTCCTATACTCCGAATAGGAAAGAAAAATAAGTGGCTTTTCTGGAGTAGGGCAGTTACAATTTGTTAGGATCAATAAGACGTGGGGTGTGAACGGGGGATAGGTAACGCTAAATGGATTGTAATGACGATTCAAATAAACTAAATTACGTAATGAATTGGAGATTTAATCAACAATGATAAAGAGTAATAATTGGAATGTATTTGGCCTGGCATTGTTGCTGGGTTTGTTTTCAACATTAGGCCCATTTACTATTGATATGTATTTACCGGCTTTTCCTGAGATTGCAAAGAATTTCAATACAAGTGCATCACTTGTTCAGTTTAGTCTTACTGCTTGTTTATTAGGTCTAGGTGTGGGGCAGCTCGTTATGGGTCCTTTGAGTGATGCTCACGGTAGACGTAAACCGTTGTTAATCTCCATGGCAGCCTATATTATTTGCTCCTTGGCGTGCGCTTTTGCTCCTAATATCGGACTATTGATTTTGTTTCGGTTCACTCAAGGGTTTGCGGCTTCAGCAGGAATTGTTATTTCTCGCGCGATAGCTAGAGACCTGTACAGTGGACATGAACTCACTAAATTCTTCTCTTTGCTGTTGCTTGTAGGGAATTTAGGGCCTTTGGCAGCACCGATCGCTGGAAGTGGCATTCTTTCATTCACGACATGGATTGGAGTGTTTATCTCACTCTCATTTTTGGGCGTTTTCTTATTAATAATGACAAAGTGGGGCTTGAAGGAGTCTAACCCACCTGAACGACGTATGGCTCCCAACTTCAAACAACAGTTGGGCAATTACAGAACGCTACTACGTGACCGCAAGTTTGTCGGCTATATGCTTGCACAGGGAATCATGACGGCTGGGGTATTTGCATATGTAGCAGGAACACCATTTATTTACCAAAATATTTATGGAGTCACACCAACTGTATTTGCTATATTGTTTGCTTCGAACGGGATCAGCTTGATCATCGGTTCCCAAATTGTGGGTCGGTTAGCACAACGTATACCTGAGCAGACTCTTCTATTATCTGGACTGTGGCTTGCTCTAGCGGCAAGCGTTGCAGCTTTGGTGGTAACCATAGTTCATGGCCCGCTGTTCGCATTGGTCATTCCATTGTTCTTCTTTGTTTGCTCCATAGGTATTACGTCTACTGCAGCATTTCCGCTTGCGATGGAGAGCCAAGCCAAGATGGCTGGAAGTGCAGCAGCGCTACTCGGAGTTGTTCCTTTCCTTTTAGGCGCGCTGGTTGCTCCTCTGGTTGGTATCGCAGGTGAAGACACTGCCGTCCCACTTGGACTCACTTTATTAATGACCAGTCTCGTTGCGATTCTTACGTATTTCCTACTCGTTAAAAAAATATCGCATCACACACCTCAGCATGCTCAGTCTGATGCTAACTTTTAATTGAGAATATGAGGGATTGATCCTATTAGATATAAAAAACCGTTGATCTTTAATTTAAAGACTCAACGGTTTTTTATTATGGTAATGAAGGAAAGACGGCAAAGAACTTTTGAAAGGCTAGCCTTTCGGGATCTTCCGGTAGCTGGAAGGGGAGAATCCCGATATCTTCTTGAAGAGCCTGGAGAAATAATAGGGATCACTAATGCCCACTGCATAGCTGACTTCCTTAATACTCAATTCGGTAAGATCCAGAAGATGACCTGCCCGCTGAATTTTGAGCTGTAGAAAATATTCGATCGGAGCGACGCCCGTTTCAGATTTAAACAGAAAGATCAGATGCTGTTTCGACACCCCGACATGATTAGCCAACTCCGTAAGAGAAATAGAGCCACTCATATGTACATTCATGTATTGAATGGCCTGTTCCAGATAAGTTTCACGTTTCTTCTCTTGTGCCGATTTGACGGCATTTAAGCCAATCCCGGAGAGCAACTGTCTAGTAGTTTGGGCCACATGTACATGGGTAGTCAGGGCATATGTCCGCTCGGCCAGCATTTCATAGGTAGGTAGGAACCATTCCATTAAACGGGCCTTGCCGCTTGGGGATAAAGCGAGTGTGGCGTTAGATAAACCAAACATCTTCACCAATCGATTCGAATGGCTGCCTTTGAAATGAAACCAGTAGATACTCCATGGATTCTCCTGCATTGCCCCGTAACGATGTGCAGTTTCGGGTGGGATTATCATCATATCTCCTTGCTGCATGATTAATCGCTCTCCTTGATTCAACTCAACCCATCCTTCTCCCGCTTCGCAAAAGATGAAAATATGCGAGGGGCTGCCCTCCAGACGCTCCCTGAAATGATAGTGAGCGTTGGGGAAATAGCCGATGTCCGTAATAAATAAGGTAGAGGTTAGTTCTTCTTGTTCCAGTTCTTTCATCCAGTATTCAGGAAGTACATATAGCTTCTCCTCTGCAAATCCTTCACGCTTGCGTATGTGGTCAGGACTCATTCCAGTTACCCCCGTAATTCATAATCCGAATAAGAATATAATCCATCACTTCCCGCATTTCGTCAATTGGAACCTTCCTTGCCAGAATATACAGTATAACTATCAAGACAAGGGAGGCAGTTCTAACATGAAGCATGAGGCTGTGGATCACAAGCTGGAGGCGGATCCAACCGGATCCAGTCAGGTACAAGTGTGGGAGACAAGCGTGTTGATACCTACATATGAGGCGGGTGAAGCTGACCCAAATCCGATGTTTCTGGAGAAAAGAGTCTATCAGGGAAGCACCGGTCGTGTGTATCCGCATCCAGTGATCGAGAGTATCTCGGATGTGAAGCATGATAAAAATTACAAATTGGTTATTCTGGAGAATCAATATATCCGTATGGAGATCATGCCGGAAATCGGCGGTAGAATCTATCGTGCGCTTGATAAAACGAACAATTATGATTTTGTTTATTATAACCGCGTCATTAAGCCTGCACTGGTGGGCCTTGCTGGTCCTTGGATCTCCGGAGGAATTGAATTTAACTGGCCGCAGCATCACCGTCCTAATACATTTGGTCCGGTTGAATACAAATACGAAGTAACTGGCGATGGCAGTGCTACAGTATGGGTTAGTGAGATTGACCGGATGTACGGTACAAAAGTCACTGCAGCCTTCAAACTCTATCCGGATAAAGCCTATTTGGAGATCCAGGCTCAATTATACAACCGGACACCTGAGCCACAGACCTTTCTGTGGTGGGCAAATCCGGCCGTAGCAGTTAATGAATATACACAATCCGTGTTTCCACCAGACGTAACGGCTGTATTCGATCATGGCAAAAGGGATGTCTCCCGTTTTCCTATTGCTACCGGAACTTATTACAAACAGGATTACTCGGAAGGCGTTGATATTTCCCGGTATAAGAACATCCCGGTTCCGACTTCGTACATGGCTTATAAATCCGATTATAATTTCGTCGGCGCATATGATCACGGCGTAGAGGCCGGATTGCTGCATGTGGCGAATCATCATATTTCTCCCGGCAAGAAACAATGGACTTGGGGGAATGGGGAGTTCGGTCAGGCGTGGGACCGTCAATTGACGGATGAAGATGGCCCATACATTGAACTTATGACTGGAGTGTACACAGACAATCAGCCCGACTTCACTTGGCTACAGCCCTACGAGGAGAAGACCTTTACCCAGTATTTCATGCCTTACAAAAACATCGGTGTCGTAAAAAATGCCTCCATCGAAGCAGCCATCAATCTGGAAGTTGATGCTGAAGCCGGAGAGGCAGTGATCAAGGTATATGCAACATCTAAACTCGAACATGCCGTTGTGGAGTTGAGTGGGGCGGCAACCCGGTATTTGCAGGAAACGGTTGAATTGTCCCCTGTAGATGTATATCAGAAGGTTATTCCGCTGGAGAGCGGGGAGCAGGAGCATGATCTGAAGCTTTTGGTTCGAAATAGGGAAGGCAGAGTGCTGATTTCCTATCAACCGAAACGTCCAGATATTGAACAGATTCCTGAAGCTGCTAAACCACTGGCAGCACCAGAAGAACTGCGTTCGACCGAAGAACTGTATCTGGCAGGCAAGCATCTGGAGCAATATCGGCATGCTACGTTTGAGCCTGAAGCGTACTATCTGGAAGGATTGAAGCGGGATAACGGAGATATCCGGTTAAATGTAGCTTATGGAACGTTACTACTTCGTCGTGGATTATACATAGACAGCGAGCAGTATTTCCGTAAATCTATTGAGCGGTTGACCTGGCGTAATCCGAACCCATATGAGAGCGAGGCCTACTACCAGCTGGGAAGAGCACTTCGTGGCCAAGGCCGTTTGGATGAAGCGTTTACTGCTTTCCACAAATCGGTCTGGTCGGCAGCGTGGCAGGATGCTGGGTACTTCTCTCTTGCTCAGATTTCCAGCCTGAAAGGCCAGTACACCGAGGCACTGGAGCAGATCGAACGTTCACTCATCCGCAATTCACGAAACTACAAAGCACGTAATCTGAAAGCCGCACTGCTGCGCAAGCTTGGTCTGATTGATAATGCAAAGGCCTATGCGCTTGAAACCCTTGAATTGGATGTTGCGGATTTTGGAGCTTATAATGAGTTGGCTTTGGCTCATACAGCTATGGGAGACAAGGATGCTGCACAAGGTATTCTGACTGAATTACAGCAATTGATGAGAGATGACGCCCACAACTATCTGAATGTCATCGCAGATTATATGGACAGCGGTTTCTATGAAGAAGCCATTGCAGTAGGGAAAAGAATAGTGGACCCGGAAAATTCAGTCTATCCGATGCTGCATTATGCACTGGCTGAATTATATAAACGTATCGGACAACATGAACATGCTCAAGAAGCACGTCGTAAGGGACAATTGGCCAATCCAACCTATTGTTTCCCGAACACGTTGTTTGAACTTGAGCTGCTGGTAAGTGCAGTTCATGCTAACCCGAAGGACGACAAGGCTCATTACTACCTCGGAAACTTTTATTATGACAAAAAACGACCTATCGAGGCGATTGCGAGCTGGGAGAAATCCCGCGAACTGCGGGATGATTTTCCGACGGTACACCGCAACTTGGGGCTGGCCTATTACAACAAACAGAACAATCCGCAAGCGGCCCTAGCTTCGCTTGAACAGGCCTTTGCTTATGCACCGGATGATGGTCGTATTTTCTTTGAACTGGATCAGCTGCGTAAGAAGCTTGCGTGGTCAACAGACAAACGCCTCCAGTTCCTTGAAGAGCGGCGAGATCTGGTCGAGAAGCGAGATGATCTGTATGTGGAATACGTATCCCTGCTAAACAATCTTGAACGTTATCAAGAGGCAATCGCAGCCTTGGCTCTGCGCAATTTCCATCCGTGGGAAGGTGGAGAAGGGAAAGTGACTGGGCAATATAAGTTGGCTCATACTGAGCTTGGTAAACAAGCGCTGCAAAACGGTCATTATGAAGCAGCAGTTCAGCATTTACAACAAGCATTAGTCTATCCGTTGAATCTGGGAGAAGGTAAGTTGGAAGGAACTCAGGAGAATAATATTTATTATTATCTAGGCATGGCTTACGAAGGTCTGCAGCGGGAAACAGAAGCTATCGCTAGTTATACCATAGCTTCACAGGGTCTAGCCGAGCCGACAAGTGCGTTGTTCTACAACGATCAGCCGCCAGAAATGATTTTTTACCAAGGGTTGGCCTGGTTAAAGCTCCGTAACGGGAAGGAAGCTAAGCGCCGTTTTAATAAACTGATTGATTATGCTGAAAAGCATATTTTTGACGATATCAAAATGGATTATTTTGCGGTATCCTTGCCGGATTTCCTAGTATTTGAGGATGATCTGAACCGGCGAAATGTAATCCATTGCCGGTACATGAGGGGATTGGGACTTCTGGGGCTTGGCCGTGACAAAGAGGCCGGAACCGAACTTGAGTTGGCTCTGGAAATGGAGCCTAATCATCAAGGGGCAATGGTTCATAGACGGTATTCCCAACGACTGCGCGAAGGATTTCAACCTTAATGCTCCATCATCAAAGAGATGTAGAGATATTGTCCATTGGCTGTATTATAGAGAATAAACCTGTATTGCTACAAACAAAAAGGAAGGTGTAATGATAATGGATGTAGGGCGTAGGGAGTTGCCGCGCAAACTGACCATCACGATGTGGGATTTTTCCTGGTACACCATGACCTTACCGGGAGAACCCTATAGCGACCTTGAGGCGAGATTTAAGGAAGCAGTGGAGAGGGGCTACAATACGATCCGAATCTGTGCGATGCCCTTTTTATTGTTCACGGCGGAAGGCAAGCGGCCGGGTCCGTTACACTTCGGTAGCCTTGGAGAGATCGGGCAGCGGACACGCTGGTATAACTGCCGGGGCGGCGCCGAGCTGGATGGACATGCGCATTTACTGGAGTTGTTCAGACAGGCCAAGGCCCATGGCTGTTATATCATCCTGTCTTCTTGGGAATATCAGCAGAGCCCCAGCTTCCTGGCATTTCCCGGGTTGCGCGATGAACTGGCTGCCATAGCTCCGGAGGAGCGGTTTATGGCTATTGCGAGATCCATGGATCAGCTTATCCGGTATATAAAAGCGGAAGGATACGACAAGCAGATCGTCTACGCGGAGCTGCATAATGAGGTGGAGTTCGGGCAACTGACCGAGATTGGAACCGCTCGAGGCATTGCCCCGTCCAATGTACCAGCACTGGTGGAAGCCATGCAGCCTTATATTGAAGAGGCCGTAGGTTATCTTAGAAGTGTCCACCCGGATATTTTGATGACAGCAAGCTATACACTAAATGAAGCCTATCCCAAATCCTATGTAGCGGGAAATTTACAGGTTGCACATTTCCATCTCTATATCAAAGGGGTATTGAATGAATTAACCGAAGCGGCTGGAATTGATGATGAGCAGGCGCCTTTTCCCGGCTCATTTGTCCAATCGCTCCTGCGGGAGGATGCGCCTCCATTTGAAGAGTATACGCTACCGCGCGACCAAGAATGGAGAATGGAAGGTAATCCGGTAGGGTTAAGGCTGCTCTATCTGCATGACTGGGTGGAGCCGGATAAATGGGATCTTTTTTTATACGACAATTATAGTAAACATAAGCTGGCTATGCTGCAAAAGGCAGATATGCGCTTCGAGGAAGCTCACGAATGGGCGGCTCATTCTGGCTTGCCGGTCGTTATTGGGGAAGGATATGTTGGTTATACGCCGCTGTTAGCGGGATTCGAAGAGGGGCCTGTTGGGAAATTCATTGCAGAGTACGCGCTGCGTAAAGGAATGGCTCTTGGCTTCTGGGGAATGACTCTATGCTCTAACTGTGCGCCGCATCATCCTTTCTGGGACGATATCCCCTGGCAACAGAAATGGAATCGATATATTCTTTCATCGCAATAATTGTTATGTTGGAAAGAACCAAACTTTATGTTCTCCTCTTATCAGAAACGTTGTACATCAGAGTGAATACTTTACTATATCCGTACACCACGACTAAAGGAAGAAAATAAGAAAAGAAAGTCCAATAGATATTCCAGCCATTAAAATAAAGAACTCTACCCATTTCTTTAGCCAACCATTCGATCAGCGTTAATGTAAAAGAGGTTATTAAGATTGCTAGCCACGACTTCGTATTTTTTTCAAGAATCATGTATATCATGAGGCATCCAGCAATAGGGTATATACCTAAGTCGAAAGGGAGCCCCGCATATGATTGGTTACGGGTATTGGGAAGGATATTCCAGAAAAAATTGAAGCCCGCACTGTTTAAACAAGAAGAGGTGGCTACTCCCAGCGGATAATAAGCTAAGAGGATGTTGACGTTTCTACGTAGAATCCATCCACCGATTAAGATGGGGATAACCATACCAAAAATGACATTCCCCAGCATCGAATCACTCCCATAGGTTTTCACCTGAATAATTTCTTATTATTAACCAAATTTATAATTTCATAAGGGATGCATCCCACTTTTGTATTATCAGGCTAGCCAGAATCCCTTGGTTGGTCTTTTTGTCGATTGAATAACGTGGTACTAGATGATAATGTAAAATAAGGGCGAGGATTCCTCGTTGGGGGAATATACTAATTGAATCGAGGTTCTGAAAATGAGGGTGAAACGAATTGTCACCAATATTAATACACAAAACGTTCCAGCAGCAAAAAGCTTTTACCAGGATGTGCTTGAACTTGATTTATTGATGAATCATGGTTGGATTGAAACATACGGATTACTTGGAGAGGAGAACGTTCAAATAAGTATCGCCACACAAGGTGGCTCCAATACACCTACACCTGACCTTTCGATTGAAGTTGATGATGTCGATGTAGTGTACGAACGCATGAAAAGCGCGGGTTATACAATAGAATATGAACTTACGGATGAGCCTTGGGGAGTTCGTCGATTCTATGTCCGTGATCCATTTGGTAAGTTGATCAATATCCTTGCTCATAGACATTAAATCAGTTGTCAGGGAGTGTATACAAGCAGAGTTACTGTTCAAATTAAAGTACTTTCTTTAAAAATTATTGTATATTGGTTTGAAGTATTGGCATTCTTTGCTCGGATGTTATGATTAACTAATAGTCGCAAATTCAAGGTGTACAATGACAAAATTCATCACTATTAACGGGGGGAAACAAGAATGATGAATGTTTTGTTAGTGGATGATGAGCCATGGGTACTGGAAGGTCTGCGGACAATGGTAGATTGGAACAAATACGGTTTTCAAATTTGTGGAGAGGCTGAGAACGGGAACGCTGCTTGGTCCATTATTGAGAACCTTCGGCCAGACCTGGTGTTTACAGATATTCATATGCCTTCAGTGAGCGGACTCGAACTGATTGACCGCTCGATACAAAAACTAGCCAAACCGCCGCGATTTGTCATATTAAGCGGATACGATAGCTTTGATTATGCGAAAACAGCGCTGGAACAGCGTGTGGAGGATTATTTACTCAAACCCATTGATGAGGTTGAGATTGAAAACGTATTAGAACAGATGAGTCGTAAAATTCAGAACGAGCTTGTCGCAGAGAAATTGCATCAACACGAGCGTACTTTATATGTAAATTGCTTGTTCAACCGTCTGTTTCAGGGGGAGGATAGCAGCGAACTGCAAGCCGAAGTGGAAAGTATATTGCAAATGGAGGGTCATGAGAATATGGCCTGTCTTTTAATTGAAACGGATATTTGCAATGAAGACATAAAGTCACAGGTACAGCGTTTTGCTAACGCTCATCACTACGAATTTTTTATAGATGCTGAAGGAAGAATGGGTGTGTTTGCTGCTGTAATTGAAGATTCTCTGAGTTGGCTTGAGAGGCTAGGGAGAACCTTGTTTGAGATTTACTCCGGTCATGGATCAATTATTGTGGCATTTGGATATCACTCAGGTGGAGTAGTCGCTATGCGGTCAGCATTTGAAAAAGCGTTATCTGCTTTGAAATGGAAGCGTTATCAAAAAGGAAGCGGCATTATTCGCGATCAAGATTTGCCACGGCATAGTAACATGGCGGTTGTAAATCAAAAAGCGTTGAGTAACCTGTTTAAAACCATTTTAACGGGTGAAGAGAATGGGTTGGAGAGAGAGGTACACGAGTTGCTTGCGAGTCCAGATTCAGGGCTGTCTGTGTCGGATATAGAATATGTTCGGGTACAATTGCTTGCTCTTGAAATGGGAGTTCTCAAGCAAATGAAGGAGCTGGATGGGAATGTAGACAGGTTTGTGTTGCAGTTACAACATATGTTGGGCGATTTATCTGACATTGATTCCTTTCCTGCATTTAGGGAATATGCACTTATATTAAGTCTCAACGCTTTGAGAGCTCTGCAGGAGCAGCGGAAAGAAAAAGAATGCAGCACGATTTTTCGTGTAGTGCAATATGTTAACCATGAGTTTCGGGAGAAGCTGCAGCTCCAGGAGATTGCACAGAAATTTCATATGAATGCCAACTATCTGGGGCAAGCCTTCAGACAGCAGACTGGCAAGTCTTTTCGGGAATATCTGAATGATAAACGGATCGAGGAGGCGAAGAGACTGTTACGTCAGAGCTGTTGTAGCATAGCCGAAGTTGCGGTCCATTCAGGATACCCTAATGCCGACTATTTTGTAAGTCAGTTCAAGCGAATGACGGGGATGGCTCCCTCCGCGTATCGAAAACAACCATAGATTGGGACTCGACAAGTAATGAATGAAGGATGGCGATGGAAGACATGTTTAAGAAATTCCGATTTCGCGGCATCGTGAACGATATTCCTTTGAACTACAAGTTTATGCTGATCTATGTTATCGGTATTTTGCTTCCGATCATAGCAAGCAATTATTTGTTCATGGATCGTATGTCGGGGCTAATCAAGGAGCGGGAAGAGCAGAATCTGCAAATATCGCTGGAGCGGGCGAGAAAGGACATTCACACCATGATTGACGGGGGGATCGCTGTCAGTCACGCCTTAATCACGGACAAGCTGTTGTCCGAATCCATGGATCGTGTATACAAAGACCAATTGGATTTCTACAATACATTCGATGAACAGCTTCGCCATCGAGTGACTTCCTATATTCCCGTGAACAATCAAATCCAGCGGATCGGCATCTACACAGATAATCCAACGATTGTGTCTGGAGGGGATTATTATTATCTGGACAGCTCAATGAACGCCAGTGCCTGGTTCAGACAATGGGAAGCAGCAGGGGAATCACTAAGTGTACTCGCTTATCGCGATCAGGCAGCGAATGATCGCGCGGCGACCTCGTCGTATTTTAGCGTGATTGAAAAAATGGACTATTATAACGCAGACAACTCTTACGAGAAGTTAGTGCGCATTGATTTTTACCTTAATCGATTCTATGACGTTATTGCGAGAGAGAAAAGCTCGCTGGACCTGTATCTGGTCAACGCGAAGAATCAGATTATCGTGTCCACAGATGACAAGTATCAGGGTGAGGTAGATAGTGATTATGCGTTATTTGATACGAGCAAGGCGGCGGACAAGGACCTACATATCGTACCGATTGGCAAGGCCAGCTATGTGAAAGGTTGGAAGCTCATTGGCGTACCTCAGGAAACACGTGTCAAACAAGCGATGCTCTCCATGAAGCTTTATTTCGGTATGCTCGCTGGTATCATTACTTTGGTTACCTCCATCTTCATCTATGTCATGCTGCGCTCATACAATTATCGAGTGAAACGTCTGTCCAGACATATGCAAAAGGTGGGGAACGAGAAATTTGATCTGATCAACATTGATGGGGGACAGGATGAGATAGGTCATCTGATTCGTAATTTCAATATGATGACCGCTCAGATCCATTCCTTGATCAATAATGTGTACAAGCTTGAAATTCAGCAGCGGAGCCAGGAGGCTGAGCGCATTCGCGCTGAACTGAATTTGCTGCAAAGCCAGATGAATCCCCATTTTTTATTCAATACGCTCAATGCGCTGCTGGTGGTCAGCACCAAAAACAATTATGCGGATGTCAAGGATATTATCAAGGACCTATCCAAGCTGCTTCGCCGTCTGTTGAATTGGAAGGACGATGTGGTCACCCTGGAAGAGGAAATGAGTTTTACGGTCATGTATCTGGGGATCGAGAAGTTCCGTTTTCGAGACAAGTTTGAATATTACATTGATATTAGCGAAGAGGCGAGGCAGTATAGAATTCCAAAAATGAGTATCCAGCAGTTGGCCGAGAATGCTTGCAAACATGGAATTCAGGCTATTGAGGGGTTAGGGTATGTGAAGATTAAAGCGGAAGTTGTGAGCGAACGCCTGCGCGTCGTTGTATCCGATAATGGTAAGGGCATGGATAAGGAACGGCTGCAAGAGGTTCTGTATCATATGCGGAGCAAGGAGGAGAGCGGAGGGAGTAACATTGGCATACGTAACGTATATCGCCGTCTTGAATTGTATTATGACGATAAAGTGGATTTTAACTTGGTGAGCAGAATAGGAGAAGGGACAGAGGTCTCCTTCGAAATTCCATTGCAACTGTTAGATCATCAGGGTGAAGAAGGAGGTAAGGACAATGGCATTTAGAGCGCTGCTGATTGATGACGAGCCATGGGCGCTAGAGGGCTTGCAGCTGTGGATTCCATGGGAAAGTCTTGGCTTTGAGGTATGCGCTATGTGTGGCAACGGTGCGGAAGGGTTGGAACGAATGGAAGAGTTACAGCCGGATCTTGTCATGGTTGATATTCAAATGCCAATTATGAATGGGCTAGAGATGATTGAAGAATGGCGACGTAGAGGAAACTGGTCGACCAAGTTCATTATTCTTACGGGGTACAGCGATTTCGAGTTTGCGCGAAAAGCGCTTAAATTCAAAGTTTCCGGTTATCTGTTAAAACCATTGGATGAGGAACAGGCGGAGTCCGAGATTCGCATGATGGGCATGGAACTGATGAAGGAGCAAGAGCAGCTTTATATTGGGCAGATTGCATTGAGAGAGCAGGAAATGTTGACGATGAAGCAGGCTTTATTAGGCAAAGTGCTGTCTGCTGAGGGTACTCAATTGATGCAGTCCCTTTCCCAGTCAGCTGAATCCTGGATTGTATGCCTGGTTCAGGTATCGGAGAAAGAGTTTGGCCGGTGGAGCAGTCTTGCTTCAGAGATTCTGAACGGACGGGATGTCCTCTATATCATTCGTATGCGAAATGATCTTGTATCCATTGTGTTTGGCGATGTTTCCCCCGGACCTCAGAGAACGAGCGGAAATTTTAGAAAACAATTAGAAACACTGGCTCGCCGTCTGGCGGGCTTTCGTACATATATGGCGATTGGCTCAACCGAATCCTCTCTTCATCACATCAGCAACTCCCGCATAACAGCAGAGAAGGCGTTGCTGCACGCTTTTTATGAAGCGGAAGAGAACAGCATAATGGATTATGCCGATATCCAGAACCACGATTTTCAAAGGCATAACCAACAGGTTGAACTGATCGAGCGAGTACTGGGAGCACTTCAGCTCATTGATTACGCCAACTACCAGTCCGCTGTGGAGTTTATTGAGCAATCCTTTCGACAGATGCGGGTCCACCCGGATGAAGCCCGAAAATTTGTGATTTACCTTCTTCATGAAATTCGTGCTTACATGAGGGCGCAAATGGCAGAAGATTCAGAGAATTACCGTATGTTCGAAATTCCGGAACTGGATGAAGCACTGTTAACCCTTGATGATTTGATCGGCATGCTGCATTCGTGTGGAAGAGTCTGCTTTGAGTTTTTGCTTAAAGAGAGCGTCTTCGAAGCGCAAGGTATTGTACAGGAAATCAACGATTATATTCATACGCATTACCAGGAGGGATTGACTATTAAGTTACTATCGGAACGTTTCTTCCTGCATCCGGCCTACTTGGGACAACTGTTGATACGCAAAAATGGGATCGGCTTCAATGAACTGCTTCATAACCTGAGGGTTGAGGAGGCATGTCGGTTGCTACAGATGAATCAGTACAAAAATAGCGAGATCTCGGAAAAGGTTGGATACGCCAATTACCATCATTTTTTAAAGCAATTTGAGAAACGTATGGGCATGTCTCCTAACGAATACAAGAAAACCTGAGCTTTTCTCGGAAAGAGCTATAATTCGAATATAGTTTCCATAGAGATGTAAATTTATAATTAAATTATTCAAATGAAAGGGCTTTCATATAGTGAGATCAAACTTTGGAGGTGCTTTATGGGGGACAGTAAAAAATCATTCTTCCGTATGGGGGCAACACTGTTATTGTCGTTGAGTGTTGTGCTAGCAGGTTGCTCAGGCGGCAATTCAGGCAGTGGAGAAGAGAGTAGTAAAGGTAGTGAGGTGGGGGCTGACAATCCGTTAGAAATCTCGGTATTCCTGAACGAGGCCGGACAACAGCCAACCGCTGACAACAAAATCTACAAAAAAATCAAGGATGAGCTTGGCGTTACATTCAAATTTGAATTTTTGGCTGGCGACAAAAACCAAAAGCTTGGCGTTATGATTGCCGGAGGAGATTATCCGGATCTGATCTCTGCGGACACCAAACTGACAGCAGCCGGTTCGGTCATTCCGTTGGAAGACCTGATCGAGGAGCATGCGCCTAATCTGAAGAAGCATTATGAGAAGTACTGGAACCAGATGAAGGACCCTAACGATGGACATATCTATTACTTGCCCAACTATGGTGCATACAACGGTGAGGTGTCGGACACCTACTACAGCGGACCTGCCTTCTGGATTCAGAAAGCCGTGTTGAAAGAGTTTGGTTATCCTACGCCAAAAACATTGGACGAGTACTTTGACTTGATCGCCAAATACAAGGAGAAGTATCCCACGATCGACGGCAAGCCGACCATTGGCTTTGAAGTATTGAACTATGACTGGAAAAACTGGGGGTTGTTGAACCCGCCACAGCATTTGATTGGTCATCCGAATGACGGGGGAGTCGTTGTAAACGACGGCAAAGCAGAGATCTTTGCAGACAAAGATTATGCCAAAACCTACTATGAGAAACTTAATGAAATTAACGGCCAAGGCTTGCTCGACAAGGAGGCCTTTGCACAAAACTACGACCAATATATGGCCAAATTGTCCAGTGGGGCAGTACTCGGCATGTTCGACCAACACTGGAATTTTCTCAGCGCGGAAGATTCGCTCATAACTCAGGACAAAATTGAACGCACGTACGTCGGCTTCCCGCTGGTATACGACAGCAGCACGAAGGACTACTATCGCGACCGCGCGGCGCTCAACCTGAACAATGGTTACGGCATTACTGTAAGTGCCAAGGACCCTGTGAAAATTATTAAAGCGCTCGACAAGCTTATGGAAGAAGATTGGCAAAAGACACTCACTTGGGGCATTCAGGATGAAGACTATTACGTGAATGACGAAGGCCGTTTCATGAAAACCCAAGAGCAGCGCGACAATGCCGCAGATGCGGCCTGGAAACTGGCCAATAAAGCAGATGCTTTCTATGGAACCGCACCGAAGATGGAAGGTTACTTTAGCGATGGCAACGCTACTTCAGCAAGCAATCAGCCGGAAGAATATCAAGCCAGCTTGAGACCGTTTGATAAGGAAGTTTTGGACGCCTACGGTTTCAACAGCTATGTGGATTTCTTCAGTGCTCCACCAGAGAATCCGGTTACTTACCCGGCTTGGTCCGTCGATCTGGTTGAGGGATCTCCAGCCAAAATTGCCAATACGAAGCTGAACGAATTATCAACCAAATATTTACCGAAAGCGATTTTGGCTAACACATCCGAATTCAGCAGTGTATGGAGCGAATACGTTTCCGAAATTCAAAAGCTGGATATCAAGGCTTTCGAAGGCCGTATCAATGAAGTATTGCAGTGGAGAATCGATAACTGGTCAGTGAAATAAGAAAATGCTGTCAGGAAGGAGGGCTACCTTCCTTCCTGATTTTTTTAAAGAACATATCGCTGGACGTTATTCCTTTCAATATAAAGATGGATAGGAGCCTGATATTATGGAGGAAATTGTAGTGGGTACCAAGCCGCTCCGACCGAAGAAAAAACCGAAAATTAGGCGGATTACTTGGCAAAATATCAAAGCACAGAGACAGCTCATATGGATGTCTGTTCCTCTGCTTGCGTACATTATTATCTTTGCTTATGTGCCTGTCTGGGGCTGGACGATGGCTTTTCAGGATTACAAACCGGCCAGAAGTTTCTCGCAGCAAACGTGGGTAGGGTTCAAGCATTTTCAATTTTTGTTCACGGATGACAATTTCTTGCGCGTGCTTCGTAATACGCTTGCCATGAGTATCATCAACATGATTTTGGGTTTCGTTACCGCTATTGTTTTGGCATTGTTACTCAATGAAATCAAGAAGATCATGTGGAAGCGGACGGTACAAACCATCTCTTATCTTCCTCACTTCTTATCATGGATTATCGTTACCGGCATCGTAGCGACATCGCTTGCTTCTGACGGCATTGTCAACGATATCCTCATGAAACTGCACTTAATCAACGAGCCGATCTTGTGGCTGACGGAAGGGAAGTATTTCTGGGGCGTTGTTGCAAGTTCTCATATTTGGAAAGAAGTCGGATGGAGCACCATTATTTATTTGGCGGCCATGGCCTCTATTGACCCGGCACAGTATGAAGCAGCCGATATTGATGGAGCCAATCGATATCAAAAAATGTGGAATGTCACCTTGCCAGGAATCAAGCCTACCATTGTCATCCTGCTGATTATGTCGATTGGACATATTCTGGAAGCCGGCTTTGAGGTTCAGTATTTGCTGGGCAACGGACTCGTTGTGGACTGGTCGGAAACGATTGATATCTTTGTGCTCAAATACGGGATTGCACAGGGCAACTATTCGCTCGCAACTGCAGGCGGAATATTCAAGACCGTGGTCAGCATTACGATGTTACTTGTAGCGAATTGGACCGCCAAGCGGCTTGGGGAAGAGAGGCTGTTATAATGACGAAAAAAACACCATTGTCTGGTTTAGGAAATACAGCGGCGCTTTCCGTACGCCGCCCAGGTGGCAGAGGCATGGAACCGTTTCTGTTCAACACCTTTAACACCATCTTCATGGTTCTGCTGGTGATTGTGACGTTGTATCCATTTTTGAACACAATTGTGGTTTCGTTTAATGCAGGGAATGACACCATTCGAGGAGGCTTATATTTGTGGCCCCGCGATTTCACCATGCAGAATTACAAAGCAGTATTTGCATCAGGCACAATTTATAACGCATTTTTGATTTCCGTTGCACGTACAGTACTATCCACCGTTTTAAACATTTTCTTGACCACCATGCTGGCTTATACGCTGAGTCGGCGCGATTATATTTTCCGCAAGCTGATTACGACCATTTTTGTACTCACCATGTATTTCAACGCAGGGCTTATTCCGGGATACTTCCTGATGAAGGACCTGCACTTAATCAATTCATTCTGGGTATATGTTTTACCATCGCTGATTAGTGCGTTTAACCTGATCGTCATTCGTACTTATATATACACGATCCCTGAAAGCTTGATTGAATCTGCCAAAATTGACGGAGCAGGAGATTTCAGAATTTTCTGGAGAATTATTTTTCCACTGTGCAAGCCTGTGCTGGCGACCATTGCGCTCTTTGTCGCAGTCGGCGCGTGGAATTCCTGGTTCGATGCTTTTCTGTACACGTCATCACGTCAGGAGCTCAGCACACTGCAATACGAACTGATGAAGCTGTTGTCTTCCAGTATGAATGCCAACAGTAATCCTTCCGTTGCCAACGGCGTGGGGGTGGAGCATTCAACACAGGTAACTCCAATTTCCATTCGTGCTGCAGTTACAATTGTCGCTTCTGTTCCGATCTTGCTGGTGTATCCGTTTATGCAAAAATACTTTGTCGTTGGACTAAATGTAGGGAGTGTGAAGGAATAGATGAAGCAGCTTCAAGCTAATACGATCTGTTATTCCAACCCGATCCTTCCTGGATTCTATCCGGACCCCAGCATTGTGAAGGCTGAAGAATTTTTTTACCTCATTTGCAGTTCATTTGAGTATTTTCCCGGAGTGCCGATCTTTCGGAGCCGGGATCTCATTCACTGGGAGCAAATCGGCAATGTGTTGGATCGGGTCAGCCAGCTTGATTTGACCGGACGGAAAAGCTCAGACGGCATTTATGCTCCGGCACTGCGTTACCATGAAGGTACATTTTACATGATTACGACAGATGTGAGAGGCATCGGCAATTTCTACGTGACGGCAACCGACCCTGCTGGCCCCTGGTCTGATCCAATTCGTATTCCATACGGTGGAATTGACCCATCGCTGTTTTTTGACGACGATGGCAAAGTGTACGTGACCGCACAACAAGGTGCCGATTACGATTCTCATGCCATCCAGTATGAGATCGACATCGCTACAGGTGAGGCTCTCTCTGAACCACAAGTTGTCTGGCACGGAGATGGAGGGCCATGGACCGAAGGGCCACATCTGTACAAAATCAATGGATTGTATTACATGATGTCTGCTTCTGGTGGGACGGCCAAGGATCATCGTGAGATCATCGGCCGAAGCGATCGACCTTATGGTCCGTTTGAACGCTATCCTGAGCCGATCCTGACCCATCGCCATCTGGACCATCCGATCCAGTATTTGGGTCATGCCGATCTGGTGGAGGATCACCACGGAGACTGGTGGGCCGTTTTCCTTGGCGTGCGTTTGACAGAGGAAGGATATAGTGTGCTTGGACGTGAAACCCTCCTCGCCCCGGTCGTTTGGAACGAGGGGTGGCCCCACATTGACAACAATGAAGGAATAGTGAGTCTGGACATGAAGGTCCAGCGATTGCCAATGACATTACCTTCTTTGCCCGGGAGCCATACTGCCATCGTTGTCGGCCGGGACGAATTCGACGGAGAACTCGGGTCGCAATGGATGTTTGTGCGCAACCCTACAGAAGGAGCATGCTCGCTTACAGAAAAACCAGGTTACCTGACGTTGTATGGGCAGGATGGAAGTCTTGAAGACGTGGGTCAGATCACGTTTGTTGGCCGCAGGCAGCAGCATATTCATGCCAGCTTTACGACCTGCCTGACTTTCATGCCAGTTGCCGATGGAGAAGAAGCGGGATTATGTGTTCGCCGGGATGAGGATGCACACTATGAGATTGGCATAAGACGGTTGAACGGACGAAACATACTCTTTGCTCGCTTGACGGTGCGCGGAGAGTCGAACATGGTTCACGAGAGCGAGACTGTAACGGAGCGGCTGTCGCTCCGAATCGAATCGACAGAGAAGGAATATAGGCTGACTTGTTCCGAGGACGGACAGAACTGGACAGCATTGGGTTCAGGCTCGGCACGTGCCATATCACCGGAGGACTTTGTGCACAAAATGTGCTTTACCGGAGCGGTGGTCGGACTATACGCTACCGGCAATGGTAAGGCAAGCAGCACACCTGCCCATTTTGATTGGTTCGAGTACTCGGTCTGATTCAGTTGCTAATAAATCAATGCGAAGAAGGAAATTTAAAGGAGGGAAATTATGGGTTCGTTTCGAAAAGAGGCTTCACTGAAGGAATTGTACAAGGATGCATTCCACATTGGAGCAGCAGTGAGTCCGAAGACGATTGACAGCCAGCGTTCATTGCTCGCCTATCACTTCAACAGTCTGACGGCAGAAAATGAAATGAAATTCTCCAGTGTGCATCCGCAGCAGGAACGGTATACGTTTGAGGATGCGGATGTCATCGCTTCCTTTGCCAGAGAGCAGGGCATGGCGCTGCGTGGTCATACGCTGGTCTGGCACAACCAGACTCCGGATTGGTTGTTCGAGAATGAAACTGGCGGACTGGTGGAGCGCGATGTATTGCTGGAGCGATTGAAGGCACACATTGAGACCGTTGTTGGCAGATATAAGGACGTTATCTATGCTTGGGACGTTGTAAACGAAGTTATTTCCGATGATGCGGATGATGCAAATGCATTCCTGCGCCCATCCAAATGGCTGGATATCGCCGGAGAGGATTTTATTGCCAAAGCGTTTGAATTCGCGCATGAAGCAGATCCGCAAGCGTTGTTGTTCTACAACGATTATAACGAATCTGATCCACATAAGCGGGAACGCATCTATCGGCTCGTCCGTTCATTACTCGATCAAGGCGTGCCAATTCATGGCGTTGGTCTGCAGGCGCACTGGAATCTGTATGATCCGTCCTTGGATGATATGCGCGCAGCAATTGAGCGGTATGCGCAGCTTGGACTGCAGCTTCAGCTCACCGAACTGGATGTATCGGTATTTCGCTTTGAAGACAGACGTACAGATCTCGTTCAGCCATCGCAAGAGATGCTGGAATTGCAAGCCGAGCAATACGAATCCATCTTCCGCCTGCTCCACGAATATAAGGAGCATATTAGCGCTGTGACATTCTGGGGGGCTGCCGACGACTACACCTGGCTTGACAATTTCCCTGTTCGAGGGCGAAAAAACTGGCCATTCCTGTTCGATGAGTTGCATCGTCCAAAGGAAGCGTATCAGCGTGTTGCGCGAATCATTGTACCCAAGTGACATGAAACGGATCAATATCGATTCGTTTAACCCACAGCATCTCGAAGAGATACTTGGGAGTACATATCTATTGGAAGGAGCCATTTGTATGTCTGAATTACCTAAACCGCATCAACCTATAGTTACCCATATATTTACTGCTGATCCGTCAGCGCATGTATTCGAGGATCGTATTTATATTTATCCTTCCCATGATCTGGATCACGACGGTCCGGTGAATGACAATGGAGATCAGTACAAGATGGAGGATTATCATGTACTCTCTATGGCGGACATGAATTCAGCCGTGACGGACCATGGCGAAGCTCTGCATGTGAAGGATGTCCCTTGGGCGTCCAGTCAAATGTGGGCTCCGGATGCCGCATACAGAAAAGGCACCTATTATTTGTTTTTCCCGGCTCGGGACCATGATGGCATTTTCCGCATCGGCGTGGCTACATCGTCTTCACCGACAGGGCCGTTCAAACCGGAGGAGCAATATATTCAGGGCAGCTTCAGCATTGACCCCGCTGTGTTTGTAGACGATGATGAGCAGGCTTATATGTTCTTTGGCGGGTTGTGGGGGGGACAGTTGGAGAAATGGCAGACAGGAAGCTACGTGGAACATGCGGAAGGCCCTGCTCCAGATGCTCCGGCGATCGGCCCAAAAGTTGTAAAGCTGAGTGAAGATATGCTCTCGATGGTGTCGGAGCCGCTGGAGTTATCCATCGTAGATCAGGATGGAAAGCTGCTGACCGCTGGGGATGAGGATCGCAGATATTTTGAAGGCCCTTGGATGCACAAATATAACGGGAAATATTATTTGTCCTACTCCACAGGAACAACGCACAAGCTGGTGTACGCCATTGGCGACAATCCGATGGGTCCGTTTACATTCCAAGGTACCATTTTGCCGCCAGTCATGGGCTGGACAACGCATCATTCGATTGTACAATTTCGGGAAAAGTGGTATTTGTTCTATCACGATTGTTCCCTTTCTGGCGGCGTCGATTACAAGCGCTGCGTAAAGTTTGCTGAGTTAACGTACAATCCGGATGGCACGATTCGCATGATTGATCCGTATCCAGACAAGTGAAATGGATGTGAATAGGACGGTAACCCGTATCCTTTTACCTATAACTGTAGATCCTGAAGAGCCCTAGAGTGAATACGCATTTCAGGGCAAGGATACGATTTTCAAAGAGGAAAATGCTTAAAACTCCGTGCCAAAGCACGGAGTTTTCCAATATACGGGCAGATCGAATGGGATTAACCTAGTTGCTGCGAACCATTAAACCACACGGATTTGATCGACAAGGTATCCGAAATATTAGTTGTTGGATCACCGTCCACGAGAATAAGATCTGCGCGCGCACCTTCAGTAATACGGCCGCGATCATGGAGACCAAAGCAACGAGCCGGTTTCGAAGTGGCCGACTGAAGAGCTTCCATCGGAGTGAACCCAGCCTTCACCAGCAGTTGCATTTCGTGGTGGACACTTGCCCCATGAGCAAGGCCACCGAGGTTTGGAACGGGAACCGGCGCGACATCCGTCCCTACCAGAATATCAACTCCGGCTCGGTGAAGGTCCATCACATTTTTAAAGCTGTTCTCCATATTGCCTTGTGGGAACGTATTGAAGCTTGAGTTCAAAATATCAATCCAATCAGAATTTAATTTGGAATGAACACGCGGATCATTGGCCAATTCGGATGCCGGATTTCCGATAATCGACGAATTCAACACCAAGCACGGTGTAACAAAAGCGCCTGAAGCTGCTATGGATTTCACTAACTCGGAGGTGTACTCGGGTCTGTCGATAAACAAGTGGCCCAAACCGTCGACTCCAAAATCGATGGCTTGTTGCGATGAAAGAGCCGTCAAGACGTGGGCGATAACCAGCTTACCGGACTTGTGGGCTTCTGTCACGGCTGTTTTTAGAATCTCGTCGCTTAATACAGGCAGGCCAGGTGCACCCATGACCGTTCCTTCTTCAATCATGATCTTAATATAGTCGGCCCCATTCTCGACTTGGGTATGCACATGTTTACTCGATTCTTCGACTGTTGTCACTTGCGGTATTTCATCGTGATCGTGAGCGTATGCGGCTAACATTGCTTCCCGATCTTCCTCCGATAACTTCTCTAGTTCCTTTAATACGAATTCAGGTATTTCATCTCCATCCGGCAATAATTCATCCGGATGTCCACCCGGAGCGGTGATTGCTGTGCCAGCAGAACGGACATCTGCGATGTCATTCACATTTTTCAACTGAATTTCGCGCCCTCGTTTAGTAAAATCACCGTTCATTTCGAGTTCAGTGGTAACGCCGAATTTTAGCGCATCTCGTAATCCGCCGATGGAAGTGTGGACATGTGCATCAATCAGACCAGGCATTAGAGTAGCATTTTCTCCATCGATAATTGTTGCATCCGCCGGAAGGTCTCCACCGACTGAAACAATAGACTTCCCTTTAATGACAACATGTCTAGGCGCAATGATTTGCTCCCCATCAAAGATACTTACATTTGTAATCACTGTAACTTGATCTAACGCAGCATTTTGAGTTACCTTCTCCATTTGAATTCCTCCCAAGTGTTTGTTTATCGAACAATTCGAATCATAACTGTTAGTCTCCTAACTGTCAATGAGCTAATGTTTTTTTGACAAGCCAATAGGATAGCTGTATAGTTTATTTACTTACAATTAGATTCCTAACAATTACAGGAGGGAAGATTATGAAATCCCGAAAGGAAACACCTTATCTGGATTTATTTCAGATTATCGGTCTTAAGTTAAAGAAAAGAGCGGACGAGAGTATAAAAGAGCTGGGCTTAAACGCTCAACAAGGAAAAGTAATCGATTATATTTACGAAAACCAAAATAGTCATATTATTCAAATGGATCTTGCAGATCGGTTTCATCTAAGTCGGGCCAGCATTACAAGTATGCTTCAAGCTCTAGAGCAAAAAGGGTTAATCGAGCGTAAAATCCCGGCCAATAATGAACGGCAAAAAAACATATACGTATTGCCAAAAGCGATTGAACTGATTGAAGACTTTCAAGACTCTTTCCAAAAGGTGGAGGAAGAAATCATTCAAGTCCTTACCGACGAAGAGAAGCAAGTATTAAAGAAATTGTTGATCAAAATCAATGAGACTATATAAAGAAGACACTTCCCTATGAAATGATGGCTGATTAAAAGGTTTTAGTCCCACTGAAAGTCCCTATTTAATTAGCCTAATTCCAAAAATCGCTTTAGATGACTATCTATAACGAGTGAATCCGCTTCGTTTGCACCGATTCCAAAGCAGTGTCCCCACTTGGATTCTATGGGTTGAAAAACAGCATTCGACATATGTTGAACGTCATACACACTGTCCTCCGGAGTGAAAAACAAATCACTTGATCCCGGCATAACGAGTGCAGGAGAGGAGATTTTACGTAATGCCTGTTCGAAGTTGTAGTCGTCCACGGGATTATCGCTAATGTCTCCACTTATTCCTGTACGTAACATGGCAATCAAGTCATTCGCATCAAAGGACAAAAATACTTGGTCCCAGTATTCTTCTGCATAATGTTTCAATGAGCTGTATCCCTCGGATTGATACAATCTCTCCAAATAGTATGAATTTGAAAATCCCCAAGGGGCATAAACTCTCCCCATCGCTGCGAGACCGTCAACAGGTGGTTGCTTGTAAAGTCCTCTTTCCCATTTTGAATCCGCTTGTAGTGCTGCGATCATACTCTGGAATACCAGTTGTGCTAGCGGCCTCGTTTTCGCCGTTCCGCCAAATGGTGCAATACGTTCGACCATTTCAGGATAACTTGTTCCCCATTGAAAAACTTGCATTGCTCCTAGAGACCAACCCACAACTAGCTTGATTTTGCTGATACCGAATTTTTCAGTCATGAGTTGATGTTGAGCACGTACATTGTCATACATAGAGATGATAGGGAAATTGGATTTATCAAAAGGAGCGGGAGTATTACTGGGAGAGGACGATAATCCGTTACCCAACATATTGGGCACAATGATAAAATATCGATTAGGATCTAGTGCCTTGTTCTCTCCAATTAACCATTCATTATCGGTGTGAAGACCAGCAAACCAAGTCGGATACACAATAACATTGTTTTTTGCGGCATTTAAGGTACCGTAGGTCTTATAAGCAATAAATGCTTGAGGGAGTTGCTGACCGGATTGTAGCAATAGATCTCCAACGGGATACGTTTCATAATCTTTCATTGATGGATGCTCCTTCATAACCAAATTAGTAATAACTTGATTTTCACTCTACAATACGCTTATCATCAATTCAACGAAACGTTTTTGAAGGTAACATTCAATTTTTTTGAACAAAGAAGGTGTTCGATTATGGAAATACGTCAACTAAAAACCTTTTGGACTCTGGCTTCTACACGCAGCTTTAGTCGGACTGCTGAACTATTGAGCTATGTACCATCTACCATAACCATGCAGATCAAATCCTTGGAAGAAGAGTTGGGCGTAAAATTGCTGGATCGACTAGGCAAAAATGTCATGTTAACGGATGCCGGCCAACAATTCTTGCCTTATGCTACTAAAATTTTGAACGATGTAGAAGAGGCCAAGTGTGTATCAAGTCAGCACGGGGAAACGACAGGAACGGTTACTATCGGGGCAGACGAAGTTATTTGTGCATACTTTCTTCCTGCTTTGTTCAAACGCTTCCGGGAGAACTACCCAGACGTTCGTCTTTTGTTTCGTCCCTTGTCCGGACAAGAGCTTAAAAATAGCCTAAGAGAAGGGCTTACAGATGTGATATTTGTATTGGATGAATTCGTTGCAGCCAAAGATCTTCATTCAGAATTTTTGAAAGATGAGTATTTTAAAATGGTGGTTTCTCCAGATCATATGTTAGCAACTCGCTCCTCATTGATCATTGATGATTTTCACAAACAGCATTTTTTGTTGACTGAAAAAAACTGTTCTTATCGCACTCCTTTTAACCAGTCCTTATTGAAAAAAGGAGCCGATGCATTGACAGAACTGGAGTTTCATAGTGTCGAAGCAATTAAACAATGTGCTGGGGCTGGTCTTGGGATCGCCCTGTTACCTGAGATGGCTTTGAAGGAAGAATTAAGAGAGGGTAGACTAGTTGCTTTACCGTGGGATTTATCGCATGTATCCTTTTCCGCACAGATGCTCTGGCATCGTGAGAAATGGATTTCTCCATCAATGGCTGCCTTCATCGATATCGCAAAGAGTGAGTTAGAAACGGAAGAAGTATCTGGCTCATAAGAGGGAGAACACCAAAGGCAAAGCCCGTGAAAGGATTCTAAGGAGGGTCGCGTTAACCCGAGAATAGATACGTTGAAAATGAAAAAAAGATAAAGATGGTCGCTAATTCAGCGGCTTTTTTGTTTTATTGCTACAAGTTCTTTTCCCACGCGAGGGAAGATCGCTAACTGTGGAAAATCTTTTTTTAGATACTGGTTTGCTTGGCGGGACAGAACTGAACTTTAAATCGTGTTGTTTAAAGGTCCACTCTAAGTAATTTATAGGTTTAATTCTCCGTTTTACTTAAGCCATTTATGTCGCTTTTTCGATATGCTAGCGGGACTAATCCTATGTGCTTGCGAAAAAGGGATGAGAAGTAGCTCACACTTTGAAAGCCGCAGGCAAGTGCGATTTCACTCACAGATCTTTTGGTTTCCCTCAACATCTCACAACTTTTATGAAGGCGGTATCGAGTTAGATAGTTGTTGGGAGTTTGACCCACGTATTTATTAAATAAAGTACAGCAGCGGCTTCGACAAACGGCTCCTGAGGACGCAATGTCTTCAAGAGTTATTTTTTGCTCGTAGTTTTGATGAATGAATCGAGTCATTTGCTGAATATTTGTCCATAATTGCACATCGTGGCTATCTCCCACCTTCGGTTGCAAGTGATCTCCAATACCAGCACATAAAGATAAAGCCTGAGAAGTTAAGCGGAACGGATTTGGAGCAAAGCTATTATGCATTTCAGCATAGATCGCTTGAATGGATAACAATATCTCGTGCTGCCAGGAGATCTGTTCTGCTAGTAATACAAAATCATCCATGTTTGGCCCAAACTTCTCTTCCCAGTAAGCTCGTATGAACGAACCTTCCCCGATGAGAGAGGAATGGATCACTATAACGATAAATGAACAATTACAATGACTGTGAGAAAAACCAAAATGCAAACGATGGCTATTCACAAAAATCCCATTTCCTTGCTCTAATTTAATGGTCTGTCCGTTAACAGAATACTCCATGGAGCCTTCCAGAATGTAAATGAACTCAACATCCGAATGCCAATGAGCGGCAGCTGCAAAATTATCAAATTCATTCAAGCTTCCTCTCCGGACATACAAGGGTAGGTCAGGTAGATTATAATTCAATCTTTCCGATAAATCAGAAAATACCTCTAAATTTTTCATCCAACAAAGTGCCTCCAATAAATATACGATTTTGACAAAAGTATAGCCAATATTTATGGAAAGGACAATGAATTTATCCTATCTTGATAATATGGATACCAACAGAGAGGAGTGGATGTACGTTAAAAAGAAAAAGCGCATACAGTTAACTACTCCTATGACGCGAGATTTTAATAAGGAATTAATCACGCTTGTCATTCCCATTGCATTACAAAATCTAATCTCAGCCACAGTTATATCAGCTGATGTAGTTATGTTGGGAATGATTAGCCAATCTACAATGTCGGCCGTATCGCTAGCGGGACAAATCACCTTCGCATTAACATTGTTTTACATGGGAATGGCTACGGGAGCAGGGGTTTTGACTGCACAATATTGGGGGAAGAAGGATGTACAAACCATACAGCGTATTCTCAGCACTGCCTGCTTGTTCTCATTTAGTATCTCTATTTTGTTTTTTTTAGTATCTATTTTTATCCTGAAACGTTAATGCGTTTTTTTACAAATGATAGTGAATTAATTCGATTTGGTTCAATATTTCTAAAGATGAATTCGTTTTCTTATCTTGCAATGGGCATTTCACAAATGTATCTTAGCGTGATTAGAAGTATGGAAAATGCAAAACTAAGCGCTTGGATTAGTTCACTATGTTTAATGTTAAACATTTTGTTTAATGCGTTATGCATCTTTGTCCTTTTCCCAGACAGACCTGAAATGGCAATCATGGCGGTAGCTCTTGCTACAGTTTTAGCTCGGTTTATTGAGTTGGGCTGCTGTGTTATATATTCAGTGACGAGAGGATCAATTCGTTTTCGTTTTCCCAAATGGGATGGAATTCAGCGCAATCTCCTAAAGGATTTCCTGAAATACACCATGCCTGTGCAAGGCAATTATATTGTTTGGGGAGGGGCACTAACTGCGACTGCCGCAATTATTGGACATGTAAGTGCTGATATGGTTGCAGCGAATTCTGTTGCATCCGTGGTTAAGAATTTAACCATTGTCCTGTGTGGAGGTATTGCTAGTGGGGGATCTATATTGGTTGGGAAATATCTAGGTAAAGGGGAGATCGACAAAGCAAAACAGGTGGGAAGCAGAATGAATCTTTATGCTTTACTATTTGGCATAATAGCAGGATGTACAATTATCCTGATAAAACCGCTTGTTTTCTCCGTAGTAAATCTAAATGTCATTTCTCAAAACTACTTGGATGGAATGTTATATATCAGTGCATTTTATTGTATTGCTAAATCCATTAATGCCACTAATATCTCAGGAATATTTACTGCAGGTGGTGACTCTAAATTTGGCTTTTGGTGTGATTCGATTGTAATGTGGGGTATTATTTTACCGCTTGGTTATCTCTGTGCTTTTGTCTGGCACGTATCACCCCTGGTATTATATATCGTCATTAGTTTGGATGAGATCATTAAGTTGCCATTGGCATTTTACCGTTATCGCCAATTCAAATGGCTAAATAATATTACAAGGACTTTTTCACCAGTAGGTTAAGAAATAGACGGTCAAAGAATGTAAGGTCAACTAAAATAAATAGATTAGATTAAATTCAGAGGAGACTAAGGCATGAATATTACAGAACGAATGGCAAGCCGACAACTGTTTACGGATCACGATGCGAATTATCCACAGGAAGCTTCTGATCTGGCTCGGGCGCGTCAACGAGGAAAGGCACTATGTTATGAGATCAATCGCTTACATCCCGATGATATTGAAATGCGTAAGACTCTGATGGAACAACTTTTCGGTAGTATTGGTGAAAATGTTTGGATGGAACCTCCTATTCGGATGTCGTATGGATCAAACACTACAGTAGGCAACAATGTCTATATCAACTTTAATTTAACTGTTGTCGATGACTATAAAGTCACGATTGGAAACGATGTCATGTTTGGTCCAAATGTCACGATTGCTGTAACCAGTCATCCAGTACACCCAGAAAAGCGCAAAGAAGGTGGAATGTTCGCCCTACCGGTAGTCATCGAGGATGGCGCATGGATCGGTAGCTGCGCTGTGATTGTGCCAGGAGTTACTATTGGTGCGGGTAGTGTGATCGGTGCAGGAAGCGTGGTAACCAAGGATATTCCTAGTAATGTTATCGCTGTGGGTAATCCCTGCAGGGTCCTTCGTGAAATCACCGATCATGACAGAGAGTATTACTACAAAAACATGCGTTTCGACCAAGTCGAATGGTAGTGGATAACCAAGCAAATAATCAAATCTAACGTGGGCCGACTTAGACGTTACCTGGTAAGGAGAGAATATGGAAGAATGATGCCATTCATTGTTGAAATCATTATATCTGTATGTATTTTGATTGGATTATATTGTGTAGTAGGTAGGTTATTGGAATCCCCACGAGTTGTCAGTTACGCAGAGCATTTAGAAGAACAATTTGAAAGAAATCTTAATCTTTATGAAGACAACACAAATTGAATATTAAAGTATAAGATCTATAGATATAAATTGCTTTTATCCCCTTTTCGTAGACAAGAAAAAAAAGACATCTGTTAAGATGGACTTAATCTTGTCTAGCGGAGGGGATTTTTTTATGGATAAAAAAGGAAAATTATATCCATGGTGTGGCCGAAAGGGTCGACTTGTATATGGATTGAACTAACGCATTGGATAGTTTAAGCTTATTCACACTGGTTTATCATAGATCGTATTTAAATACATTAAAGAGCCGATTCTTTTCTTATGAGGGAATTGACGTTTCATTAGCCAAAAACACGGTGACATTCAAATCACATTGAAATAGGGTGGAAACATGGATAAAGGATTTACATTAGCTAATCAACTATTAACGCTGCTTGATACGGAACAAAGATGGTTTACTTTAGCTGAAGTTGAAAAAAGTTTAGGTATCTCCGATAAAACCATACGTAAGATGGTTGAGGAAATCAGCAAGCAATTACCCCCTACGGTAACCATAGAAGTTTCTAGAGGAAAGGGAATCGTTCTTCGGCGCGATGGGCGAAGTGAGACGATGAGTGAAGTGATTTCTTCAATGTTCAGACAAACCATCTTTTATCGACTGATGAATGTTTTGTTCACGAATGTGGATCGACTGTCCGTGGAGGAGCTTGCCGGAGTCATGTTTATGAGTACCTCGTCGTTGAAGAAACTGATCGTGCAATTAAATAATAATGATCTAAAAGCGTATAAGTTACGCATTACATATTCAACCCCGATGATCAAAGGGAATGAAATGAATATCCGATATTTCTATTGGAAGTTATATTGTGATGCGTATGAGTTCACAGGATGGCCCTTTGCGAATGTCGATTTTGCATATATCAATCAGTTAATCACAAATACAGAGAATGAGAAAAATATTGTGTATTTTATCAATTCCAAACGGAGATTATCTTTTTTGTTGGCCATTGTTGTGGAAAGAGTCGCTAAAGGGAAATACGTAAAAATCGACGAAAGTGCTTACCCTTGGGAAAAGGGGATGTTTTATATGCCTGTGAAGACCCTCGCCAAGAGTCTTGGAGAGAAGCTTACCATTGATTTTCCCCATAGTGAAATTTACTTTATGCAATCCCTGGTCAGTCTCAGCCAATATCATTATTATGAAGGATCAGAAATAACGCCGATGAAAGAAGTTGAATTGCATAAGGACAAAGAAGAATATCAAATGGGTAATCTGCTTCTAAGGCTGCTAGCCAAAATATACCCTAACTTGGAGATGGAAGAACGATTTCTATTGGAGATATACGCGTTCTTTGACAAGTTATTAATCGATAATGCAATTCCTGAATGGATGATGATTTCACAAAGTAATTTAACGGCTTATGTTCAAAAGGAATGCCAACAGCTTTATCAAGAACTGCAAACCTGCATGCAAACGTGGAGTAAAGCTTATCCAGCCGTCTTGTACAATAATTTTCATTTAACCAAGCTAACCTTAATTGTTCGTTCCAATTTACGTTATAAAAGGAAAAGGGCCTTCTTGGTAATTGGAGAAGAATTTTCAATTCGGCATTACATAGCGGATTTGATCAAGAAGGAAATTGGGGATCAACTGATCATCAATACTTCCATAATGAAAGGGCTCTCCGACGAAATGATGCAGCAACATCAGATTGATTTTGTCATTAGTAATATCCCTGTTGCATTGCAGACCGTGCCTGTTGTTATTATCTCTACGATCCCGTCTAAAAGAGATCTGGACAATATTCGTAAAGAATTACTTTTATAATTTGATCAATTATTTCCCGTATCCTCCGTAAGATTTTGGTCTAGTTTGTTATGCTGAAAAATCTTATGCTCAATGTACTTTCCGAACAGATTTTCTTGAAGGCAAGCGGAAGAGATTTCGGTAAGCCTGAGTTCAACATTGAGAGTAGGAGGCAGAAATATGAGTAGGCATTTAGGCGCGAAAAAAGGAGAAATAGCGGACATCGTTTTGCTTCCAGGAGATCCTTTACGTGCAAAATTTGTAGCAGAACACTTTTTAGATGAGGCCAATTGTTATAACGAAGTAAGAGGCATGTATGGGTACACTGGATTATACAAGGGGATACGGGTATCAGTTCAGGGGACAGGGATGGGAAATCCATCGATGAGCATCTATGCAACGGAATTGATTGTCGATTATGAAGTGAAGAAATTGATTCGTATTGGTACATGTGGCGCGATGCAGAAAGAAATTAATATCCGCGATATTGTAATAGCCCAATCCGTGTCTTCAGATAGTAATATGACGGATAAGATCTTCCATGGCTGTAATTATGCACCTACAGCAGATTTCTCATTGTTAATGAAAGCGTATCAACAAGCACAAGCTAAACACGTAAATGTCTTTGTCGGCAACATCTATAACTCCGATGAATTCTACCGTGAGAGCTTAGATCGACTTCACAAGTTTATGGATTTTGGTGTATTAGGAGTTGAAATGGAAAGCACAGCCCTATATACGTTAGCCGCTAAATATGGCGTGAAAGCGCTATCTATTTTGACAGTAGGTAGTCAATTGTTAACACAGGAGCACTTAACTCATCAAGAAAGTGAACAATCATTTTATGAAATGGTCGAAATCGCTCTTAACACAGCCATTGAGAGCTAATCTACCGATAAGAGTAGTGTAGTAAGAAAAGAGAGTGAGAAAGAAATGAAGGTAGTACTGTCTGGATTGCAGTGGATGATTTTTATGATCGCAGGTGCAATTGCTGCGCCAATTGCTATCGCAGATTTATATAACCTAACACCCATGGAGGCTTCTGGACTTATCCAGAGCACACTAATTACTTTAGGAATAGCTGGATTTTTACAAGGCGTCATCGGCCATAAATTCCCTATTCATGAAGGTCCAGCAGGGTTATGGTGGAGCATTTTCACTATTTACGCAAGTTTAGTGGGGGTATTGTATTCTTCGAATATTGCTGCCCTGCAAGCTTTAAGTGGGGGAATGATCTGTAGTGGGGTTTTATTTATCCTAATCTCAGCATTAAAGCTGATGGATAAAATCGCTCGTCTATTTACGCCAACGGTCACTTTTATATATTTGCTCTTATTGATCTTTCAATTAAGCGGTTCTTTTATGAAAGGTATGATGGGGATCACGTCCAGCCACACCTTGTTAGATGTTAAAGTGTTCGTGCTGAGTGTGATTGTGATTTGCATTACCTTTGGGTTAGGGAACAGTCGCTTTGTTTTGCTGCGCCAATTTTCAGTAATAATCAGTATATCGATAGGCTGCTTATTGTTTATCATATGCGACAAGATGCCGGTGATTTCACCGGCGGATACACTATTTAAACTGCCAAAACTATTTCCTTTTGGAAGTCCAAGATTTGATAGCGGGACAGTCACAACTGCCTTTCTATTAACACTATTGTTAATAACCAATGCGCTTGCGTCTATTCGGTTAATGGAGACCGTTATGAAACAAAAGAAATTGGATCATAAGCGTTATTTGCGTGCCGGATTTACTTCTGGCGTTACCCATTTTATTGGTGGCAGTTTCGGAGCGATTGGCTCAGTGCCTATTTCGGGAGCGGCGGGATATGTTGAACAAACAGGGATGAGGGAACGGAAATCGTTTTTAATTGGATGCATCTTAGTCATCTCTGTATCCTTGTTTCCGCCAATAATGAACGTAATATCCGGTATTCCAGCGCCTATAGGCTATGCCGTTACATTCGTTATCTTTGTGAAGATGGTTGGATTATCGCTGAAGGAATTGAAGAAGGTTCTGCATGAAGAACGAACATTTGTTGTTAGCGGAGTTTCTCTTTTAGTTGGTGTGGGTTTAATGTTTATTCCTACATCCGCTACGAGCCATTTATCTCCGATTGTAATAGCCATTTTGAATAATGGGTTAATTTGCGGAAGTCTATTGGCGATTATTTTGGAACAAGGGTTAATGTGGAAAGATGCAAATCGATATGAGGATTCCAAAAAAAGTATCGATAATTTGGAGGGTTAATTATGCATTATCTAATTTCTGTTGTTGGTCTGGTTATTGTTCTATTACTAGCCTGGCTTGCGAGTAATAATAAACGGAAAATCAAATATCGTCCAATCATCATAATGATTGTTATTCAGTTAGGTTTGGGATTAATTATACTAAAAACGAGTATAGGCGAATTCTTAATTAAAGGGTTTGCCGATAGTTTTTCGAAATTACTTGGATATGCCAACGAAGGAACGAACTTTGTTTTTGGTGGGATTGCCAATGAAGGAGCTCATACCTTTTTCCTGTTTGTGTTGATGCCAATTGTTTTTATGTCAGCATTAATAGGAATCCTGCAACATTACAAAATACTGCCGTTCATTATCAAGTATATTGGTCTGGTGCTAAGTAAAGTAAATGGCATGGGGAAATTGGAATCTTATAATGCGGTTGCAGCCGCAATTGTAGGACAGAATGAAGTATTTATTTCTGTGAAAAATCAGCTTGGATTATTGCCAAAACATCGCTTGTATACATTATGTGCATCTGCAATGTCGACGGTATCGATGTCCATTGTTGGTTCATATATGACGATGCTGGAACCTAAATATGTAGTAGCTGCATTAATATTAAACCTATTTGGCGGCTTTATCATTACATCCATCATTAATCCGTATGAAGTTACAGCAGAAGAAGATATCGTTGAAGTTAAGGAAGAGGGCAAACAAACGTTTTTTGAAATGCTGGGCGAATATATTATGGATGGATTTAAAGTAGCCATCGTAGTTGGGGTAATGTTAGTTGGTTTTGTTGGAATCATTGCTTTAATTAACGGGGTCTTTAGTGGCATATTTGGAATATCATTTCAGGGAGTTCTAGGGTATGTCTTTGCACCAATTGCCTTTATGATCGGTGTGCCATGGCATGAAGCGGTTCATGCGGGGAGTATCATGGCAACGAAGCTGGTTGCGAATGAATTTGTTGCCATGCTAGACTTTGTTAAGATTCAAGACGGTTTAAGTGGCCGTACTACAGCTATTGTTTCCGTTTTTCTAATCTCATTTGCTAACTTTGGGTCCATTGGTACTATCGTGGGTGCAGTAAAAGGGCTGAATGAAAAACAGGGGAATATTGTTGCTCGCTTTGGATTGAAGCTGTTATATGGCGCAACACTTGTAAGCGTTTTATCCGCTATAATTATCGGAATTATATTTTAGTTGAATCATTTCTATTTTGAATACCATTGAACTCGAAATGGAGCTGTTCCAAAAAGACAGTTGATGTCAGAGGGACATAAAAATTATCACATTAAAAGTCGCTAATTTTAGCGGCTTTTTTTTCGTCTGTTTGCTCATATTTGGGACGACGTACCGGTTGCTGTCTATATAGTCACGAGCGGTCAGACCGGGGTTTTCAGCCTGAACTGTACATTGAATAATTACAGACTGTCAGTCCAATACGTCCGATCGAGGGAATCGGCTCACTCACCGATCAACACATTAAATTTAAGAAAGTATATATTGACAGCGGAAAAAATGTGTATTACATTTAACTCCATACTTTTTAAACATTTATATTTAAAAAGTATCTTTGAATGAAAATAGGTATCATATGTTGGTTATTCTTCACTTCACAATGGGTTAGATCAGCGTCTGCGGAAGTTACATATTTAGCATACATATTCAATATTTGATTTAGGGAGGACAATTTAGATGGCTTTATTATTCAAAAATCGGGGCGCTCTGCTGCTTCTGATGTTTAACCTATTTTTAGTTTTTGCTGGTATCGGTCTGGTCATACCAGTGATACCGCAATATATTACTATTTTAGATATTAACGGTACGATTGCTGGGATGCTTACTGCTTCCTTTGCATTTACACAGTTGATTTTCTCACCACTGGCGGGACGATTATCCGATTCCTTAGGACGCAAGCGAATGATTGTCGCCGGAATGCTAGTTTTCGCCTGTGCCGAGGTGATATTTGGGTTAGCTGACTCAGCTCTGCTGCTTTTTGTATCCCGGATGATGGGTGGCGTTAGTGGAGCACTCATCATGCCAACGGTTATGGCTTATGTGGCGGATGTAACCTCCGAGGAAGATCGTGCGAAGGGAATGGGATTCATTAATGCCTCGATCTCGACAGGCTACATCATTGGCCCCGGCATCGGGGGCTATATTGCCGAATTCGGCATTCGTGTTCCGTTCTATGCTGCGGGGGTTGCTGGTCTAATCGCTGCGATCCTTACTATGATTGTCCTGCCGGAATCTCTTTCATCCCTTGTAAAGGGTAATGGGAATAGCGACAAAGCAATGCCTAATCTGGAACCCAAAAGAAGTCTAATTCAACAGTTACGGTTTACATACCGCGAGCCTTATTTTATCAGTTTAATTATTGTGTTCGTCATGTCCTTTGGACTTGCCAACTATGAAGCGGTATACGGTCTGTTCGTTGACCATAAGTTTGGCTTCACACCAAAGGATATTGCCTTCATTTTCACATTCGGCTCTATTGGGGGCGCGTTGATTCAGTTAACCATTTTCGGTTGGATTATAAGCCGTTATGGTGAGAAAACAGTCATTACAGTCTGCTTGATCCTTGCCGGGGTATTTGTTCTGTTGACGTTGTTCGTACACCAATATTGGCTGATCTTCGCGGTCACCTTTGTTGTCTTCTTGTCCATCGATATTTTGCGTCCGGCCATCAGCACTCAAATGTCCATGGTCGCAAAAGAACATCAAGGATATTTGGCTGGACTTAACTCCGCTTTTACCAGCCTTGGCAATATCATCGGGCCGGTAGTAGCTGGACTGATGTTTGATATCAATGTTAACTACCCTTATGTGGTTGCCGGAATCATCCTGATTCTTTGCTTTGGGCTTTCACTGCGCACAGGAATAAAGCGCGTACAGCGTGTACGAACTTAATGAATTGAGCGGACTGTGGAGGATGGTCCAGAGATTAAGATTCGGACATTAAACAAATTATCTCAGATCCCTTTTTGAATTTTAATGATTTTAATCAAAATTCAGATTTAGATACAAATGACTTTTTGCTTATTGCAATTTCGTGTAGGTTCAGCTCATTTTGCCTATACCTCACGATTTATGGTGCCATCCTCGTCGACTAAGGTCCTTAGAATATCAAAAACTAAAGTTTCGATCTCCATACATTGATCTTGTTCGGGAAATAAGCTTAAGCTGAGTTTAAGCCACTTTCAAGTATGTTCACAAAAGGAGGACAATTCAGGGAGTCTGTGGAATAAATATACAAATTTACTGAAATTGGAGGTTGTGAAATGACGTTTCCGACACACATTGTCTCATCAGGTGGAATTGTAGAAGATGGAAATGGAAATATCCTATTAGTAAAAGCCCATGATGATGGTTGGGTGTATCCTGGTGGTATAACTGAAGTTGGAGAAAATCTGATTGATGGTGTGATTCGTGAAATAAAAGAGGAAAGTGGAATTGACGCGGAGGTTAACCATTTAATTAATGTTGTTTCGAATACAGCGATACATAAGTGGTATGACGGTGTGACGGATGTTCCCACAAAGGTTATGTTTGATTTCGTGTGCAAAGCTGTAGGTGGAGAGTTAGCGACTTCTGATGAAACGAGCGAATGTAGTTGGGTTCCAAAGGAAAATGTTCTGGATTGGATTACATTACCCGCCATCCGCATGCGTTATGAAGCATATTTGAACTTTAATGGCTCTGTGGATTATATCGAATACGTCACTGGGAATATGTCAGAATGTGATGTCAAGCTTCAAAAGCGTGTTTAATTGTAAGTGGGTTTGCGTTTAAAAAACTTTGCACTAACGAGTAACGATAGATCAATAAAATCAAGAAGGCAGCTAATCAACGTGATTAGCTGCCAAGAATCATTAAAAAATAATTTAAATTACCTAGTCCTATATCATACTAATTAACCATGTGATTGATGTATTGCTGTGATAATATGTCTAAATGTACTTACAACTGAATAGGCAAACCTATGGAAACGTAGGGACGCAAAGCTACAGGGACTAAAGTTTCAAGTTTTATGACAATGTCAGCCAGTTGCCAAAGAGTATATGATGCTTTTTGTTCTTAGAAGTTTATAAAAGGTGAAGTCTTCATCTTTTAATAGCTTTGCGTGCAATAAAACTACTCTTATGGGTAGTTTTTTTTTGCGCTATTTTAGGTCAGTTGTCATAACTATCATTCATCAGGAGGAAACAATTATGAAAAAAATGATTGCAATCGCTACATCTACAGCACTACTCGTTGGCCTGTCAAGTGAAGCAGGGTATGCTGCAGGAAGTCAACTATCCAGTGTTTCTAATGCTACTGTGACAAACCAGGCAGGGGATCGTGGCACTATTGTACCGACTGTGGCATCCGTTAAACTGTTTGATTTATACGGAAAAGACATTTTAAATGCTTATAATGATGTCTTTAAAATGAACACTACTCATATTAAGTCAATCACTAATAATGGGGGGAACTACTCAAGTTCCACCATAAATAAGGGGATTGATGGAGATATAAATACACACTGGGAAACAGGTAAACCCAATTCTTCAACATTTACAAATGAGGTCGTACTTCTTTTGGATGAATCGACTACATTAAATAGAATCGTGTACGCAGCTAGACAAACTGGAGCTAAAGGGAAAGGATTCGCTCAAGAGTTTGAGATTTACAGTTCAATGACGGATGCAGGCGATGATTTCACGTTAGTATCCACGGGGGAGTATAAAGGCTCCACAGGTGACGTAGTTGAAATGAAATTTGCGCCAACAGCATTTAAGCGAATCAAGTTTGTCTTCAAGAAGGCAAATCAAGATTGGGCGAGTGCGGCTGAGTTTGCTTTTTATAAAGAAGATGCTCTGTCGGATAAGATGAACAAACTGTTTACGGATAATACATATAGTCAGGTTAGCGGGGAGTTTAACACAATAGAGAAAATAACTGCTTTGGAAAATGAGGCAAAGTCCCATCCTTTATATTCTCAGTTTAAAGCTCAGCTTGATGTAGCCCAAAAGATCGTGAGCGGTGAACTGCAAACCACAGGAATGATCATTACAGCTGAACAACATGGCGATATGAAGAAGCATGCGCAGCAAAACTTAAGATTTAGTATGGGCACCAATAACCAGCCTACCGGACTTGTAGCCATGCCGGGCGATACGATTAACGTATATGTGGATGTCGATTCTACTGATAAAGTGCCTTCATTAATCTTTTCGCAGCAAGAAGGTGCTTGGAATAGCTGGGCAAAAGGAGTGCAATTGCGTCTTGGAAAAAATACGATCGTGGTACCTGAAAACCCTACAACCAGTGCTTACGCCCATGATGTAACAAAAGGTGGACCTATCTACATCGTTAATCCTTATACGTCTGAAGAGCAAGGCCAAGCGCCTCGTATTCGTTTTGAAGGTGTAGAACGATTCCCGATGATGACGCAGGACTCTGATCCGGCCGAATTTGTAGCTTTCTTGAACGATTATAAACAAAGATTAGATGCAGATAAAGCAGCCCATCCGAACATTAAAGACCGTGAAATGATCGACGTAGTTGAAATGGTGAGTGATCGTATTATTTTCACAGGTACGGCTACACAAGCCTACAATGAGTTTATTACGAAGAGTCAAAATCCTGTGGCTACCTTAACGGGTTATGATGTATGGATTAATAGATTATTTGATTACTTTGGTCTAGATGGCCGCAGTGAGAACCATGATCCTAAGCTTATTCGAGAGAATATTAGATTAATGCAGCCGTATGGTGCGATGTATGCAGCAGGTGACCATACTGGAATTCAGGCTGAAACCGTACCTTTGATTCTACAAGATTTCAGCAAGGTATATCCAGGTTGGGGTTTATCGCATGAGATCGGGCACCGCATGGCTGTAGGTGAACGGGAGTATGGTGAGGTCAGCAATAACATGTTACCTATGTTGATGTCAGTAGAGCGTAATTCCATAGATACACGCATCCCATTTGAATCGGATATTTATAAATATGTTATTCAAGAAAATAAAGTAGCGATGGAACAGCAGGGTCTTTTTGCGAGACTCGGCGCATTCTGGCAATTAGAATTGGCCCATCCAGGGTACTGGGCGGAGTTAAATAGTCTATATCGAGATCGTAAAGTATCCCTTCCTAATGGGGAAAGCTCCAGACAACAATATTTAGTAGAATTCTCGTCAGAAGTATTAGGTCAGGATTTGAGCAGCTTTTTTGCTAGACACGGTTTTACAGTTAATCCCGAGACCAAAGTGAAGGTAAGCAAATACCCGGCGTCCAACAAGTTATGGTATTTAAATAATTCAGTCGTCCACTATGAAGGAACAGGGATCTCTAATAAAAATGTCCCTATCAACATCAATATTAGCTCGAATGCAGCAGCAAAAACGAATACGTTGACCTTTAATATGGATAAAGCCTACAAGGAAGATTTCCTGGGTTATGAAATATACCGGGACAATGTCTTAGTTGGATTTACGGGTACGGACCAATTTGTAGACGCCAATGTCGATATGGCTCAAAACTATACCTATAAGATCATTGGTTATGATAAAAAATTGAATGCGCTGAGCCCGGTAGAGGTTAAGGCATTCAAACCAATGCTATCGGTTGAAGAGCATATTACGCTCAAGCTGAATCAGGCTTTTGATCCAATCAGCTACGTTAAGGCAGCGAATTATCAAGGGAAAGATCTTACCGATACTATCGCTGTAAAATCAAATAACGTGGATATCACGACAAAAGGAAATTATGAGGTTGTCTATGAAATCAAGAATGAAGGAACTACCGAAACCAAAACGGCGCACGTAACCGTAACAAGTGATTATGTGTACGCCTCCGATCTGGATACGGCATCAGCTAGTGTAGGCTGGGGCTCCTTGAAGAAGGACCAGGCACCATCAGGTAGCGCAATTACTTTAGTAAGACAAGGTCTAGCTGCAATGTATACTAAGGGGTTAGGTGTTCATGCCAACTCTGAAGTTGTGTACAACATTGAAGGCAAAGGGTATGACTTTTTCGAGAGTTATATTGGTATCGATCAGGCTGTGAAAGGTAATGCAGCTTCCTCTGCAACGTTCGAAATCTACGTCGATGGGGAACAGAAATTTAGCAGTGATGTGTTCAAATCGAGTACAGAACATGAATTTGTACAGATCCCTGTAACAGACGCAAGAGAAGTGAAGCTCGTCACAACCGATGCGAACCACAATGGAAATACAGCGGATCACACGGTATGGGCAGATGCAAAGTTCACAAATAATGCTAGCCTACCTACGTTAACGGTTCCTGAAGAAATGGCTACAGTGAAGTTAAATAGTGAGTTTGATGTGCTGAAGGGCGTAGAAGCATTTGATGCCGAAGATGGTAATTTAACATCACAAGTTGAAGTGAACTTGAATGGTTTCAATCCAGGTAAGTCTGGAACGTATCAAGTCCAATTCAAAGTGACTGACAGCGATGGAAATGCCATTACAAAGATACGACAAATCGTTGTTTACAGCGCCAGCCCCTATGCAAGCGATTTGAACTGGGAGTCGGCTAAAACAGATTATAATGTGGTTAGAAAAGATAAAGCCAGTTCGAACAATCCAATCAAGTTACTCGTCAATGGTGCAATTCAAGAGTTTGAAAAGGGAATTGGAACACACGCCAATTCGGAAATCGTATATAATCTTGCCCATAATAACTACGCCTATTTTGAAACGATCGTAGGTGTCGATCGCAATATTCCGGAGCAGAATAACTCCAGCGTGAAGTTCAGTATTCTGGCAGATGGCCAAGAAGTGTATAACAGTGGATTGATGAAATATGGTACAGAAGCCAAAAGGGTTCAAATCCCGCTTGCGGGTGTACAGCAATTGAAGCTAATCGTAGATAATGCAGGTAACGGAAATGCTTCTGATCATGCTGATTTTGCAGATGCAAAGTTCCTTGTACTAAATAGTGTGCCAACACTTACGATACCGAAATCGATATCGATGAAAGTAGGACAAACCCTCCAGATCGATGAAAATTATAAAGCCGTGGATGCTGAGGATGGGGATTTAACTTCTAGTGTAGTGGTTACGGGAAGAGAGCAAGTGAATTTCAATCGAGTTGGAGAATATCCAATCACTTACACTGTAGCGGATAGCGATGGTAATGTAGTGACGCAAACACGTACGATCGCTGTCGTTAACATGGAGGATTACAAGTATCTGACAGATGTTGATTGGACTTCTACCCAAAATAGCTATGCTGCTCCGCAAAAGGATATTTCGATTAGTAATCATGCTTTGAGATTAACGCATGAGAATAATCGTGAAGTAATCTATGACAGAGGCATTGGAGCACATTCGAACTCTACGATTGTGTATGATTTAAGCGATAAGAATTATGATTACTTCACGTCCTATGTGGGTGTAGATCGGCAAATGTATGGTTCTGTCGGCTCTGTAAGCTTTGAGGTTTATGTGGATGGAGATAAGAAATTCGACAGTGGAGTTATGAACTCTAGAGATCCGCAAAAATTCATTGAAGTAGACATTAACGGAGCGAAAGAGCTTAAATTAGTCGTGACAGATGGTGGAAATGGCAATGGATCTGACCATGCCACATGGGGAGATACAAAGCTACATTTTGTCAACGCGGCTAGACTATATACTGGAGATCTGGAACAAGTTGTTACAGATGCTAAAGTGATTAATCTTGATGGGTACACAGAGGAGAGTGCTGCGGCGTTCACCGCTAGCTTATCCGCCGCCGAGGAGATCCTGGCTAATAAGGAAGTTAAGCAAGAAGAAGTGGATACAGCACTAGCGGCATTACAGGCAGCAATAGCTGGATTAACCGAAGTTGATTTAACTGCGTCGATTGTCATACAAGATGAATATTTAAGAGACTCTATTAAGACAACGCTAGGAATAACGGGAGATCTAACCCTTGGCGATATGCTGAAGTTGACAACACTTAATAGTAAATCTGGAAGAGTTAAATCCCTAGAGGGGTTGCAGTACGCAAATAACTTGGTGACGTTAGATATCACAGGCAATGCAATTACGGATTTCTCGCCATTAAAAGGGTTAACCAAACTCGCTAACTTGTTGGCAAATCCTCAAATCATTGAAGTAGGAGAGCTAACGGGCCCTAGCATTGAAGTCACAAATTTGGTTACAGGAATAGATGGTAATAAAGTGATCCCCTATTCAGCAAGTGTTAGAAACAATAAAACGTTTAAAGAAACACTGATCAATGTGAGCGAATGGGAAAAGAGCCCCGACAAGTTCACTATAGATATGTCCAATGAAGAAAAAGGATATTACACCTTTAACTTGGTATACGAGGTAAAAGGTAATCTTATAGGATTGATCTATATGATAAATCACCAATAAACTTTGCATGCATCCATTGAAAACCGCTAATTTAGCGGTTTTTTTTGTTTGAGGAGTCAAGTTCTTGCCCCAAACTGAGGACAAGAACTTGATTCTAATCATTAAACTCAACAAATACACACTGAAAAAATACCCTCAAAGGATAGTCTCAATATCCTACAGATCGGTCCTTATATGTCCTTGATGGATGCCGTTTGCGAAATTCTTTCGCGAATGTCTTCTTCAGTTCGTGGGACTAGAAAATCTACCATCATTTCTGCGTTTGCTTGAACTTCCTCGATGAAAGGACGGAAACTCTGATTATATTCTTGGAACGCAAGTTCATAATTCCCATGGTTTTTTTGGAAAGCATCAGCCAAGGCTGCCGCTCCATCTATTGCGAGTGATCCACCCATGCCAGCAGCCGGAGAGGCGCAGTATCCAGCATCACCGACTAGGGCTACCCTGCCTTTTGTCCACGACGGCATTTTCATTTGGCACAGCTTGTCAAAGTAAAAAGTTTTTGAGTTCTTCACTTCTTCCAGCAATTCCGGCGTTCGCCAGCCTAGTCCGGAAAATTGATTCAAAATGATATCCCGCTGCTGTTCCTCGTTTCGGTAGTCGTAAGGGAGTTCCTTCTCCGAAGAAAAGCAGAGCACGATATCGGTTTTATTGTTATAAGAGTTCAGCATGACCGCCTTGCCCGGCTCGTTGTACATCTGTGTCGTATTCTCCCGGATCAACAACTTATCCACGATTGTGATAGAGAAATACGTTTTAAGAAAATGCGAAAATTCCGCTTCCTCGCCGAACCATAATTTTCTGACGGCCGAATGAATACCATCACAGCCGAATACCAGGTCATACGAGCGCTTTTGTCCTCCTTTGAAAACTACTTCAACGCCATTACTTTCTTCCTTTAATGACGTAATGCTATCTCCGAAAATAAACTCAACGTCATCTTGGACAGCCTCGAACATGATATCCAGCAATACATCTCGCTCGATTTCATATTCATCTTCTGCAAGCTGCTCACGGATTTCGACTCTTTCAGTGACATCATCGGAATTTTTGAATTCCATCAATTCCATGTCTATTTTGTTCGACTGGATTTGGTCTAGAAGCCCCATACGTTTCGCGATGTCGGCGGTGTCTTCGCGGATATTTACAGGTGTGCCGCCTTTTTTAAGACCTTCAGCGATCTCAACAACGGTCACGTTGTAGCCAAACTGCTTCATCCAGTAGGCTGTTGAAATTCCGGCGAAACTCGCCCCGCTAACTAGAATATTTTTTTTCATATTCGTTCCTCCCATGATCCATAATATTTCTAATGATGTTGTATAGAATAAAATAGCTTTGTGAACTGAATATGAATGTAGTTATGCAGAAGCAGCCGCTAAGCGGCTGCTTTTGTTTTTCAACAGCGCGGGGTACCTTCTGAAAAGAAATTTCGATTAGAAAGTATTAATGAAATTATCGGCAATTCCGATAAAAATACCTATGTGGATTATAGAATATTGCTCTGGGCAGGCTAGGTGCAAAGCGATTCATATACAGTTCATAAATGCATTTTAAAATAAGATGACTTCTTGTTAGAAACCTGTTTTACGAAAAGCTGCTTATTGCAGATAAATATGGAGGTAAGATACGTTTGGAATTGTTTGAATTTATTTTGTTGATGCTGGCGGCAGTCTCTTTATCCAATTTAGTAAACCGGTTTATCCCTTCGGTCTCCGTGCCTATTATTCAAATTGCGCTGGGGATGTTAATTACTTTGCTGCCCTTGCATTATGAACTGAAATTAAATCCAGAGTTGTTTTTGCTTTTATTCATTGCCCCGTTGCTATTCAATGATGGCAGGCATGCGGATAAAGAAGCGCTTTGGAAGCTGAAGAAACCGATCCTTTTGCTAGCGCTGGGTCTGGTGTTTGTAACGGTAGCCGTGATGGGATATTTCCTGAATTGGCTACTTCCGGTCATCCCGCTGGCGGCAGCCTTCGCATTGGCAGCTGCACTAGCACCTACCGATGCTGTGGCCGTGGGTGCACTGGAGCAGAAAGTGAAGATCCCCCATCAGACGATGCAAATTCTTGAGGGAGAGTCGTTAATAAATGACGCATCAGGGCTGGTCTCCTTTCAATTCGCTGTAGCTGCAATGGTCACAGGTGTATTCTCTTTCAAAACGGCCAGTATCAGTTTTATTGCCATTTCACTTGGCGGTGTGGTGTTAGGCCTTCTGCTTACCTTAGTAAAATATGGTGTGGTGAAGTGGTTGCGCAAATTGGGGATGGAAAATGTCACGCTCCACATGCTGATTGAGATCCTGACTCCTTTTTTGATTTTCATGGCTGCGGAGGAATTAGGGGTCAACGGTATCCTGGCTGTTGTCGCCGCAGGAATCGCCCATTCTTTTGGTTACAAGAAAATGAACCCCGAGTTAGCCAAGCTGAGTGTTGTATCCAAAAGCACCTGGTCGGTCATTATCTTTGTATTGAACGGACTGGTTTTCCTACTACTTGGAACACAGCTTCCTGATATTATCCAGACGATTTGGAGTAACCCGGACATAGGGAATTTTAAAGTCATTATGTACACACTATTATTGACTTTAGCTGTACTCGGGCTGCGTCTCATCTGGGCAATGCTAATGGATAATCCTGAAGGTGCCAAACCGCGCGAACCTTGGCGGCTCCGGTTGAAGAATGCGCTTATCCTCAGTCTATCGGGAGTCCGGGGAACGATTACACTGGCGAGTACCTTGTCACTGCCGTTTTTTCTGAATGATGGAACTGCATTTCCAGCCAGAGATCTGATCATTTTCCTTGCGGCTGGAGTTATCTTGTGGACTCTTCTGGCATCCAACTATCTGTTGCCGCTTTTATTAGGTAAAGAAACACAAACGGAGCAGGAAGAGGACGAAATTCAGGCGAAAATTGAGATTCTGAGGAATGTGGTTACCGGATTAAATGAACTGACCACGGACCAGAACCGGCTTGCGACCGCCCATATTATCAATATGTATACTTCCAGAATCCGAACACTTAGGAAAGATGAAAAGAAAGATAAGACACAGCGGTCCTTGGGTCTGTCTGTCATGAAATGGGAAAGAGAGAATACGTTGCTTGCTCTTGAAAAGAAAGAAGTAAATCCATATACAGCGTACAATTACCTTAAAAGAATTAACCAACTGTTGTTTATGCGCACAAGAGATGTCCGCTATAAAAAAGAGGTTTTTCCCATTAAGCAATGGGTCGAAATGTTCGGGATGCTGAATCCTGCCCGACTAAGCATTCGAGAAAGACGCGCTGAATTGACCAGACTCAAAATTCAAAATATGGCTTATGTCATTGAGCAGCTAAAAGGTCTGCTTTCAGAAGGCGAATCAGATATAGAGGCAGTCAGCTCACTGATCTTGCAATATGAAAGTATACTGCTGCGTATGACCAGAAACGAATCGGACACATACTCCCGACGAGAGTTCGACCTATCGATGCAGGATCTGGGCCGGGTCGGAATTCAACTGGAGCGAGACAACATTCAATCTATGTTTGAGACAGGGCGGATTTCAAGACAGGGCATGAAAGAAATGAAACGTGATATTCTCTTCATGGAGCATGATCTGCGAGAAGAGGCAATGGCTTAGAATTTATGAGAAGAGCATATGGAACAACATGTTAACCCGTTGAAAAACAATTAACATCCGTGACAAAGTATCGTGGGACAAAACCATTGAAGTCGCTATTACAGCGGCTTTTTTTGTTGTATCGGTACATGTTCTTGTTCGAAGTCGAGGATGCTGAAAGGGGATTTTACTATCCTATAAGTTCACTAATAACGATCACAAGACAGTTATAAAAGGATTCTTTACCAATCGTTCTAGATATGTTATATTGTTGGCGTAGGAGATATACACGATTACGAAGCAGAGAGTGATGGGGCTCGGTGTAAGATCTTACTACGTAGTTTAATGCCTATATTAGAATCTTCGTTCTCAATATATCAATATGTAGAAGGGATGAATTGAACATGGAGTATCGTGTATTAGGAAATACAGGTCTTAAAGTAAGCAGTTTTGTATTAGGTACAGGCACATTTGGTTTTTGGGGAAATAATACGGAAAAAGAGGCTGCAGTCATGTTGGATGAGGCTTTGGCTGGAGGCATTAACCTGATTGATACGGCGGATGTTTACTCCAGTGGTCAATCCGAAGAGATTCTGGGTAAGCTCCTACAGGGCCGCAGACAGGATGTTATTCTAGCCACAAAAGGCGGAATGCCCATGGGCAGTGGACTTAATCAATCTGGTAACTCGAAGTATTGGATCAAGCGTGCAGTCGAGGGAAGCTTGAGAAGGCTGCAAACGGATCATATCGATGTGTATCAACTGCATCAGCCAGATCTCCATACCGATATTGAAGAGAGTCTTGACGCGTTGACGGATTTGGTTCGTGAAGGGAAGATTCGCTATATCGGTACATCCAATTTTCAAGCATGGCAGGTAACCGAAGCACAATGGGCTAGTGAACGTAAAAATATGGCACGCTTCGTATCTGAGCAAGCCCCTTATTCCATTTTGAATCGGAGTATCGAATTCGATTTGCTTGCCGCGACCGCGAAATATGGAATGGGTGTCCTGGTTTGGAGCCCGCTTTCGGGTGGCTTATTAACTGGAAAATACCGCTCGGGAGAAGCGGCTGCTCCAGATTCAAGAGCAGCGGGATCACTAGGGAAACTTTCGGTTGTTGTCGACCCGAATCGAGAAGAAAATCGTACCAAGTTCGAAGCCGTTGCCAAGCTCCAAACCCTTGCAAATGAAGCAGGATTAACGTTGCCTCATCTTGCCATGGCTTTTACACAAGCTCATTCGTCGATTACCTCTGCAATAGTGGGGGCAAGAACAATTGAGCAACTGCGTGAAACATTAAAAGGCAGCGATATCCGGTTAAACACTGATATCCTGGATGCAATCGACGCCATCGTTCCGCCGGGTGTGACCCTGGATGCTATGGAAAAAGGTTGGACACCGGATTGGCTACAAGCAAACAAACGAAGAATCCAGGCTTAATTCGACATGTCTTATCACTGAGATATGTTCAATTTAACTATCTCAGTTTGCCGAACAATCACTTAATGTATAATGATTATTTGAGGTGATGACGATGGCAAGATCCAAAGAATTTGAAGTTAATGAAGTATTAGATAAAGCAATGCATCGCTTCTGGACACAAGGATATGAGAAAACTTCAATGCAAGACCTGGTTGAGTTTATGGGTATTCATAGAAGAAGTATCTATGATACCTTTGGGGATAAACATGCTTTATTTATGAAAGCTCTGGAACGATATGAAACGAAGCAGACCAGCAGAATGAAGATTCTGATTGAAAAACAACAACCAATCAAACAATTAATCCGTGAGATGTTTGAGTTTACTGTAAGAAACGAAGGAGAACCTCTGGGGTGCTTTTTGGTGAATTCAGGTGTGGAGTTAGGTGTATTAGACACTGAAGTTTCATGCTTCGTGGGTGAGAGTTATGCGCGAACCGAGGAATGTTTGACTAACCTTGTTCTGGAGGGGCAACAAACGGGTGAGATTAATTCTGATCTTGACTCGGTCGTTATTTCTCATTATCTAATGAACGCTTGGCTAGGACTGCGTACGTTGGTTAAGACAACAACAGATCAACAAAAAATAATGAATATTATTGATATGACACTCTCTGCTTTAGATTAAACAGCAAGTTAGATCTAACTGTTTTTTTACACATTAGAGAACGATCATTCTAAAAAAATGTAGGAACCTAAGGAGAGATTATGATGAAATACACAGTGATTACTGGAGCAAGTTCAGGGATTGGATATGAAACGGCATTAGCATTTGCAGCACGTGGAAAAAACTTGATTTTGGTAGCTAGAAGATTGGATAAACTGGAGGAGCTTAAATCAACCATTCAAAGTATAGATCCCCAAGTAAATGTTATTGTTCAGACAAGTGACCTATCTGTTACAGATCAGGCTTACACACTATATAACAATCTGAAGGAATACCAGATTGAGACCTGGATCAATAATGCAGGGCTCGGTGAAGGTTCATTTATAGCAGAACAGAAATTAGATAAAGTTGAAACGATGTTACGAGTGAACATTGAATCCCTGACCATCCTTTCTACACTGTATGTGCGAGATTATGCTGAGGTTGAAGGTACTCAGTTAATTAACGTCTCTTCCGCACTCGGATATGTAATTGCTGTTGGTAGTGTTGCTTATTCTGCATCGAAATATTATGTTAGTGCCTTCACAGAAGGTCTTGCCAAAGAACTGGAACTGAAAGGTGCAAAACTAAAAGCGAAAATCCTGGCACCCGCGATAACGGAAACGGAATTTGTGAAGAGATCCATAGATGCTGAAGAATTTGACTACAAAGCAAACATGCCTAAGTACCACACGGCTAAAGAAATGGCGGGCTTTATGGTGGAACTGTATGATCACAACGAAGTGGTAGGGATCGTAGATCAGAACTATAATTTCAATCTGAGAGGTCCGATCTATCCAGTTATTTCAGAATTATAAATTCAATTCACATAGCTGTGGAATACATCAAAAAAGCAGTGAATCCATTGGTGAAATTATGGAGTACAACGAAAATTGGTAAGATAGAATTGCCCCATCAACTCGCGATGGCACCCATGACAGAGAGGATACACCTCTGGGTGGAGTCCAAGATGGTGAATAAGGTCCTGAACTTTATATCTACCTTGTAAAAGAATTAGCTCAACAGAGGAGCTACACTAACATCAAGCGTGAAACGTGGCGTACAACTGAACATTGTACGCCATATTTTTAGTCTAATAGCAGAGGAAGAGGAAGATGATGAGAGCAGCTCAAATACAGAAGTATTCCAAAACCATTCATGTAGAATTAAACCGGATGGACATCCCTCATATCGATAGTCGAGAGGTCCTTGTCAAAGTAAAAGCTGCGGGTGTCAATCCACTGGATATCATGAATATGAACGGCAGCGTTCGGATGATTGCCAACTATAAGTTGCCTTTAACTCTAGGGAATGAACTATCTGGTGTGATTGAAGCTGTTGGTGAAGATGTTTTGAATTTTAAAGTAGGGGACCCTGTGTACACAAGGTTGCCGCTGAATAAAATTGGTGCTTTTGCTGAATATGCAGCTGTGAATGAAGATGCTTTATGCATGATGCCCGAGAATCTATCTTTTATTGAAGCTGCTGCCGTACCGCTTACTTCCTTAACTGCGTATCAAGCGTTACATGATGTACTTCAAGCCAAAACCAATAAAAAGCTGTTTATTCCTGGAGGAACCGGAGGATTCGGTGCGATGGCTATCCCCATTGCTAAGTCCATGGGATTAACGGTTATTACAAGTGGCAGTGAAAGAGGCAGATCACGTACATTATCAATCGGGGCAGATCAATTCATTAATTATAAGGAAGAACATTATGCTGACATCTTGTCCGATATCGATTATGTGATAGACACCTTGGGTGCCGAAGATATCAAAGCTGAACTGGGTATTCTAAAACCACATGGGAAATTGGTATCCTTGAAAGCTGGCCCTAATTATCGCTTTGCGGTTGATAATGATTTTCCGATGTGGAAAAAAGCATTGTTTGGTCTGGCAGGTGCTCGATTGGATTCTCTAGCGCGTAAGAATCAGAATGAATACCGCTTTTTATTTGTACAAGCCAGTGGAATTCAATTACAAGAGATCACAAGCCTAATAGAAAAAGATGATATTAAGCCATCTATAGACTCAACCTACACGTTTGATGATATCGAAAAGGCATTGAATAAAGTGTCGACGGGTCACTCTCAGGGAAAAGTGATTCTGACCTTCTAAAGGTATTACGAAACCTGAGTCCCGTTACTAAGGTTGATGTTATTAATGAAGATCCCCGTTCTTCTTTAGATATTAAAGAAAGAACGGGGATAGATACATATATGACTTAAACAACTCCAACTTTTTATTGTTATTAATTGACCTGAATTGTTTGAACGTGTTATTTTGACAATAGAATTTAATTGTGTAACTTACAAATGGAAGAATTCCTAAAGGTTTAGAAAAGGCAGTATCGCAGTAAATGGTTCAAAAATGAAATGATAAAATAAAGGTATGGTGACAAAATGGAAAAGCAAAACTTGGACTGGAGTAATCTCGGATTCAATTACAGAAAGACAGAAAAACGATATGTTTCAAATTTTATAGAAGGAAAATGGGATGATGGAATTTTAACAGAGGATACCAATGTAGTGCTCAACGAATCGGCAGGCGTTCTCCAATATGCGCAGACATGCTTTGAAGGTTTAAAAGCCTATACCACCCAAGACGGACAAATTGCTATTTTTCGTCCGGATTTAAATGCACAGCGCATGGAGGATTCCGCTATAAGACTTCATATGCAACCCTTTCCAAAGGATAGGTTTATAGATGCTATTGTCGAGACAGTAAAAGCAAATGCATCATATGTACCACCGTATGGCTCTGGTGCTACACTATACATACGACCTACTCTATTCGGAAGTGGTCCTGTTATTGGGATTAAACCTTCTGAAGAGTATCAGTTTAGAGTATTTACTACACCAGTAGGCCCTTATTTTAAAGGAGGAGCCAAGCCCCTTACCCTCTGTGTTAGTGATTATGATCGTGCTGCGCCTTATGGTACAGGACATATCAAAGCAGGATTGAATTATGCCATGAGTCTTCATGCGCTAAGAACAGCCCAAAAAAATGGATTTGATGAAAATATGTTTTTGGATGCTGCAACCAGAACCAAGGTTGAAGAAACAGGCGGGGCCAATTTTATCTTTATAACCAAAGACAATAAAGTTGTTACACCTAAGTCAGAAAGTATTCTTCCGTCCATCACCAGACGATCTTTAATGGTCGTTGCTGAGAAATATCTCGGCCTTGAAGTTGAGGAAAGGGAAGTTCTTTTCGAAGAGGTAAAAGATTTTGCAGAATGTGGTTTATGTGGAACTGCAGCTGTTATTTCTCCTGTGGGTAAAATAGATGACCATGGTAAAGAAATATATTTCCCAAGTGGTATGTCAGAAATGGGACCTATTTCAAAGAAACTACTAGAAACTCTTACTGGTATCCAGATGGGAGTTCTCCCAGCGCCTGAAGGCTGGATTACAAACATTACTATTGGCGGGGCTTAATGCCCCGCTTTTTTCTGTTGAAATGTAAGGGTGCATAGAGGGAAAATGATATCTATTCGATTTCATCCTTTTTTTCGACACGCATAAACGTATGTGAAGGGAATAACCATGTTGAATAAACATTGCCCATGAGATTCATTAAGTTCTCAATCACTATCTAACGATGTATTAAAACTTCATAAATTCCTTCGTTTTTATACCAGAGATTTTTCATGTAGATTGTGTATGATGGTCTGATGAAACGAAAATGGAAAAATGTATTCGCTTTACATAACTGGTGCCTCCGCAGAAAGTATTGTAGAGTTGTAGGAGCAATTACGCGATGAAGGTGAGAAATATGGAGATCAATAATATTCTTGTTGTAGACGATGAACCGGAAATTCGAGAAGCTCTCGTTATTTACTTAAAAAGCAATGATGTAGACGTATTTACGGCCTCTAACGGAGTGGAGGCACTGGAGATCCTTGAACAAGAAACGATTCATCTTATTATCATGGACCTCATGATGCCGCAGCTTGATGGAATCAAGACGACATTTAAAATTCGTGAAGATAAAAATATACCAATCATTATGCTCTCCGCCAAATCGGAGGATAGTGACAAGATTTTGGGACTTAATGTTGGAGCTGACGATTATATAACGAAGCCGTTTAATCCCTTGGAACTGATCGCAAGAGTCCGATCCCAGCTGCGCCGGTTTACGAATTTAGGTTCCTTTCAATCCATTGGAGAAGAGATCATTCAAGTCAAAGGACTTGTGCTGAACAAAAGCTCCAAGACTGTTGAAGTGGATGGAGAGGACGTTAGACTGACGGCGAAGGAATACAAAATTTTGGAGTTGTTAATGGAAAACAAGGGCAGAGTTTTCTCGATTGAAGAGATTTATGAGCGCGTGTGGAATGAACCGGTCTTTGCTTCAGAGAATACGGTTGCCGTACATGTGAGAAACATTCGTGAGAAAATTGAGATCAATCCTAAAGACCCAAAATATTTGAAGGTGGTATGGGGAATTGGATACAAAATCGAGAAAAAGTAAAGAAGATCGAAAGATTGGAATCGACCTTCTTGTCATCATCATCGCAGTTATTATAGGGATCTTTATACTTATAAACGAGTATTTATACCTGGGGTTGAGTCTGAGATTTTCAACTTCACGTTTCATCTGGGAATTGCTTTCCAGTATTATCTTGGGTTTGTTGGTAGCCAGACTGTTTCGTTATTTTAAGGCACCACATAATAAACGTTCCTTCTGGGATGGCAGTGTGTTGATAGATTATTTTCATATTTGGAGAACCGGCTTTAGAGCCAGTCTGCAAAACGGGAGACTAACGTTTGGCCTCATTCTTATGTTTCTGCTGACCGCCTTAGCCGGCATTTGTTTTTGGGAAGCAGTCACATATTACGGACAGGGATGGCTCATTCTTTATTTGTTGCTATTTGTGCTGTTTCTGGTTCCTTATATGCTCTCCAAGCTTGGGCGTTTCATGGCCATCATCAATGGAAGTAAAGAGATTGCCAAAGGGAATATTCAGAACTCAATTCAAGATAACGGAAACGATTCCCTATCTGAACTTGCCGGCTATATTAACAATATGAAAGCCGGGTATCAAAGCGCGTTGGAACATCAAATGAAAAGCGAGCGGTTAAAAACGGAACTGATTACCAACGTATCGCATGATTTGAAGACTCCGCTTACTTCAATTATCAACTATGTCGATTTATTAAAAAAAGAAAATCATCCTTCGGAAACAACCCGAGCCTATATTGAAACGCTGGAACGCAAGGCGCTTCGACTGAAACTATTAATTGAAGACCTGTTCGATATCTCTAAGATGGCCAGCGGTACAATAGAGCTGGATATGGAGTATGTCGATGTGGCAACGTTATTGACACAAGCGATAGCAGAATCAAACACCCATATGGGACAAGCGTCGCTCGAAATTCGGGAGAGGATTGCCAAGTTTCCGATCCATGCGAATTTGGATGGTAATAAAATATGGCGTGTATTCGAAAATTTAATTAGCAACGCACAGAAATATTCGCTTCCAGGAACCCGCATCTATATTTATCTGGACGAGACGGATGATCTGGTAAGGTTTAAAATTCAAAACACCTCTGCCTATGAGATTGATTTTGATGTGGAAGAACTGTTCGAACGTTTCAAAAGAGCAGACGAATCCCGCCAGACAGAAGGCTCGGGACTAGGGCTGGCTATTGTGAAAAGCATCGTTGAGTTGCATGGAGGCAAGATTAAGGTCGAGATTCACGGCGATCAATTCAACGTTATTGTGCATTTACCCAAGAAGGGCTGAATGAATAAAAGATCACCAACATGATACACATGTTGGTGATCTTATTTTTTTGACGAACTAAATTCAAAGGTACTAACTCAATAACCCCCAACGAAAAGCATAGGCAACGACCTGTGTTCGATTTTTTGCACGCAGCTTAGTCATCAAGCTGCTTACGTAATCTCTTACTGTATACTCGCTGAGGAACAACAAGGAAGCGATTTTCTTGTTATCATAACCTTCCGCCAGAAGTTCGAGCACGGTAGACTCCCTTTCTGTTAAAGCGATGGCCATCGTTTTGGCGGTGTTTTCCTTCTCTTTCCTGGATAAAAACAAACCAATTCTCTTTCCCACTTGTTCAAGCAAATCCAGCTCATCCTTTGTGCAATTAAATGATTCTCCCATTTGGTCAAAAGTGACCCAGCCGTACAATTGATGATCGTGGGCAATCGGTATAAAAATAATCGAAGACAACTGAAATAACTGGATATGCTCGTCCCTTAAATAAGGTTTTGGGTCTTTCAAATAGATCGGTCTTTTAGAGTTGAAGATCAGATTTTGCTCGGTCAATTGTCCTTTCATACTCTGAATTTTCGGAAGTTCTTCACCAATGACCCCATAGAACTGGTTGGACCAAGGTACATAGGCATAGAAGACACAACGTTTATAATTGAAATACTTCTCACATTTTTTCAGGATAAAGGCGAGATCTGAAGCTCCCGAAGAACTGACTAGGAGTTGGTTTAATTGGTCCAACAGACGCAGTTTTATTAATTCGTTATTTTCCTCCGTTTCATGATTACCAGACTCCGTATCAGCCCACTTATGAAAGCTATGCATCAGATACGAAAAGACAGATAACAGGAACATAAGCGGGTCCAACATCCGTTGATGTTTCAGTTGTATTAATAGTGTTAGTAAAGATTTTTCCAATATAATTTGAAGCCATTGTAAGCTTGCCATATTTAAAATAGTTAGCTGGGATTGAACCCAGGTATCCAAATAAGAAGAATAATGATTATCCATATGATCCAAGTCTGAATAAGTAAACATCTGAAAAAAGGATCTCATCAGTACTTCCGTTTCGATACGATGTGTTTCAGAAATATTAGCTTCCGCGATCAGGTAAATGTTTGTGTTTTCTTCGAGCTGTTTGCTATGCGTTTTGAAAAATAATACAAATTCCTGAAAAGTCATTTCAGTATATGGATGAAAATGTTGTGTCATAATAAGTCGTTCCCTTCAAGTGAAATACCCTACAAATGGGGGGTATACAATCCATTATTACACAGAACTTTATAGGATAGTATTTCAAAATTAAAGGAGTAAGATTGAGGAGTACAAGTTCATGAATCTTACTATGAAGAAATGGAGCGGTTGAATCTTATGAAATTAAATGAAAAAGTAGCTATTGTTACAGGTGGTGCTAGTGGAATTGGTGCAGCCACCGTTCGCCTTTTCGCAAAAGAAGGAGCAAAAGTGGTCATTGCTGACTTCTCTGAACATGGTAAAGAACTAGCTGCCGAACTCAATGGGGAAGGTCATGATACGTTATTTGTCAAAACAGATGTGACTAAAGAAGAAGATATTAAACACATGATTAATGAAACCGTTGAGAAATATGGTAAGTTGGATATTATGTATGCAAATGCAGGGGTTGCCGATGACGAAGCCGCTGATGTATTGTCATATGATAAATGGAAACGAACCATCGATATTAACTTGTCAGGTGTATTTCTTTCCGATAAATATGCTATTGAGCAGTTCCTTAAGCAAGGAAATGGCGGCGTTATTGTTAATGCTGGCTCAATCCACAGCTTTGTTGCATTGCCTAAAACGACAGCTTATGCCTCGGCAAAAGGAGGCGTTAAACTGTTAACTCAGAATTTATGTACTGCTTATGCCAGTAAGGGAATCCGTGTTAACGCCGTATGTCCTGGATACATTGAAACGCCTCTCTTGAAGAACGTAGATGCAAAAAGCAAAGAATATTTAACTTCACTTCATCCACAGGGCAGACTTGGACGACCAGAAGAAGTCGCAAAAGCTGTGTTGTTCTTAGCCAGCGATGATGCTAGTTTCGTGAATGGTACGACCTTGCTTGTTGATGGAGGCTATACCGCACATTAATTCAGGTCAGATAAAAGATAATTTACCTGAAAACCAATTTTCAAATCGAAATAAACCTCTATATCATTGAAGACTTCTTCATTGATGTAGAGGTTTTCTTTTACATACGGCGGAGGCTATAGAAGATTCCTTAATTACCCTTTGACAGAGCATTAAGGTTTGCTGCATACTGACTTTATAAAGTTGTTTTATAAAGAGGGTTACAAAAAGCGCTGGCTACATTAGAAGGATCTACGGAAATACGGGAGGTGAGGGTTATGGTATATATAATTTTAGCAGTTATCATTTGGATTGGGGCATATGCGGCTTTGAAATCGTCGAATCAGCCTATAGAAGTGAAGCCAATTCGATCAATTAATGATCTCTTTGAATAGATAAAGGTTTTGCCATGAATACTTAATAAGTTAACTTTATAAAGATGAATAATAAATCCAACTTGAACTCGGAGGATTTTAAATGATTAAACTCGTAGTAACTGATCTGGACGGAACATTTCTGAATAATCAAGGTTCGTTTGATATTGAACTTTTTAATGAAGTACATGATGAAATGCAAAAGAAAGGAATAACGTTTGTAGCCTGCACGGGAAAACAGTGTGAACGAGTAGAAAAGTTGTTTGGTGACCATGGAAAAGGGATCTGGATTCTTGGAGATAGCGCAGCCAGAATCAAGAAAGATGGAAAAGTCGTCAAAGAGTTTAGCATTGATCGCACACTCGTTCTGCGAGCCATTGAAGAAATTCAAGGTTTTGATCCCCACATGACAATCATTGTATGTGCAAGCGATGCAGCATACGTACATTCCTCTATCTCTGATGATATGTACAACGTAGTTAAAGGCTCTTATGAACAAGTCATAAAAATGGATTCCTTCTCCGAAATCGATAGTGATTTTATCAAAATAACCGTATTTGATACAGAAGGCAGAAGCACAATGCTTAGAAAACATGTGGAACAGACGTTAAATGGCCAAATCTACATTGTCGACTCTGAAGCCAGGTGGCTCGATATTACTGCTCTTCATACCCATAAAGGCGAAACGGTAAAAAAATTACAGGATATGCTGGGGGTAACTGCGGAGGAAACGATGTCGTTCGGTGATGGAGAGAACGATGTTGAACTGATGGCAATTGCTAAATACAGCTTTGCTGTTAGCAATGCTTGCGAGAACACCAAAAAAGCAGCAAGTTTCATCACAAAATCTAATGAAGAAAATGGTGTTCTTATAACCATTCAAAAAATGATGGATTTACAGTAGGACTGCTCTAATCATTCAAATAGAAATTACTATATGACGAAGCCTGTGAAAGGAGCGTGGGATATTTGCGTAAAAATGTATATTTGTCAGGCTCTATACTTACTTCTGGGGAACGACGAAAGTTGGAACGGTTAAATACGATTATGGAAGCACACTTCTTAACCACACATCTACCACATAGAGACATAGAAAATCAATCTATACACTCAAAAAGTGGAGATGAAATGTTCAAATCTGCAGTTAAGGCAATAGAAGAATGTGATATGTTTGTCGCTGTTTTAAACAACAATGGCTTGAATTTAAGTAATACCTGCTGGGAGCTTGGTTATGCTTATGCGCATAAGAAACCAATCTTTTGTCTACATGAAGGTGAATTCAATATCAATCAATGGGGACATCTGATGTTGATGAATTCTTCAGTTGTTTGTCATAATGTGGAAGAACTCAAAGAACAATTAGATCTTACATTACAAAATGATAAATCTAAAGAAAGTAGTTCATATAACAAGAAATGATATCATCTCAGAGAATGAACTAGCTGAACAAATAGGTGAGATAGAAGTATCCTCAATGAATGAGAGTGATCATGAAGGTCATAACATGATTAGTTCCAACACATATAAAGTAGGTACAAAACTATTTAAAATCAAAAACAAATGCTATAATAAAAAAATCTTTTTCAATTTGATCGGAGGCAGACCATTGTAGAATCTCATTCCTTTTCCTGAATACAACTGAATATTGAAAAGGATGAGTACAATGCTTACAAAATCATTTCATAGACTCTGGCTTAGTCAGGCTCTATCTACTTTAGGAGACATCTGGTACATTTTGGCGCTTGTCGTCACGCTTTACCATCTATCTGGTTCTGCTACCGTAACGGCTTTGTATCCCCTACTTAGAGTTGCTGGTATGACAATCGGCAGCATCACGGCTCCTCTTATCATGCGTAAGTTGCGCTTGAACCGCTTACTTGCATCTAGTCTTGGAGGGCAAACTCTTGGCTTGGCATTGCTCACCATATATATGTTTCTAATGGGCAAAGACAATCCTAATATTGCTATATTGATCGGAATGGTTTTTGGGATATCAATTCTGGAGGGGGTAGCGGGCCCAGTAAGATCTTCTCTTGTTGCTCTAACCGTGCCTGAAGCATCGTTGCTTAAAGCGAACAGCGTGCTAGTGGGTATTGTACAGTCATGTTCTCTGGCCGGATGGGCGTTCGGATCCATGACAGTCAGTTGGCTTGGTGCAAGTCAAGTGCTGCTCCTTTCTACAATGTTATTAGGTGGTGCTTGGTTATCATCCTCCATGATATACGAAACCAGAAACAGTACACACCAAACACTAGTGGGTTCTTGGAGACGATCACTTCAAGATGGATGGCAGAATTATTTTAGGTTACCGCAGTTACGTGTTTTGTTATGGATGGATGTATGGGAAGGCTTATTTAGAGGTGCATTCGCAGGGGCGCTATTGCTCGTGTTCGTAGGAGAACGACTACATGTGGGTGAAGTATGGTGGGGATGGATGAATGGCGCCAATTTAGGTGGATTCGTTCTCATTAGCATTCTTATGAGCCGTTTATCGAACGGAAACTGGAATCTAGGGGGCATGCTAGCGGTGGGCAGTGGATGCGTTGCTGCGCTAACACTCGCATTCAGTTTTTCTACTAGCCCGTTAGTGACACTCTTTATCATGTTCGCAATCGGGGCTTCTCAAGCCATAAAGGATTTAGCGGAACGTACTTCTTACCAAACAAGCGTTCCCGCTTCAGAGCTTCCACCGTTATTTGCGGCCCAATCATCACTTACCTCAATTCTATATGGTGTATCATTATTATTATCTGGTTGGTTAGCGGATACTGTAGGTATTCAAACGCTCTACATCTACGCATCAATTGGATTTTCTCTTTCCTTTATCGGTGCTCTTACGTATCGGAGGAATGGACTAAAAGTAAATAGATACATCGATACGGAAGAAACGGTGAGTTAAGTATTCATGAAGTGAGATTTATATTCTATTTTGTCAGCTAAAAATGTTGAATCCTATGACGAGGCTATCCAGAACTTATGGATAGTCTTTCTTTATATAACATAGTCCCTTGATTTTTGAACAACAAAGCCTTCAAAATCCCCCTCTATCTCGATTATTGAGCGTCTACTTCAGATTCATTTCTTTCAGCAAAAACCTATCAATATTCACTTTGTTACTTTTTAAATATAAAAGTGTAAAATGTATGACGTAACTTTAATACACAATTATTTCAGTGTCAATACGCACTTTTAAGATAATTTATTTACGATGTGAATTGAGCATTCAGAATCCAACACTTTTTAAACAAAAATGTTGACAAAGTAAAGGTCCGAAAATAAGATAGAAGCATTCTAAAAATTAAATTAGTAAAAAAAGGATTTTGTTTCGATATTTTATATGGAGTTGATGACTATTCATTCTACAGAAAAATTAATATTGCTGCAGCAGCAGAAATGGGCGGAGAAGGATATCCTGTTCGAAATGACATGTGATCGTACGCCAGAGGGGCATTTTCTCGATACATACATAGCCTTGTCCCAGCATGAAATGCTTATTGCAACAAGTCTCAAGGAACCGGATCACGAAAAGACCTTTAAGGGCTATTCGATCCCTGTCAAAAGTTATCCACGTCAGGTTCCGCAGGAGGAGGGGAAATGGTCGGTTCAAACGTTGAAAATCAGTGGATTTGAATCCGTTTTCATTGTGAACCTTGTTGCATCCGGGATGCTTGTAATGAAGGCTCCAGACGAGCGAATCATAGCGGCGTTCACGAATGGACTGATGAGCAAAGCATCCAGGCTGGCAGCAATCTTTACGAAGCTGAAAAAGCAGGAGGAGGTGGACAGCGAGCTACTGGAGGATGAGGAGGCAAATGCCTCTTGTCCCAAATGCGGGAGGATTTACCCGGAAGAAGGTCGAGAGATTTGCCCGAAATGCATGAAGAAAAGCGCATTGATCCTCCGGCTGCTATCGTTTGCCAAGCCCTATAGAGCCTCTTTGTTGCTCATTATTGTGTTGATGCTTTTAAATTCCGTGACTGGGCTTGTCATTCCATATTTGACGGGTACGGCCTTATTTGATCAGGCGCTAAAAGGCGAAGGATATTTTGGCGGACAGGTAGGGCTAGTCATCTTGCTAGTCATTATTTTTCGCACTTTATCTCTATTATTTGGTGTCTTCTTCGGAATCATCAATGCGAGGCTGGCCGCAAACATTGTTTTTGATATAAAATCTGTCATTTTTACTGCAATGCAGCGCTTATCACTAAACTTTTTCAAGCGGAAGCAGACCGGACAGCTGATGACCAGAGTTAATTACGACGCCGCTGAACTGCAAATATTTTTCATTGATGTACTGTCCTATTTTGTTGTGAATGTAATGAATATCATCGGCATTACCGTCATTTTGCTGGTATTGGACTGGAAGCTCACACTGCTATGTTTTTTGCCGATGCCGATTGTTATTTTTCTGGCACGCCAAGTATTCCCCAAGCTGTCGAGGCTATCATGGCGGATGAACCGCCAGGTATCATCATTGAACTCCATCATTAGTGACTCGATCAAAGGTGTCCGGGTCGTCAAGGCATTTGGCATGGAGCACAAAGAAATGCAGCGCTTCCAGCAGGCAAATGCGAACTTCTCCGGCTCGGAGCAAAATTATAACCGTTTGAGCGGTACGATCTTTCCAGTACTTAATGGGCTGACTCAAATGGGAGGTATGCTCATCTGGGGATTTGGAGGATGGATGATACTCAAGGGTGAAATTTCGTTCGGGCTTATGCTGACCTTTGTCAATTATATGTATATGTTATATGGGCCCATTGAGTTTATGAACAATATTGTAGGCTGGTGGTCGCGTTGCATGACGGCTTCGCAGCGATTATTTGAAATTGTGGACGCAAGCCCTGATGTGAAGGAGAAGGAGAATGCGATTCGGATTCCAGTCATGAAGGGAGATATTCAAGTATCAAATGTTGTATTTGGCTATGAGCCGAATAAATCGATTCTGAAGAATGTTACGCTGCAGGTGAAGGCAGGACAAATGATTGGCGTCGTCGGACAATCTGGAGCAGGAAAATCAACTCTCGTCAACCTCATTTCCCGGCTATACGATGTGAATGAAGGTGCAATTACGATCGACGGAGTAAATGTGAAGGATTTGGCTGCTGAATCGTTGCGCTCCAATATCGGAATCGTATCGCAGGATGTGTACGTGCTATCAGGCAGTATTGCTGAAAATATTGCCTATGCCAAGCCGGATTGCAGTGTCATGGATATCGTTCATGCGGCGAAAATAGCCAACGCCCATGATTTTATTGAGAAGCTGCCGGACGGCTACGATACGATCGTGGGTACGGGCGGATACAATCTGTCAGGTGGTGAAAAGCAACGCCTCTCCATTGCGAGGGCAATTCTGCATAACCCAATAATACTGATTCTAGATGAAGCGACAGCTTCTCTGGATACGGAGACCGAGCTGCAAATCCAAGAGGCGCTGGATAAACTTATCAAGGGACGTACAACGATTGCCATTGCGCATCGGCTCTCCACGCTTCGCAATGCCGACTATCTGGTCGTGATGGATCAGGGCAAGGTTGTGGAAGAAGGAACACATGAATCGCTAATGAGTACCGAGGGCGCTTATTATCAATTGGTGAAAAAGCATGATGAAGCATTAAAAATAAGCGAGGTGATTTCAGCATGAGTTCGTCTGCATCACAGAAGAAGACAACTCCAGCCCAGGATACAGAGCTACAGGAGGAAAAGGGCGTGGCCGGTTCGCTGTCCGATGCCGCCGACATTCACTATCTCACAGAGGATAATGCAACATTTCATAAAACGGAAGGTCGGATGTTATCCGTAACGGTGGGGGAAAAGACGCATCCAGTCGTGTATGTACATTGCTCTTTCCCTCATACGAATAGACGCATGTATTTGTCCATCCGGACGGTTGAAAACAAGGAAATTGGTATGATCCACAGTCTTGAGGATTTTACGGAAGAGACAGCGCAGCTGTTAGAGGAGCAGCTGCAAATCCGTTATTTCACTCCAGAAATTAGCAGGTTGATTAACGTGAAGGAGGAGTTTGGCTACTCCTACTGGGAAGCAGAGACGACAGGCGGACTATGCCGATTCACAGTCAGAGGTGGTGGTGGCAACGCCAAGCTGGTAACCCCAGACCGACTGCTCGTCACTGACGTGGACGGTAATCGGTTTGTCATCCCAAATATAAATAAGCTGACAGACAAGGAATACCGGATGGTAGAGCTATGTATGTATGGTTAATCAAGTTGACTAGAGCGGACATGAAGGATGGTGAATGCCTATGGATTTGAATTTTTCGCTTGCAGAGCCGGATGTGAAAGCTGCTGTGCAGGCTGTCGGAACTGACATTGAATATTGTGTGCCCGCTAATCTGTCGCTACTTGGCTACCGTACGGCCGGATTTCTGGTTATCGGGCAGAATAAATGGGCTTACATCGAGCATGGTCAAGCGAAGGAAACCGGTATTATTGCTGACTCATGGGAGTACAAAGTCATTCCGCTTATCGGAAATATTGTGCTGGAGACCGAAGATGAGCAGGGAAAGCGTATCCTCGTCCGCTCCTCCATGGAGCATGCTCCACGCTTCGGTTATATTGCACAAGTGCTGAATGATAAATCAGCAGCCCGCAAAGTTCGGATTTTCAATAATGATGAGGAAAACGTCTGTGTTAAGTGCGGTGATCGACTAATGCAAGGAACCCGTGTATGCCCCAGATGCATGAGCAAGTCCGCGGCGTTCAAAAAGCTGTTCGGTGTCTCGAAGCAGCATTGGAAGCCGCTGGCGATGGGTCTTATTGTCATGATAGCGGCTTCCGCTATTGCACTGGCAGGACCTTATTTTCAGGAAATTCTGATTAACGGTGTCTTGCAGCCGTCTGACGGACATAGTCCGAGCATGAAGCTGTTCTATCTCGCACTTGCCGCCATGATCGGAGGACTTGTGGCCGGAGAACTGCTGGCGATTATTCGGGCACGGGTCATGGCGAATGTCAGCTCCAATATTGCCGCCGATCTGCGCAAAATGGTGTATGAACGAGTACTGAGCCTGCCGCTTGGCTTCATGACCTCTCAACGGGCGGGAGATATAATGAACCGGGTAACGGCGGATACAGACCGGATTCGGCAATTGATTCAAGAGCTATGCACAACAGCAATCTATCAAATGATTTTGCTGGTTGCGGCCAGTAGCTTACTCTTCAGCGCTGACTGGCGCCTGGCATGTGTTGTGCTGTTGCCTGCCCCTATTGTCGCCTACATGAATATGTACATCTGGAAACATGTGCTCTGGAAACTGTATCAAAAACAGTGGGCAATCTACGACCGGGGGAGTTCTTTTCTGCATGATGTGCTGAGCGGAATCCGGGTTGTCAAGGCATTCGGCAAGGAAGCCACGGAGATCAAAAAATTCCGGTCCCATAACAGTGATTTTGCTGCCGCTACGATAAGAACCGAGAGTCTGTTCAACATGCTGGCCCCGATAACGAATTATTTAATTCAGCTTGGCCAATATGTTGTGTTGCTGCTTGGCTCTAACATGATTTTGAACAATCAGATGAATGTAGGTGAACTGATCAAGTTCAGCATGTATGCGTCCATGGTGTTTGGACCGATCGCCTGGATGATGTTCATGCCAAGATGGGTCTCCAATGCGATGATTTCCATTGACCGCGTTTTTTCGGTCATTGACGAGCAGCCAGAGGTAGTGGAGACTGATAAAACAGTGAGACATACGATTCATGGCGAGGTTTCGTTCCGCGGTGTGTACTTTGGCTATAACTCCTATGAGCCGGTGCTGAAGGATGTGTCTTTTGATATTCGTAATGGGGAAATGATTGGGTTGGTGGGTCATTCGGGATCGGGCAAGTCTACCCTGATTAATCTCGTCTCCCGCTTCTATGATGTGAATGAAGGTCAAATTAAAATTGATGGTGTAGACATTCGGGACATCCAGAAGGATGACATTCACTCCCAGATTGGTGTCGTGCTTCAGGAGACCTTCCTATTCACAGGCACGATACTTGATAATATCCGTTACTCTAAGCCGCAAGCGACGGAGGAAGAAGTCATCCGGGCGGCCAGGATTGCTAATGCGCATTCATTTATTATCAATCTGCCGGATGGGTACGACACGCTGCTTCAGGAGAACGGGAACAATATATCCGGTGGTGAGCGCCAGCGTCTGGCAATTGCAAGAGCGATTCTGAATGATCCGCCAATTCTTATTCTGGATGAAGCGACTTCTGCACTCGATATTGAGACGGAAAGTGTCATTCAGACGGCGCTCCAGCAGGTAATGAGAGGAAGGACAACGATTGCGATTGCCCACAGGCTGTCAACTCTCCGCAATGCCGACCGGCTGATGGTACTGGAGAAAGGCAAGATTGCAGAAATTGGCTCCCATGCCGAGCTAATAGAGAAAAAGGGCATTTACTACACACTGATTACAGCCCAGAGGGAGATGTCGAAGAAAGAGCAGACGGGGTAACTCATCCATCTCAATCCATTTTGTAGTTTGTTCGTCACATGTATGCTCCGGCAGCTGCGTTGTACTTAGAAATAGGAGGAACGCCGATGACCTTAAACAGGTAACCGGCGTTTTCACTTATTTTTTCGGCATTTTGCTCTCATCCATGTAAAGCAGGTTCCAGCGGTGACCGTCCAGGTCGGCAAATCCTGCGCCGTACATCCAGCCGTCGATTTCACTCGGTTTGCCAAAGATGCTTCCTCCGGCAGACTCTACTTTTTGAATAAAGGCATCTACTTTTTCTCTGCTATCAGCGGCAATGGAAAATATTACTTCAGCACTATGGGAAGTATCTGCTGTTTTTGAACCTGTGAATTTCTCAAACGCCGACTCCGGGAACAGCAAAATCGTTGTTTGACCTATGGAAAGCTGGGCTCTCTCGTTCCCAACGCTCACCGCATGGAATCCAATTTCATTGAAAAAGGCAGTTGACTTCTCAACATCTTTGACAGGCAGGTTAATCCAGATCTCCTGTGACATGGTTGTAGCCTCCTAGAATATAATTTTAACTACGCCTACTATACTCTACTTTTGGCAGCAGATGCGAATCTTATCAAAGAAATAAATGAATGTTATTATTATGAATATTGAACAAATGGAGGGATGAACATAGATAAGAAAAAGTACTTTATCCTGATGCCACCGATGTTAATAATTGGACTGTTTATAATGTATTTTCTTCCAGTAAATCAGAGAGCTTATGTATTCTTTGTTCCTATTGTATTTTGGTTGACGTACTATATCTGGGTATTTGTTGAAAGAAAAAAATATAAAAAAACAGAATAGAAATTATAGTTTGCGAGGTGTTAAAATGGTTTCGCATCAATTGCTTACTCACGATACAATTCTTGAATTATTGCCCCACATTAATACAGAACAAAATTTGCTTTTTTATAGTTATTTAACGCAACGTAAGGATAAGGCTCAATATGTTGGTCAATTTACGAATAGTCAACTTACAGCCGTATTAGCTTATTTTAGCGAACTATCCTTTCCTGCATTTTCTTTCTTCCGAGTTGAAGATCGTGATATCTTTTTTCCAGAACTCATTGCTTTTACAAGAGAAACGATCCAACTTGACGAAAGTGCTGTATGTGGCACGATACTCTGTCAACGGGACCTTGAACTTTTTCAATCCTTCGGTCTCATCAAAGGAATTCCTCAACGTTTTTTAACTATGAAACATCAGGATGAATCGAAACTCCTTGAATCTAACATTGCAAAAAGGATAAATGAAAATGATTATTCTAAGGTAATTGATTTTTTACATAGTGGGGAAATGAGGTTTTTCACAAGGAGTGAGTTAGTGGATTATCCTTTTCTTGGAATTAAGGAAAGTGAAGATTTCATAGCTGTGGGCGGATACCATTTTTATGACTCTCAGCTAGTAGAGCTTGGGAACATTGTTACCAGGTTAGATTACAGAGGAAGAGGATTAGCTAAACGCCTAACAAGTGAATTGACACACCTCGGTAAAAAACTGTCACCAGATGTCTATCTGGGTGTATTGGCAAATAACTTGCCTGCTGTTCGCTTATATGAAGGCTTGGGGTATCAAACAACAATGGAACTTTCTATTGTGAATTTTACTTTATCCACGACAAAAATATAGTCCGAATTTATAGTCGCTATTTCAGCGGCTTTTTGTTTTATGGGTATAAGTATTAAAGGAATGGGCTTCTTTTGCCGTATATCAGCGTTTTCTTTGATCGCCGTAATTAAAAACATTTAAGCAAATACATGCGAATTGGGAATTAAATTCAGTATAACTTATTCCAGAAAAACGAATGAATACTTAATGTCATCTCTATATAGTTCGTAAATAACTGTGAACAATACGTTAATTCATTGACAATGAGTGTTATATTTATTAAAATTCGAAAGGGCATCAGGGTAAAGCAGATATGAGTATCCTTATCATTGGTTTAGAATCTTAGCTTTTTAATCCTAATGACGAATATAGGAGCGGTAATATTACAATCCTATTACGATGATTAGGATTTTTTTGTTTTTGCTCTGGAGAATAATTTGAAAGTTGGAGGCTGGCTTTAATCATGGACAATTGGTTCAAACTAAAAGAAAGAGGTACGACTGTTTCAACAGAGATCATCGCAGGGATCACGACTTTCTTCACAATGGTATACATAGTTATCGTAAACCCGGGAATACTCAGCAGCACAGGAATGGACTTTAACGGAGTATTCATTGCTACGGTGTTGGCGAGTATTGTGGCGACGCTGATTATGGGAATCGGGTCCAATTATCCGATTGTCATAGCGCCTGGCATGGGTCTGAATGCTTTCTTTGCCTATAGTGTAGTTGCTGGATATGGGGTGTCTTGGCAGGTTGCACTAGGAGCTGTATTTATAGCAGGGCTTTTGTTTATTATTTTATCGCTTACTTCATTTCGTTACATGCTGCTTGATGCCATTCCTGCGAGTCTTAAGCACGCGATAACAGCAGGGATTGGATTGTTTATTACAACGGTCGGCCTGCAAAATTCCGGGATTATTGCCGATTCAGAATCAAATTTGATTACGATCGGGAACTTGGCAGAGCCTATGACTTACCTGACCATTATCGGTTTGATTATCACGGTTGTGCTTATGGCTTACAATGTAAAAGGTTATCTGTTCATCGGAATGGTGGTAACAGCGGTTCTTGCCTGGATCATGGGACTATTTCAAATGCCGGAGTCAATTGTATCCTTGCCGCAAGGCCTCACGTCAACGGCTTTCCAACTGGATTTGGCAGGCGTATTCTCTAATGGTTTGTATACCATCATATTCACGTTCCTGTTGATCACGCTGTTTGATACGACGGGGACAATGCTCGGCGTTGCTGAACAAGCAGGACTGCTGAAGGAAGGTAAGTTTCCGCGCTCACGCGGCGCCCTATTGGCAGATGCTGTAGGGACTACGACTGGCGCTTTGCTCGGAACGAGCCCAACATCGGCTTATATCGAGTCCAGCACAGGGGTGGCTGCAGGAGGAAGAACAGGACTGACGGCGGTCACGGTAAGTGTACTGCTTGCTCTTACTTTGTTCTTTACACCTATCGTTAGTGTGATATCAGGTATCCCGGCGATTACTTCTCCGGCACTGATTATTGTGGGTTACTTTATGATTAGCGTAATCAGCAAAATCAATTGGAAGGATCTCGAAGAAACATTTCCTGCCTTTCTGATTATCATACTTACTCCATTGACGCACAGTATTGCGACAGGTATCGGTGTTGGATTCATTTTCTATCCGGTACTCAAGCTGCTTCGCGGAAAGGGCAAGGATGTTCATCCGATATTCTACATTTTTGCGGTATTGTTCTTCATCCAGCTTGTATTCCTGGACCACTAAGAAACTGTTTAATCCAAATAAGGAGAACTGCTTATATATAGGCAGTTCTCCTTATTTATATGTAACCCTCGGTTTAATCCTTTAGAGAAGAATTCTTCTTCGTATTTAATACCTCAAATGCTTCTATTAAAAAATCCATAGTATGCTTAGGCACCAACGACTCATAGGGTTTTACGTTTTTATACAGTTCTTCGTTATTTGCCTCGTCATTGAAAATGAGATTACGTAATGGAGTATCTGCAAATATGCCATGCAACTGCTGCTGTAGGAAAGGATGGTCTGGTTTAAGATCTTTTACGATAGCTCGATGGACAAGCAATAACAAATTATAAAGTTGTCCATCCAAGTACGTTTGCTTAGAGATGTCCTCTGGAAACACCTTATCAATATTATCTATAGAGACATACTTTTGAAGCAGCTTTTTTTGAGCCTCCTCAACACGCATGGAATTCATAAGAAGTATGAGTATTTCAGAGTTTATTCAAAACAAAGTTCTTGTACCAAACAGAGGGCAAGAACTTTGTCTCATAACTGATTAGGTGTATAAAATGATGAATATAATTATGCTTACGGGCAATTCTAACCTCTAGAATGAATGAATGAAGAAGTATCTAGGATGAGGAGGGGAAAGTTATGATCTACAAGCCAGCATTATTGATCATAGATGTACAAATCGGATCATTTATGAATCCTCTCTTTATACATAACAGTGAAAAATTATTAGATAATATCAAACAACTTATTACGTGGGCCCACATAAGTAAGATTCCAGTCATACTTACGCAGCATAATGGGAAATTAGGGACGCTAACCTCAAAAAAATCCTCAGGGTGGAGTCTTCATCCCGCCTTACCCTTGATCGCTCAAGATGTGAAAATTGAAAAGGACTTTCCAGATTCATTTCAAGATACCACCCTTGAATCACATTTAAATCAGCTAGACGTTAATCAACTGATTGTCGCAGGAATTCAGACTGAGATATGTGTTGATGCTACATGTCGTAGAGCATTTAGCTTAGGATATGATGTTATTTTAGCCAAAGATGGTCACAGTACTGCGGACTCTTCCTTTTTAATTGCAGATCAAATCATTACACATCATAATATCCTTCTACAAAACTGGTTTGTTTCTTTAAGCGATACCCAGGATATCATAATGTCGATTTCACGATGAGACCCTTCGTGAACACCTTGCTGAGACGGATCTAAAACTTAAGGGCTTAGAGCAGTTTCGTGGAGAAATCGAGTCCCTTATTCATTATTTTGAGCAGTGGTTGCCGCGTTGGATGCTTGAATTTCTCATTTAAATACGGCTGATTTTTATAGCAGCGGACATAACGAAATGCTTATTGGCGAGGCACTTAAAGGCAGCCAAAGAGAGAAGGCTTTTTTAGCTGTAAAGTTTGGAGCATTAGTGGCGCTAGACTGATTCATGTACGGCCTGGATGTTAGGCCTCAACATATAAAAAATTATCTGGCCTACACGCTAAAACGGTTAAACGTAGAATATATCGATCTTTATCAGCCTGCCAGGTCCGATTTGGATATCCCTGTTGAAGAAGTAATTGAAGCCGTTTCCGATATGGTTCAGGCTGGATATGTCAAACATATCGGATTGACTCAAGTTGATGCGGAAACATTAAGAAAGGCGAATTCTGTTTATCCAATTAGGATGGTAGAGTATCAGTATTCTCTGTTCAATCGAAAGATTGAACAGGACATTTTGCCAATTGCTAAAGAATTAGGCATTGAAGTTGTAGCATTTGGAACCCTGGCCCATGGATTGCTTGGCCGCACTTTTTCAAAAGATAAAGTTGATCCCAGCAATGCCCATATCACACTATTCTCCGAAAACAATATAGATAAAAATCTTTCTCTTGTTGAAGCATTACTTGAAATATCTGAGGATTATCAAATGACAGTGGCGCAGCTTGCTATTGTGTGGGTTTTAGCTAAAGGCGATGAGATTATTCCACTAATTGGTGCCAGGACAGTAAATCAGCTTAAGGAATCAATCAGGTCTCTGGATGTCCAATTTATTAAAAGTGACCTGAAAAGAATTGAAGCCGCAATTCCAGAGAATGAAATAGCAGGTGGGAGTTTCCGCAGATGAATTTTAAAAATGGTGTTGTGGTTCGTCCGTAAGTTAATAGATAGTTCCAGACCTTGAGGGTGGTAAACTCTCAAGGTCTTTCTTATATTCTCTCACCCAGTATCGATGTTAAATATACTGAAACCTATTGTTTTTTGACTATTATCTAACGTTTTTGATCTAGGAATCATCTGGTGATTTACATAGAATTACAACTAATCGAGGATAGGTTCTACAAGAAGGGAAGAATGATATGGGAGCAAAAGTCACCCGCAAAAGAGTACGAACACGCTGGCGCAAGCATGATACCGAGCTCACGCTGCTCGTGCTTCCGACCACAATCTGGTACATTTTGTTCAGCTTCTTGCCGATGTTCGGTGTCATTATCGCTTTTAAGAATTTCAAGATTCACGGGAATTTTCTCAGTAATGTTATAAACAGCGACTGGATCGGGTTCAAAAACTTTGAATTCCTGTTCAGTTCGAACGACGTCTGGATCGTAATTCGCAATACAATCGGTTACAACATGATTTTTATTATTCTGGGTATCATCGTGCCTGTGTCACTTGCATTGATGGTTGGACAGCTGCACAGCCGCAAGGCAGCCAAGATCTATCAGACGATGATGTTTCTCCCGTATTTCCTATCTTGGGTTGTCGTTTCTGCGGTGCTTTGGGCATTCTTGAGCTATGACAAGGGGATTGCCAATCAAGTTCTGACCCATTTCAACCAGGATCCAAAAAATTGGTACATGGAACCATCGTATTGGCCTTATCTCCTTGTGTTTATGAACATGTGGAAGGGTCTCGGCTATGGGATGGTTGTCTACTTGGCGACAATCACAAGCATGGATTCAACGTATTACGAAGCCGCCGTCATTGATGGTGCCAGTAAGTGGCAGCAGACACGGTATATTACGCTGCCTTTAATGAAATTTGTTATCGTGCTGATGTTTATCCTGTCAGTCGGAGGCATCTTTTCCACGGATTTTGGTTTGTTCTTCCAAGTGCCGCGGGACTCCAATTCTCTCTACAATGTAACCACGACGGTCGATGTGCTTGTGTACAAACAACTCAAAACCGCGACGGTCGGGATGGCGTCCGCCTCTGCCTTCATGCAATCTGTACTGGGCTGCGGAATGATCCTATTCGCGAACTGGATCGTTCGCAAAGTTGATCCAGAAAGCGCACTGATTTAGAGAGGAGGCAGGAAGATGTCAACACAATCAAGCTACGATTCCGGTCTTGAAAAGTTTAACCGAGTCGGCAAAGGAACGAACATTTTTTTTCACCTCATCTTTATCATTTTAGCTTTGTTATGCGTAGTCCCTATCGTCGTGGTGCTATCTATTTCACTGTCTAGCGAAGCATCCATTCGAGAGACCGGTTACCAACTCCTGCCGTCGGCATTCTCGGCTGAGTCCTACAACTATATCGTTAAGCAGGGCTCGATGATTGTACGTGCGCTCGGAGTCTCCGTATTCGTTACGGTAATAGGCACACTGATCGGCGTACTGCTCACCACTACGATGGGTTATGCATTGTCCCGTCCCCAATTTAAGCTAAAAGGACTTTTGACATGGATTGTGTTCATCCCGATGGTTTTTAACGGCGGTCTTGTCTCCAGCTATTACATCAATTCGACGATGTTGGGATTAAGCAATACAATCTGGGCGCTGATTTTACCATTAGCCGTTTCTTCCTTTAATGTCATCATCTGCAAAACTTTTTTCAAGACGACCATTCCGGACGGGCTGATCGAATCGGCTGAAATTGACGGAGCAGGTCAATTCCGCATCTTCTTCACAATCGTGCTCCCGATCTCACTGCCAGTTCTAGCGACGATTGGTCTGTTTCTCTGCTTCTCGTACTGGAATGACTGGTTTCAATCGATGTTGTATATTGACGACCAAAGCTTGTATTCGCTGCAGGCGCTACTGAACAGCCTGATGAGCAACGTTGATGCGCTGGCTAAAAACGCCTCGACGATGGGCATAAGCTACGCTGAGCTTGTCGCCACCATGCCCAAAGAATCGGCACGTATGGCTGTTGCGATCATTATTGTACTGCCCGTTGCTCTGGCTTACCCCTTCTTCCAGAAATACTTTATCTCCGGTTTGACGGTGGGTGCAGTTAAGGGATAAATCGAAATAAATCTGGAAATTTCAGGTTTATCATAATTTTGTGCAGGATCGGTGTGTGTTAACTTAAGGGAGGGAATAGAGGAATGAGGACAAGGTTTAAAGCATGGATGAAAGCTCCGCTTTTGATTGGAGTGGTAACGCTGGCTATCTTTGGTTTAACAGGCTGTTCCGGCTCAGACAACAATAACGCGTCAAACAACACGTCAGCGGAAAACTCAGGATCGAATGCAGCCGAAGGTTCCGGCGAGGTACCTACGCTAGTGTGGTGGACGATCGGCGGACAAGTGCCAGCCAATTTTGATAAGGCAATTGAGAAGATAAACGAATATACGGCAGAGAAGATTGGTGTGAAAATCGATCTCCGCGTTGCCAGTTGGGGCGATTGGGACACGAAGATCAATACGATTGTAAACTCCGGTGAAGCTTTCGACATTATGTTTACGAATAACGGAAAATACAGTCAACAGGTCAACATGGGCGCATTCACGGATATTACCGACCTTGTGCCAAGTACGGTACCGGACTTGCACAGCTATATCCCAGAATTGGTGTGGGATGGAACGAAAGTCGGTGGCAAGATTTACGCTGTTCCAACGTACAAGGATTCTTCATTAACCCAGTACTGGGTGTTTGACGATGCGCTCGTTCAAAAGTACAATATCGACCTCGGCAGCATCAAGACACTACAGGATCTGGACAAGCCATTCCGTGACATCAAGGCTGGTGAAGGCAAAGGGTTCTATCCACTTTCCTTGACTCAAGGAGAGGGCATTAACGGTTTCTTTAATGACTATGACGATATGACTCTCGGCTTTCAGCCGATCGGCGTAAAGGCCGAAGATGAATCCCGTACAGTCGTTTCTGTTCTGGAACAACCGGATATACAGGGAAAACTGAAGCTCATGCATCAATGGTACAAGGACGGCATTATCAATCCGGATGCGCCAACCAAGATCGAGGCCGACCCTTATCGCCCGTTCTTCAGTGCGCAGGCGTTCCCTGGTGCAGAAGTGAATTGGCAGATCTCGGCGGGTATTGATAAATACGACATGGTTCAAATTCTGGGTCCGATCTATACAACCAGCACAATCCAGGGATCCATGAACGCAATCTCTGCCAACTCCAAGTACAAGGAAGAAGCGCTTAAATATCTGGAACTGGTAAACACCGACCCCAAGCTGCGCAATATGCTTGCTTATGGCGAAGAGGGTGTCGATTTCGATTATGTAAACGACAATACAGTTGAACGGAAAACGGATTCGTGGCCGCTGGCGGCCTATACACAAGGAACGTTCTTCAACATGGCTGTCACAAAAGGCGCACCTGAAGATCAGTGGGATCAGGTCCGCAAGCTGAATGAAGCAGCCACCTCATCTTCGATCCTTGGCTTTGCACTGGATATTAGCGAACTCGGCACTGAAGTAGCCAATGTGAAGGCTGTATGGAACAAATACAATTATGAGCTGATCACTGGCGCATCCGATCCGGAAAAAAAGATACCGCAAATTATAGAAGGGTTGAAGAAAGCTGGATTGGATAAGATTATGGAAGCCGCACAAGAACAGATCAACGCATATTTCAAATCATAATCCTTGAGACTTGCGACAATAACCCGAACGGAGCCGTTGTGGCCGTTCGGGTTTTCCAATCTTACTGGAGACATTTGCATTTAATTTGAGTTTATAACGGATTGATTTGTCCGACAAATAGCTATATGGTAAAACTATAAGTCTCAATATAATCCAACTGCTAAGGAGAGCTGCATGTTTTCCTTCTTTCAAATCAAAATCTACCGCCGCAAATTTATTGCTTACGCGATTTTTACGTTATTCATGGGTCTGATTTTAAGCCTATTGACCACACTTGTTTTGCTGCAGCAGTGGTTAGAGAATGCTCAGAATCAAGCGGCAGATGCATTCTCCCGGGTTGAAAGCATTCTTCAAAACGATGCTGAGCGGATCGAATCCTATTTACAGCGAGTTTACTCCAATAACGGTCTGGTGGCAGACGTTCGTTATTTTCTCGCCAACAGCGCGGAAGGTTATCTGACGGGAAGACTCCAGAACAGCCGCTATGATCAGCCTCTCGCATCGTTTCCAGAGGATGTGAAAGCTTTTCTCGGCAGTGGGCAGGAAGATATTATCCAGGTGAGTCTGCATACCGAGGAACGAGGCAACGTAGTACGTTTCGCCAGTAACGGTGCGACGAGCTTTTTGTTTAATCTGCCTAACACGGATGATATATTTCGAGAGACAATCCAAAGAGGTTTCGTCATCCGTAAGCAGCTGCTGGACGAAAATCAAATCTCACGCCAGCTCGGTGAGTTTCGTTTTTTGGTCAGCAGCGATGTATTATTCAAAGGCGTGCAGAACAATCAATGGATCGAAAACGGAGTCGTCAGCGCGGCTGGGGATGTCTATCTCATGGACGTTGGAGGCAGAGCCACCCAGGAATTATTCATAAAGGCTGCTTCAAAAGAACGTACCAAGGGGTTTATGCAGTTAGGCAAGCTGGATCGCGCATTTTATGTGACCCATTCGTCCAATGCTTACGATTACCAATTGATTAGTATTGTAGACATGGCAGTGCTTATCCGACAAAAAACCGGTATGCTGCTTATCGTGTTCTTGATCTTCTTGGCAGCTATGGTCAGTTTTCTCCTTTTAATCGGATACAATCTTCGTGAAGACGCAGGTTTTCTGCAACGAATTATCTATTCCATCCAACGTGTAAAATCCGCCAATTTTACGCCAATCAGTCCGACCCGCTATCGAAAGAATGAGTACGGAATGATCGCGAGGGAACTCGACGATATGACGCATCAGCTCAACCAACATATTCGAACCGAGTACTTGCTAAAACTGAAACAGAAGGAAACAGAAATGAAAGCGCTTCAAAATCAAATTAACCCTCATTTTTTGTACAATACACTTGAAATTATCCGATCGTTTGCGCTGGCCGGCCGCGCAGTTGATACGGCTGAAGCGGTAGCTACCCTAGGCTCGTTATATCGTGCAATCGTGAAGAACGAAGATATTATTCTGTTGGGCAGTGAGCTGGCTTTGCTTGAAAAATACTTAAAGATCATGGAATTTAAATATCCGGACAGATTCTATTATCAAATCAATGTGGACCAGGGACTACTGTCTCTGCCTACCGTTAAATTCTGGATGCAGCCGCTCGCCGAGAATTTTTTTGTTCACGGCTTCCATTCGGACCATGAATTTAATCTGCTTGTTGTGAATGGCATTGAAAATAACCACTCATACGTATTGGAGATTGTAGACAACGGGAACTCGATCTCGGAAGATCGATTGGCTGATATCCGCCGCAATCTGTCTTTTATCGGAGACTCGGTATCGGAGAGCATTGGCCTACGCAACGTGTATACACGGCTTCATTTTTTCTATGGGAAAGGCTTTACCATGCAAATTGAAAATAATGTGGAAGCTGGTGTCAAAGTTACCTTAACCATAGCGAAGGAGGCATAACGTATGTACAAACTTCTAATCGTTGATGACGAGCCGCTAATTCTGGAAGGAATCAAGCGAACGCTGGATTGGGAAATGCTTGGCTTCAGACAGATCGAGACCAGCGAAACCTATGGGGATGCGCTAACAAAGGCCGTGGAGTTTTGGCCGGACCTAGCAATCTTTGACGTTTGCATTGGCAAGGATCGCGGCTATAACGCCATTCACAAGCTTAATGAACTCGGGCTCCCGACTACCTATATTATGATGAGCGGTTATGGTGAGTTCGAATACGCCCTGGAGGCTATTCATTGTGGGGTTAAGGATTATCTACTCAAACCCGTTGAGCGAGCAAAGCTTCAAGCTCTGATTGAACGAGTCATCGTCGAAAATTTGAACGGTACGCTGGAGGGAAGAAATCTGAGCCACCATGATATAGACCCCATATTGGAAGTGCGCTACGACAGCTTATCCAAGCTAACCAACCGCATTTTGCTAATGGTTAAGGCTGAATACAATCAAAATCTTAATCTCAAAGAGTTGGCGAGCCGTTTTCGCATGAACGGAACCTATCTTGGACAGTTGTTTCTGAAGGAAACCAAGATGAAATTTTCGGAGTACCTTATGGCTTACCGGATGTTATGTGCGCGAGATCGTATTCAGGCTACAAACGAGAAGATATCGACGATTGCGCTTTCCGTCGGTTACGCCAATCTAAACTACTTTTACACGCATTTCCAAGCCTACTTCCGCAAATCGCCTTCCGATCTGCGGAGAAAGGAGTAGTTCAGAAATGATACATTCATGTATCTGGAACACATTTATCAAGGCTATCCTGATTACAGTGATGTTGACGCTGCTTCTGTCCGGGTGTATCTCCATATCGGGCAAGAACGAGGAATTCGACAAAAATATCAACACAGTGAATCTGATTTATTATACGCTTGGCAATTCTGATCCGGATCTGAAGATGGTAAACGATAAAATCAATGAAGTGTTGGCTCAAAAAATCGGAATCACTATTACATATATCAAGATTGGTTGGCAGGAGTACAATGACCGGATCAATACACTAATTTCGACGGGAACTCCTTTTGATATCGCTTTTACCACGGATTACTCAAGCTATGTTCAACGGGGAGCATGGCTGAGACTGGACAGCTACTTATCCAACTTCGGCAAGGATATGTACGACGCGATCGACCCCGTTCTATGGCAGGGCGTTCGCATGGAAGACGGAGGCATCTACGGCGTGCCCACGAATAAGGAGCTTGCGGTCCGCATGCAATGGATGTATCCGGAGACGCTTGTCCAAAAGTATGACATTGATATTACGAAGTACAACAGCCTGGAATCTCTGGATCCGCTGTTCCAAATGATCAAGGAAAAGGAACCCTCCTATCAGTTGATGGAGATGGACAAGGATTCCCAGAACTTCTTCGCCATGTACGGTTACGAATATGTGCTGGACAAACCGCTACCGCTCATGGTGCGTTCTCTGGATCCCGACGCGCATGTGATCAATATATTTGAGGCCAAGGAAGCAAGGCAGGTGCTGGATACACTCCGCAGCTATTACGTCAAGGGTTACATCAATGAAGACGCGGCCCTGCGGGAGAGCCAAAATCTCAAACGCGAAGAACGGGTTTTCTGGAAATCTGCGGGAGGGGGACCACTTTCGGAAAACAGCTGGAGCAAGGATCGCGGCTATAAGGTTGTTGCTTATCCTGTGACCCCGCCACTAATCACGACGGAATCCGTTCGCGGCGGGATTATGGCAATAAACGCAAAGTCAGCGCACCCCGTTGAAAGCTTAAAGTTTTTGAATTTGCTCAACACGGACCCGGAGATCCGCAATCTGTTTAATTACGGTATTGAAGGTGTGCATTATACGTTGGACAAGAACGGGCAGGTGCTGCTGAAATCTTCGGGAGACAGCGGCAATGATCCGGTATCAGAAGTCGGCTATGAAGGTGTGCAATATACACAAGGAAACTGGTTCATTCTCAAAACGATCGGTGGAAAATATCCCGATCCGTTGGATAAGTGGGATCAGTACCGAGCAGCAAACGCGGAATACGTTACATCGAAGTTGCTCGGATTTACGCCGAATTTAACCAGTATGTCCATTCAGGTCAACCTCATAAAAATGGTTTGGGAAAAGTACTATCCAAGCCTGATGACCGGCAGTGTGGATGTGGACAGGGTACTGCCCAAATTTAATGAGGAGCTGAAGCAGGCAGGTCTGGACGAGGTGCGGACAGAAGTGCAGAGGCAACTTGACGTTTGGCGTGTTGATCAGATGCATGGCATTCACAGTGTTCGTCAAAAAGCTCACTAAATTATTTGCTAATTGAAAGGGTGTTCAGGATGTGGTATTTACTCCTTTGTAATTGAACGCTTGTATTTGTCTTTCGTTGTCGAGTAAGATGTAAGAGATTTTAAAATACCCAAATTAAATATCGGGAACAGGTGTCTGGTCGCAAACATTGCTTGTCGGCCAAACTTAAAAGGGAAGTCGGTGCGATGCCGACGCGGTCCCGCCACTGTGACGGAGGAGCAGGTAGCCTACTTAGCCACTGATTGAGATCAATCGGGAAGGCCGCTGCCATGTGACGATTCCGGAGCCAGGAGACCTGCCTGTTTCGACAGCACTGCTGTACCTACGGGAGATAGGAAGGTGTTAGATGAACCGTCATAATTTGCATAATTATGGAGGCGTCTTTCCCTATGCTTTTTCAGGGGAAAGACGTCTTTTTTGGTTGTCTACAGATGTCATGAGTACAGATGTCCACAAGGTTGTGGGTTATGAGGAGGGAGTCCATCAATGCGGTATGAATTAGTCCATTTTTTGTCTCACGTAGAAAATGAACAAACGATGATCAGAGTCATTCGAAATTTAAATGCCGATGCATATGGCGACCTGCTTCATCATCTGGAATATACATCTCCAGACACACAAGAGCGCTGGCAGAAGATACTACGAAAAGTACTAAGTTAGATTTGCTAGCAAGTAGGACATTATAGTACATTCTGGCTGGTAAAATCGATGCATAAAGAACGTAAGAAAAATCAATTGTCGAGGGAGAAAACGATTGTTCCAATTCAAAGTCGCTATTTTATAGCGGCTTTTTGTATTACTACGGTTAGCCAGTAATGTTAGTGAAGGCTTATACGTTTGCGCTATCCGCTGCTTAAAAGGTAATCTTTTGAAGACTCTTAAATGATTCTTTTATAATTTATTTGTTGATTAAATAGTATTTCCATTGAAAATAGCTGAACACGATCCATAATTTACAAGTTTACTAGAAACTTTTTCCTAAATCTAGCGTCTAATAGTATGACTTTTTGAGAGGATAACAATTACTTGGGAGCAGAAGGAGCCAAAGACAAAGCATGAATATGAAGAAGAAATTGTCCATTTTTACCGCTTTAGCCGTTTTTCAAGCATTTGCAGTCGGTTCAGTGAGTGCGCAATCAGCACCGCAAGATGACACAGCATCAGTAAATACGGCCAAAGTAGAATCGGTTGAGGTATTGAAGCAGGAGCAGCCGATCGCTGAGAGTGAAGTAAAGACAGGGAGCAATAATGCATCCACCAATACGCCGTCCACTAAAGGAAAAGAAACCGGAACTTTGACAGGCACTGAGGAAACACCCAAAACAGATATCGAGAAATCCGCCATTGATGGCGAAGGGTCGACTACAAACGAAACGAGTACGAGTACGAAACCTGTAAATCAAGAGGGAACCCCTGAGGATGTTGAAACGCCAGCTACGCCTGCTCAAATAGAGCAACCATCCATTGATGGAAATTCTGCTGTAGCAGCAGGCGGCAATCTGACGTTGTACATGAATAGCAACAAAATGGAGCAGGATGGCAAAACGTATCTTGCTGGCCAGCCAATGACTGTAAAAAACGGCGTATCCTATGTTGCGATCCGTGCACTGGTGGACCGTGTGGGATACGGGGTCAAATACGATAATAAAACCAAGGAAACGATCATCATCAGTGGCGATAATGAGCTCCGATTCAAAACCAACAGCACGGTCTATACCGTAAATGGAGAGTCCAGAACGATGAAAGGCCCTGCTTATCAGCAAAAAAATACGTTCATGGTGCCGTTAACTTCCATTACTCAAGCTCTGAACATCACCTATAAAGTGAATCAGTCGGCTAAAATGGTTGTGCTGAATCTCAATACTAAACCCGTTGCAAGCTTTGTGATTTCCCAAAAGGAAATTTTTGCGGGCGATAAAGTGGACTATGTGACTTCTTCCAGTTCTCCAAATGGTCTGGATATCCTAGATGAACGCTGGACAGGTCGTCAGGAATCATTTGATCAAGCGGGTACATATACGATTTCATATCAAGTACAGGATTCCAACGGTCAATGGAGCGATCCCTATTCGATGACGATTCAAGTACTGAGTCCTAATCTTCCTCCTGTAGCCATGTTCACTACAGACAAGGAACAATATAAAATGGGCGAAAAAATAACATACATCGACCAAAGTACAGATGATGAAAACAGTATTGAAAAAACGGTATGGGAAAACAATTCGCTGGCCTTCTTTGAACCCGGTCCAAAAACGGTAACACTCACCGTTACTGACAATCACGGCGCGACGAACATGTACTCCAAAGTTATAACCATAACCAATGAGACATTATATTCATTTTCCGATTTCAATTTACTCTTCACGCCGGTAGGACAGAAATTCACCTTCAACGGTGGCGAAGTGACTTCTATGGAAAAAGTACCTTATACGTACAGGGATGAGCCAAGTCTGCTGATCCGCAGCAACAGTCCTGAAACGGTTAATACGGAAGGCATCGTATATAAAGAATCATCTTCAGGGCAGACCCGTTTCATGATTCATCATGTTAACAATACAGGCAAAAGAGTGAAAATGTATGTTATTGCAACCAATAACAACCCCAATCCGGCCGTATTCGAACAACAAAATATGGGCTTTGCTGGGCCTACACCGTATGCTACCGTAGCTGGGAAACTGTCCATTGATAAATGGTTCAGATCGATTCAGACCGGAGCCGATCAGAAGAAAGAAGTTATTCAACCTGGAGAAAGCAAACTGATTTTGACCGAGCTAAATAAAACTCCGATGAAAGAAGGACAAGTGATCTCACTCTATTCGGATGCTTATAGTGATTATTCCCTGGACTATAACGTTATCCTCGTCGAAGAAAATAAAGATCCGTTCGAGACTTTACCAATGCTACCTGTGCTTGATCGTGACGGTGTGCACAATCGTGGAACGTACCCGAATGCGACTCGTATCATTACGTATGATCAGCTAGTGGGAGTCAAACCTGCTCGTCTGCCACTGGGTGATAACGCAAGCGATCCCAATCTGGTTGGAACAGATCCAATGGCTTACACAGACGCATCCAACGCGGGTAATTTTGGCGTATTGTACAAAATCACGCTGAATAATGTGGCTCCGCGTACGTTAATCTCATTTAACCCTCGTGGAGGGAAATACTCAGGAGTGGCTCTAGTGAACAATCAGGTTGTATCCATTGCCGATGGTAACGTTGCTGTTAGCAATTCAAGTGAACAAAGCGTTCTTTACCGCACAGGGGCATATGGAGAGAGCGTAACGATTCTTTTCTCTGCCGCGCCAGGAAGCAACCTGCCGGTTAATCTACTCTTTACACCGCTCCCATCGGAGAAGTGATGAAGTTGTCTCTCATAAGCTAGAGCGGGAATGAATGATTGGGTTGGCGTATTAACTATCGAAGTGAAGGACTCCATAAGGAGTCTTTTCTTTTCACTGGGGATATGAGGATATACGGAATGGATGCTGCTTAAAAAGCCACTATAGAACCGCTTATTTCTACTGAGGAGGAATCAAATTCCGATGAATGTAGTCGTCAAGTTGATACGTGAATTCAAGGAGCGCGATACCCGGCGTTTGTTGAAAGATTATCGAGACAAAGTGGAGCTTATCAGGAAACGGAATTTGGAAGCTTGGGAAGATCAGCGTCTACAAGTGGAATCCCTTCGGCTGCAAGAAGAAGCACGATCAGGCACGCATTTGGATGAGCTGCTTGTTGATGCTTATGCGTTAGTCTGCGAGGCTGCGAAGAGAACACTCGGATTACAGCCTTATGATGTCCAGATTATGGCTGCTATCGCTTTGCACGAGAGATTTTTGATCGAGCAGCATACCGGTGAAGGAAAAACACTCTCTGCTGTTAAACGCGTTGACAGGCGAAGGCGTTCATGTACTCACTTTTAACGACTACTTGGCAAATCGAGATGCGGAGTGGATGGGTCCGATCTACCGCTTCCTCGGATTAACGGTAAGCTCGGTTCAAGCGGGCATGAGCCTGTTGGAGAAACGGGAAGCGTACGCCAAGGATATAACCTATGTTACGGCTAAAGAAGCAGGGTTCGATTATTTGCGTGACACAATAGCATTAAATGAAGCTGATACCGTACACCGTCCTTTCCACTACGTCATCGTCGACGAAGCGGATTCATTGCTTCTTGATGAAGCGCGGGTGCCGCTAGTCATTAGTGGCGATTCGAGCGCTTCCAAGAATGACGGTATTCTTTTCGCAGAAGTGGCCCGGCAGCTTCAGCCAGCAGAGCATTACGATTTTGACGAGTTCCAGCGGAACGTTTACTTGAATGATGCGGGTGCTGCGAAAGCGGAGTTGCTGCTGGGATGCGGCAATTTGTACGATAGCCATAATAGTCATTTGTTAACGTCATTGAATTGTGCGCTGCATGTGGAAGCGTTATTAAAAAAAGACGTCGATTACATCGTCCGGGATGGTGAAATTGAGTTAATCGAAGAACATACCGGCCGTGTGGCTGAGAACAGGTATTTTCCGGACGGGCTGCAAGCTGCACTGGTGGCGAAAGAAGGGTTGCAGTGGAAGGCCGGTGGTAGAATTCTCGGTACGATCACCATTCAACATTTCATTAGCCTGTATTCGGGAATTTGCGGAATGACGGCTACGGCGCTCGCTTCAGCAATGGAATTCGAAGATATCTATGCGCTGCAGGTCGTGCAAATTCCGCCGAACCAGCCAAACATACGGATCGACCACCAGCACCGAATTTACACCCATAAAGAAGCCAAATATAAGGCGCTTGTACAAGAAATCTCTTCCGTCCATAGGGTGGGACGCCCCATTCTTATTGGTACGTCAAGCGTCGAGGAGTCTGACATGCTGGCGGAGGCGCTTGCGATTGCCGGCGTATCTTGTCAGGTTCTGAATGCGAAAAACGATGCGAAAGAAGCCGAGATCATCGCCAAAGCGGGAGAAATCGGGGCCATAACGGTATCTACGAATATGGCAGGGCGCGGCGTCGACATTCGTCTGGGCGGCGGTAATCCCGCTCAGGCAGAAGTGGTTGCCAAGCTAGGGGGATTATACGTGATAGGTACACATGTGAACGAAAGCATGCGGATAGATAACCAGTTGCGCGGGCGTTCTGGCCGCCAAGGTGATCCGGGTGCTTCCGTATTCTATATAAGCCTGGAAGACGAGTTGATGCTTCGCTTGGGCATTCATAAATTGTTTCGCTCTCCCAAGCAGGACGAGGTTCTTGATGATCCAGCGCTCCGCAGCAAAATCGAGCATATTCAGCGCGTGATTATTGGCCAAAACTTCGATATTCAGCGGGAATTGAACTGATATTCGGATATGGTGGAGGATCAGAGGCGAATTCTATACGAGGAGCGGCTCGAAATATTGAAAGGCGAGAGGAAGATGAGTCCTTCAGAGCAGCGGGTACGGCTTTTTTATATCGACGAGTTCTGGGCTGACCATTTGGCATACGTTTCTTACATTCGCGAAAGCATCCATCTCCAGAGCATTACCAGTCGCAACCCGATCGACGAGTTTCATACGCAAATCACCCAAGCATTCGAGCAAATTCCGGCTAAAATAGATCATGAGTCGGCGAATATGCTTAGAAAACTCGGAGGTTCGAATGATCCGGCGAAATGGGAACAGTTCGGTCTGAAGAGTCCTATTTCGACTCGGACTTATATGATCAACGATCAATACAGCCAAGATAAGCGCAGTTCATGGACCGGAACGACCGTATTGGCTTTTTGGGGCAGTAAGATGTTGAAGCTGGTACTGTGGCCGATATATAGGATGTCAAAATATTGATGGGAGCGTGACGATCGATGAACAACAGAGAACGGTTTTCGAGTCGGGTCGATTCGTATTTGAAATACCGCCCGAGCTATCCCAAAGAGGCTATTGACCATTTGTACGACGTCGTCGGTTTACGTGCGAACAGCAACATAGCAGACATCGGTTCAGGTACTGGGATCATCTCAAAGCTACTTCTGGAACGCGGAAGCTATGTTATCGCGGTCGAGCCAAATCAGGCAATGCGGGAAGCCGCCGAGCAAATGTTAGAAAGTAATCCGAAATTTCAGAGTACATCAGGTTCTGCAGAATCTACTGGGTTACCTGATCAGTCGGTTGATTTTATTGTCTGCGCTCAGGCGTTTCATTGGTTCGATCGCTCCGCAGCCCAAATGGAGTTTCGCAGAATTTTACGGCCAGGTGGGAGAGTAATACTCATCTGGAATTCACGTCTTACAAACGGTACTCCATTTCGTGAAGAGTACAATCAACTGCTTCATACATACGGAACCGACTACGCGGAATCTATTTGATAAAAATAATCAAGATGGTATTGTTGAGTTTGATTATGAAACTGAGATTTTCTGGGGAGAAGTATACACAAGCCATCTTCGGTTTTCTAGGCATGGTCGCGTCACTTGACTTAGCAAGATCAAGTGAAGGGACGAAGGAGCTTCTAGGCTGGAAACCTGTCCAGTTTGGACTTCTCGAAGATCTGGAACAAGGACATTATTTCACATCTCTCATTTTTACAAGAACAAGTCGCATTCATTTTAGTAGTGGGTTGGCCAAATAAATCCTGTTCGCTTATGCCCCATTATATAGACGATTTCCTCTCCAATACGGACTTTTATATTTCTGACTTTCCACTAATTACCTGATTACCTTGTCCAAGCGCAATGAACCCTCAATTCATATAGTTATAGCAAACCAAAAAAAGAGGTGAAGCTCATGGCAACCACAACAGGTATCCTAACGAACACAGGGACTACCCCAGCATCCACCGTGATCGTTAACATCGACAATGACAACCTTAGTTTTTCATCAAACGTGGTCTATCACATTTACGTATGGAATACAATTTTTAGTAAGGCTTTAATCTACGCCAACTCATTGAATATTAATGCGAACACTAGTCAGATTCTCAGTTTTAATATAGCAGGCAATTCAGCTTATGAAGTCCAATTCCTTGTAACTGGAAGTGCACCGACAGACACGATTATTACGGTATTCGGAACGGATTCGTCAGGAAACGTCATCCCCCATCAAAGAGTTCTGCAATCCGAACTTACCTTCATCGCTCAGCTGAACCCGTAGGTAGTGCAGTCTCTATTACGAAAGGGTTTTGAGATGGTTAATATTCAAATTTCGCCGAGCACAAGCTCTCAATTCGAGCCCACCATCGCGGTAAATTGGCTTAATCCTTCGGTTATGGTTGTTGTAGCCGTAGATCTTCGATCAGGTCCTCCCAATATAGGTTTATACAAATCTATTGACGCAGGTGCAACTTGGACAACAACGTTATTACCACTACCCACAGGATTTGCAGGCATCGAAGCACCACATATTGATTATATTTTTCCGAGCACGTTCGTAGTGTTGGCCCATGCCTTCGATTCAGACGGTCTTAGCGGGTCGATTGTTTCCTATACATCAGTCGACAACGCTTCTTCATTCGGAACGCCAGTTATCGTAAATCAAGGGTTTGGGCAGTTTGTGAATGATGACCAGGTGGTTGTTGTCACGGACAAGGCGGGATCAAGTCCCTTCTTTGGAAATGTATATACTGGTTATACACATGATTACAACACGCAATTCATACCAGGAAATACGATATTTTTCAATCGCTCCCTAGACAGCGGTAATACCTATTTCAGTCCCGCTCTGCTGTCTTCGATCGAAGAATTTGAAGAATTCCCCGGCATCGCCATTACATTAAATGGGATTGTCGTCGTGGGTTGGATCAATCAACCCCCTGGTAATACAGATCTTAAAATTCGTACTTCCCCAGACGGTGGGGTCACTTTCACCAATGAAACTATGGTTGATTCCGTTGTGGTTCCGCCAGACCCATTACCGGGATACCAATTTAGATGTCTGACATATCCTTCCCTCGCAGCGGATATTTCCAATGCACAGGCGACGCAAGGTAATGTCTATGCTGTATATCAAGATTTTCGGGAAGGTTATTCCGATATTTTTCTTGCTACTTCCACTAATTTTGGTGTGGACTGGGGGACGCCAATATCCATTACGGGAAGCCCAGTGGGCTCTCAGAACTTTTTTCCAGTTATCACCGTGTCCCCTGTTGACGGTGCAGTATTTGTTACCTATTACACTAATCGGGTTGATCCCCTCAACATTGATGTTTATCTAGCTACATCGAGAGATGGCGCATTGACTTTTACGAACACCCGTATAACGACATCTTCCTTTGATGTCACCGGCGATGTCTTGATCGGGGACTACATTGGCAATGCGATTGTCCCTCAAACAGGCCGTCTAGTGAGCGTATGGACGGACACGCGGACCGGTACGGAGAACATCTGGTTTGGTGATAATCAGTGAGCTATTACTGCATATAATTTAAGTATATCCTTATGTAATAAAGGATGCCGAGCTAACAAACGGCATCCTTTATTATTTTATATATAAAACTTAGCATTCTCCATCTTAAAGAACCCGATCGGTTACGATGCCAAGGGCGTACACACAGGCAATCTGCAGGGAATGTAATAAACTAATTTTATGCTTGTAGAGAAAGGGTGGGGGACTTGCCGGATGTAGGGATTGTAATGCCTGTGTATACGCAAAAACCAGACTTTTTGCGACAAGCTCTAGAGTCTGTTTTACAGCAGATATTCACCGATTACCAACTAGTCATTGTAATAGATGGTGACCCGCAGATGGAGCCCATTGTCAAACTCTATACCACCAATGATTCACGGGTATCCGTGATCTCATATCCAATTAATCAAGGTGTAGCTCACGCGCTTAATACTGGATTTAATGTGCTTTTAAGCAATCCTGACATCAAATATTTAACTTGGGTATCAAGCGACAATATATATGATCCACACTTTCTGGATGTTCTTCGTGCATCTTTAATTAAGGGGCCGAAGTCATTAGGCATTGTATATAGTTCTTTTCAAAGCATAGATAACGAAGGTAACCTCCTATGTGACGAGCACCAATTGGCTGCTCTTCGACAATATCAAGGCCAGTCTAAAGAAAAACTACTCGATTCTTCAATTATCGGTGTTTCTTTTATGTACAAAGCCGAACTCGCCAAAATTGTTGGTGAATACCGGATGCAACCTGTTGAAGATTATGAATATTGGCTGCGTCTGGTGGAATACTGTGAGATTCGCTTTCTTCCGGTGGAACTTATGAAGTATCGTGTGAATTCTTCCTTCAGTGTGTCGGCACAACTGCATACAACAGAGCATCATCGGAGATGGAGATATACCTATCATTTAGCCCGGTTACAGGCCCGTTGCCGCAGAGAAATTGCTCCTGTTTTAACGATCTTATATCCGGTACAGACAGCAGATCTTTCTCACATTAAAGCGATAGAGGATGTTTATGAACAGACTTTTAGTAACTATATTTTTCGGGTAATAGATTTGTCGCATGATGGCCAGCCTAAATCCGTACTTGCAGAGATTTCACATCCAATAACCGAGTTTATATGGATTCCTGGCGCATCTGTTCAGCATGCTATATACCGAATGCTCTTAAGCGTAACTACACCATACACTATGATCTATGGCCCTGAACTATTTCCATCCTATATGGATATCCAGTATTTGGTGGAGAACCTGATTAAAAATGAGCATCTGGCTATAAGCAATTATTATACTGAGGATCATACTCTAATCGGTTATCGTCATAAGGGTGTGCCTAACGTAAAAAAAACGATAACTAATGAACTATTCAAGAGCGTGGAACTGCTGGAGTTGTATAGTCAGATTATGATTACAAATACGGAGGAAAAAGAGTGATAATATGAAAGTATTATTTACGTTCTTTAATCCCAGCGGGGGGATGGAAACCTTAAACCGGGTCCGCTGCGCAGCTCTAACTACAAGGGGAATTGAATGTCATATGCTGTACACTCATAATGGTGAAGGTCGGAGGAATATCCGTAATTTTCCTGTTCATCTAATCCACAGCAACGAGGATATTTCCAATTTACTATTTTCACAAAAGTTTGATTTGATTGTAGTCAACTCGGATATTGACCTGGCAGAGCAAATCAGAAATCTTGGTTATAGGGGCTTGATAGTGTTCGAGCTGCAAGGTCTGGGTGAATTGGAGGAAGCTAGAGCGGTTATCGCTAACTTTGCTGGCCGGATCAGTCTGTATACAGATGCTCTGCTGTATCCAGAGACTGCCCATTTGCAGCAGTTACTAGGGGAGTACCTTCCTACAATGCCGCATTACTGTTTTGATAATCCTGTTGGTCTTCCTTACTTCGAATATACAGTATATCCACCAAAAAATTACCCGGTTCTGGCGTGGATTGGGCGAATTCAAGCCAATAAAAATTGGAAGGAGTTTCTACAGATCGGAATACAGTTGCTGAGTAGCAAGCCAGGAATGTATTTATGGATTTTTCAAGATGACACTTTAGCTGATCCAGAAGAGAAAGCTAGATTTGATCAATTTATCGCTGAAACAGGAATTGCTTCCAAACTGATTTTGTATTCAAACATTCCGCATGAGCATATGGCCGACTACTTAAGTATCATTGGCGACTCCGGAGGTTTGCTGTGTTCCACCTCCATACTGGAAGGATTTGGATATGCGGTAGCAGAAGCCATGTTATGTCGTTGTCCTGTGTTGTCCACCGATTCGGACGGAATCCGCAGGTTGGTTATTCATAATCAAACCGGAAAAATATACAGCAGAGGGAATATTGAGGAAGCCGTTTCGGAGGCATTGTTATTGATGAATAATCAGGTTTTTAGAACTTCTGTTAGACACGAAGCCGAGGAGCATGTCCGAGTTAATCTGAACCCCGAACTATATGTTAGTAGATTCCTTACGATGTACACATCAATGTTAGATAAGATTGCCCATTAGAATTTATGGTTTAACTCAAAAAAATACGATTATTTGCAGTGGTTTAGAATGTGAAGTAAATGATGAATGTTTGTTTGATTACCCTGATTGATGCAATGTTCACTGCGTTCCCTAACTGGAATGAATCAAACGTTTGCTATCAATGGTATACTCAACAAAAAAATCGTTGCCTAAGTGAAAAGTAAGCAACGATTTTTTGTTTTTAAATTTCGATCATGATTAATCTAAACTATCCAAGAAGGCTAATTTTCTCTGAATATAAGTTCGAGTTGCTTTAGTATCAATCGTGTTCATATATCCATGAACTTCTTTGCTCTCATGGATATCAGGAATATATAAATCTGTCTTGACCCCTAATTCTTTTAAGCGGTTATAATAATCTTCAGCCTGATCTGTGAATGTCCCCGTGTTTCCATCCGTTATAAAAGTTGGAGGGAAATTACTCGTCGCTCTTGGTATTACATTTAAGGATTGCAAGATATCTTTATCAGCGCTAACCACCGGCTGACCAATGTATGCACTTCCTGATTGAGCGAAAATATAGTCAGTCACGATGTCTTCGGTTACGGTTCTATGGCCCCGACTAAAGTCAAGAATGGGTACTTCTAATACTAAAGCTTTGATATCCGTAAGCTCTATGACAGGATTAATGTCGATTTCTTTCGCATACTCAGCGTTAGCTTGAATTGTCACAAAGTCTGCAGCGATAAATCCACCTGCGCTTCCCCCGCCAAAGATTACATTGTTCATATTAATTCCGTACTGTTTGCCATTTTGCTGCATATATTGCACCGCTTCTGATAATTGTTTTATGGGTGTAGGGTGTATATATTCAGGAGCTAAAGCATAATTTATGGTCACCACATTATAACCATGATCAACCATTAATTCATAATGATATAACATTGTATTTGAAGCCGCTCCTGCGTTAGGATCACCTCCAATTGAATCTCCCGCTATAAAGCCACCGCCGTGCACATAAAAGTATGTTGGACGTTCTTCATCCAATTGACCATCGGGTGTAATGATATTTAAAAAACTTCTTGGATACTTATCTCCATATTGAATATTCGTTGTTAACTGATATTTACCATCAATAGTTGTGGTAGTAGATGGTTCTGCTGTATAAGTATTTTCTGCTCCAGAACTGCTTTGCAAATATAAAGCAACTGGTTTTGGCGTAGCTGTAAATAATATTAATATGGATGTCCCCAACATTAAGACAAGGACGAGAACCCATTTGCTAATTCTCAACGTTAATGATTTGAAACTTCGATTCATTTTCTTATGCATGCCTAAGGCAAAAATAATTAATGCAAACCCGGTTGCTGCAAATGAAACTTGTGCAACTACAAATAATCCGATTTTATCAAATATCATCCAGAAGATTTCAGTAGCTATAAACAAAGCCGAGATACCTAACCAGGCACGATAGACCTTTTCATTTAAGTGCTTCTTAACGATTAGAATATTAATTACAGACACAACCATGGCTACGATTCCTAATGGGATAAGATAATTGATAAAAAATGACTGTGACCAAGACAATAAAATCGTAATTAACCCTACAATAACTCCGTATAACCTCATACTAAATTTCATTTTTAACCATATCCTTCTTTATATTATTTAATTGTGTATCAATCACAGATAAATATTGGTTTAATTCCTCCAGCTCTTTAACAGTGAGCTTATTTCCTAAAGGCATCAATACAGCCAGTATTTTCTGTCTCTCTTCCAACACAATGTGCTGTCCTTTTTCTGTTAATTCAAGCCAGACCACTCGTTTATCTTTTTCATTGTACTCACGTTTAATTAATTCTTTATCCGTTAATCGATTCACGATAGCAGTAATAGAACTTTTCTTGACATTAAGTGCTTTAGCTAAAAAACTGGCTGTGCAATGATCAGTCGTATTAATGACATTCAATAAATTAAACTGGTCTGGAGTAACACTGCTATCTTTTGAAATATTCTTTTGAATAGATTGCATACTGATTGAAATTGATATTGCTCTCTGAGTATACAGATCAATATGTTGTTCTAATTGCTTTCTATCCATATCCATAGTTAATTGCTCCTTTACGAGATTAGTTTCATTGTCTAACGGTTAGATTGTGAAACTAATATTAACAGCATGTTTTTTGTAAGTCAACAATTGAAAAAAGACAAATGTTATTGTTAGTTAAGATTCTCCGTTCTAAACACTTGTCGAGAGACAAGAACATAGTCCCATTTGAAAGTCGCTATTTTAGCGGCTTTTTTTATTTAGCCATACAAGTTCTTGTCCCACTTTCCGGTATGAGCTGTTGGAACGATCCAAGACACACATCCTTAATATCTTATAAGAAATTCTTGAAATTTCAGAAATTTATCCGATAGGGGGGTGCTAATATACAAATACAAACAAAGACGAGGTGATGATATGCAAGTGAAATTGGCAGCGGACGCCATTCCCCTCTCCAAAAAGCGGAAGTCATGGATAAGGACGATCCAAAAATATAAAGTGATGTATGCTCTCTTATTACCGGCCTTAATTTATTTTGCCGTATTCAAATACATTCCTATGGCGGGAATATTGATTGCTTTTAAAAACTACAACCTGGCTTTGGGCGTTTGGGATAGCCCGTGGGTGGGATTCAAAAATTTTACGGATTTTATGAACGGCGTTTATTTCTGGGACATCATGAAAAATACGATTGTTATTTCGCTCTATAAGCTATTGTTCGGTTTTTCCGCTCCCATCTTACTTGCTTTACTGCTCAATGAAGTTCATACCCAATGGTTTAAGAAAATCGTACAGACCATTACTTATTTACCCCACTTTCTGTCTTGGGTCATTGTATATGGATTGATGGTAGCCTTATTAGCCCCAGGTGATGGCCTTTTTAATATGATTTTGAAGGAAAGTGGTTTTCAGCCCATTTCATTTCTAACGGAGCCTGCTTGGGGGAGACTGCTGGTCATCGCATCTGAAATTTGGAAGGACATTGGATGGGGAGCGATTTTGTACCTCGCCGCATTAGCAGGTATTGATCCAAGCTTATATGAAGCGGCTCGAATGGATGGCGCTTCCAAATGGAGACAGCTCTGGCATATCACTTTACCCGGCATTCGAGGAGTCATTATTCTGATGCTGATTCTTAAATTAAGCCATATTCTGGATGCTGGCTTTGACCAAATATTCATGTTTGCCAACACCTTTAACCAGGAGAAGATCGACATTATCGACACATGGGTATACCGTGAAGGGTTGGAGCGTCTTAAGATTGGCTTGGCTACTGCTGTAGGATTGTTTAAAGCTGTCATTGGATTTGGTTTAGTTTTGGCAGCCAATAAGCTCGCCAAAAAATTCGATGGGCAAATTTGGTGAGGTGGTTTTTAAAATGATCAATTTGACAATCGGGGAAAAAGTCTGGCAATCCGTCGTTTATGTGATTCTTATTTTCTTATCACTACTTTGCTTACTACCCTTTCTGTATGTGATTGCTGTCTCCGTGACGCCAGAATCGGAAGTGTTAAGAAGAGGGATTGTGATTATACCAGAATCTTTTACCTTTCTGGCCTATAAAGAAGTGTTCATTTCTCATGGGATCTGGCAGGCGTATAAAATTACGTTGTTTCGAACGATTGTAGGCACGGTGCTTAATGTGTTATTTACGGTCTTAGCAGCTTATCCGTTATCCAAAAAATATTTGCCGGGACGCAGTCCGTTTTTACTATTCATTGTGTTTACCATGATGTTCAGTGGGGGGTTAATTCCGACTTATCTACTAATTCGCTCTCTGGGGTTGCTAAACAGTCCGTGGGTATTGATTATTCCAAATCTCATTAGTGCATTTAATCTGGTGATCATTAAAGGCTTTTTCGAGCAATTGCCTGGTGAAATTGAGGAATCAGCGAGGGTTGATGGTGCAAGTGAACTTCAATCGTTATGGCGGATCATTTTACCACTGTCTTTGCCCGTCATTTCCACCATTTCTTTATTTTACGCAGTGGGGCATTGGAACAGTTATTTTGATGCTATTGTTTATATCAATGATTCCAACCTCATGCCGCTTCAAGTAGTCTTGCGCAACATCCTGCTTAACGTCGCAACACAAAGCGCTGAGTCGCTCGCCAATTCCGGAGCTGTAAGTACGTTCGCTGTGCAGATGGCTACAGTTGTTGTGACTACGATTCCGATTTTAATCGTTTACCCATTTTTACAAAAGCATTTTACCAAAGGTGTGCTCTTGGGATCCGTTAAAGGTTAAAAGTGTTCCAACCTAACTTATTACGGGGAAACCGTGATAATATACAAGCAAAGGAGAGGTCAATATGCAGCGTAAGAAGATTTCATTTGCTATTCTGTCGGCAATCTTAGGATTGGGAACGCTACTGTCAGGATGTGGGGGAAATGAAGAAGTTACATCGACAGCTTCGGGTAATTCGCAAGGGCAGTCTGGCCAGTTTGCAACCAAAATGAAAATCTCAATGTTTAACCAAGGCACTTTCAACGCTGCTGCTCCGGTACCTCCACGTGATGAAGATGTTCAACGTCAAATGTTGGAAAAAGAGATGAACATCGACTTGGATATGATGATTCCTCAAGCTGGGCAAGCAACAACCAAACTGAATACACTCATTGCAGGCGGAGATATTCCAGATTTGATCTTCTTGAAGAGTCGGGCTGATCTCGCGCAATATTACGACCAAGGCGTTCTTGCGGATTTGACACCGTATCTGGATCAATTCCCTGAATTAAAGAAACGGTTTGGCAACGACTCATGGGATGCAATGTCCTATCAAGGAAAAACGATTGGAGTTCCAGGCTATGATAATGTTAACGGTATCAGTCGAAGCTTCTTCATCCGCAATGATTGGCTGAAAAAGCTGAATATGGAGGTACCAACGACACCGGATGAGTTGTTCGAAGTTATGAAAGCCTTTACAGAGAAAGATCCGGACGGGAATGGTAAAAACGATACGTACGGATTTATCGGCGGTATGAATAAAGAAGGTAATCTGCAAACCTATGGCTTCGATAGCTTGATGTGGATGTTTGGTGTCAATCCTCCTTCGGCCGTTGAGATAAAAGATAATGAACCGGTATTTCTGTTTATCGATCCCAAAATGAAAGAGGCGCTTGCTTACATTAACAAAATGATGGCCGCCAACGTGGTAGACCCAGACTGGGTGACGATGAATTCACCTGATCTGTTGGACCAAAAGATGTTTAAGGGTAAAGTTGGCTTCATGATCAGAGATGCCCGTAGGCTGGAGCCGGATTATCAGCAGAAAATGAAAGAGATTAGTGGCGAGGTGCCGGAATGGATCGTCATTCCTCCGATGAAAGGTCCTTACGGGGATCAAATTGTAGAAAGAAAATCATTCCAAGGTAATTCATGGGCCATTTCCGCGAAAGCGGATAAGGACAAAATCATTCGGATCTTGTCCATGCTGAATTATCTCTTTACAGACGAAGAAGCTTATCCTAACTTTGCATACGGAATTAAAGGTATTCATTGGGATGTGGTGGACGGCAAGATCAAAAATAAAACCTCCGAGTTATCGAAGGAAATGAAAGAGAAGTACCTGTGGGTCGATCATTATAGAATGCCGCGCCGTGGTGATGATGCGGAGTACTTCAGCTTCCAGAATCCTAAGACGGCGGAGGCTTTCAAGGACAATCAGCAATATGTGGGGCCAACGTTGCCCGGAAATTTATTGACTCCAGACCCCAACGATACTTTGGATGCTGACCGAACTCGTTTCATTAATGAAAGCTTAGTTAAATTTATGACGGGCAAAGAACCTCTTTCGAACTGGGACAATTTCCTCCAAACGTTGGATACTAAGTTTGACATGCAGAAATATAAGGAAACAGCAATCAAGCAATTTAAAGAGGCCGGCCTTATCAAGTAAAATAAACGGAGAGAGTGGCTATTCGTAGCCCCTCTCTTTATTATCATATGCTATTCTTAGTTTAAAACGGAACTAAAAGGAAGATGATCGATGCGAAGAAGAATCAGCTTACCTTTAAAATTATTTTTTCTCGTGTTTGCGTTTGTATTAGGTTGCATCATCTTGATAAGCCAATTGTCTTATCGCTATGTCCAAAAGGAAATAAGAACCAATGACATTTTTTACACCAACCAAATCCTTGACAAGGTAGACCAGTACTTCACTGTGAATTTTTCCTCCTTCCAGACGATTCTCTTCTCAGTCGAAACATCAGTGAAAGCCAATATTGACAATGCGGAAGTGATTAAAAAGCAATTAAGAGAACTGTATGAACTCAATAGTAATTACGTCAGTAATATCTATTTGATCAAAAGTGATTTATCCATTCTAGGCGGAAGTACAGCTACCCGAATATTCGATGAACCTTTATCTGAAAGAGCACCTTTGTTTGATGCGGCTGACAAGAACAGAAGGACTACTTTTGTTAGTGAACCTTACAAATCGAAGTATTCCGGCTGGACCGTTACGATGGTTCGATATCTGAACGGCGCTTCGTTTCCAATGGCCATTGCGGTTGACTTGGATCTAAATGCCATTGAAGAAACCTTGTTCAAGATTAATAAACAAGAACAAATGAATCTGGCTCTGATTACAGCTTCAGGTAAAATCATTGCCGGATTTTCTGAAAATAAAGGACTACTGAATATTCAAGATCATACGTTTTCAATCGGGGAAACGTCAGCTGAACAAATCCTGGATACGACAGAAACAAGTCTTCAACTGCATACCATGGATGGCATTCCGGTCTCCCTTCTAAAAAAACCGACGGAGAAATTCAACTGGACCATCATCTCAATCAATGATGAATCACGCTTGAAAGCAGCTTTGTCCAGATTAGAAACCTATTATATTGAGCTTTTAGCTGCAGGTCTTCTCTTAAGTTTGATCATTTCTTTTTTGGTTGCCAAATATATAAGGAAACCACTCTATACACTCAAAACAAAAATGAAGCAAGTGGAGCAAGGCTTACTCACAACGACAATTACGGTTAATCGAAACGATGAGTTTGGAGATCTTTCACGAGCATTCGATCGTATGCTGCAGCAAATTGTGGAACTGATTCGGCGAGCGGAACTTCATAATGAACTTGAGCGGAAGTTGGAAATCCAGGTGCTACAGTCTCAAATTAACCCTCATTTTCTGTATAACACACTTGGTTCGATCAGCAACGTTATACGTCTCGGACAAATAGAGAAAGTAGATGTGGTGATCGGATCGCTCATTTCATTATTGGAATACGGGATAGACGATGCTTCAGAGAAGGTTTCCTTAAGTCAGGAACTACGCAATGTAGCAGACTATATCGAGATCCAGAACATTCGGTATAACCGAAGCTTCCACTTGATTGAAAATATCGAAGCAGGGTTAATGGATTTTCCTGTTTTTCGAATGCTGCTGCAGCCTCTTGTGGAGAATAGCATCTTCCATGGTTATAACGGAGGGGGAATTGAGGGACCGATTACGATTCATGCGTACAGGGAGGACGGTATCGTCATCATAGAAGTTGTTGATCAAGGCGAGGGAATTCCAGCTGATAAAATAAAGCATATTTTAATCTCAGAACCGAGTGAAATGGAATTAAAAAGGAAAAGAATCGGGCTAAATAATATTCATGGCCGAATAAGACTTCACTATGGCGATCAATTTGGACTGCAAATCATTAGCATACCTAAGGAAATAACCCGTATACGCGCTGTATTCCCGGCAGAATTGCAAAAAGGAGATGCATAATGGTGAGAGATTATACCTGCTTCATTGTTGACGATGAAGACCTGATCATTCAAAGATTGGAATTGTTTTTTAATGAACTCTCTCATAGGGATAAGCGATTTGTTCTAGTGGGCAAAGCGAATAATGGGCAGAATGGGATCGAGGAGATCATAAAACTTAAGCCGGACATCGTCATATCCGATATCGTTATGCCGCGAATGGACGGAATCTCCATGATTGAGCAGCTCAAGGCGGAGCTCCCCCATACGCAATACATACTTTTGACCGCCTATTCATCCTTTGAATACGCCCAGCGAGCGATTCAAGCCAACGTATTGGAGTACATTGTAAAGGTTCCGCTGAGGGAAGCGGATTTGAATCGAGCTTTGGATAAGGCAGCCGGAATTTTAAATGAGTTCAAGAAAAAAGAAGCGGAATTTCAATCGTTAAACGTATCCGTGCTTGAAAATAAATATAGAGTGCGCAAGCAATTTTTCAACGAACTGATCAGAGGCGAAATTCCTTCTCATCGGGCATCGGATTTTGCTAATCGCATGCAGTTCCATTTCTTTCAAGCCAACTATTGCTGCTTCATCGTTGAGATGAATACGTATGAAAGTTTCCGCAACGAATACGCTGCCGCAGATCAAAACATCTTGAAATATGCGATTACGAATATCATCGAAGAAACGGTAATGAATGGTGGCAGTGGGGTAGCTGCGGATCTGTCCGATAATCGTTTTATTGGCTTTCTATCCTGGGAAAATAACCGCAGTGATATGGAAACGGAATATGCTTGCCTATCACTGGGAGGGCAGATCGTCTCTCATTTGCATCAATATTTGAATCAAAGGGTATCCGTCGCTTTTGGTGGTCCACACCGAGGCTGGGAATCGATCAAACAGGCATACACGGAAGCTAAAAATGTGAGTGAGGATTTCTATTATCATACAGAAAAAGTAGTGAAAACACCGATGCATCGGTTCCAATACGATAATGACAAAAAAGCAGACTTTCAGCAGAAGCTGGCTGATTTTCTTATACGGATGAAAAGGAAGATTTCCAAGGAAGAGCTGGAGAATGCACTTGCCGATCTGTCTCAATTTGTTTCGGACCATAAAATCCACAAGTCCATCATGGCGCCCATGATTAGAGACTTGTACAGAGACATTACCGTAAAGTTTAAATCAGGGAACAAGATGGCCACGGAAGTCCCAGACTTCCCCATGGAATTTATGGCTTTTCAGGAGCAGCTTGCCTATATTGGTGACTTCACATTCGAATACGTACACGCGGGCCAACTATTACATCGTGCAGAAATCATGAGTGCTATGCATTTTATCGAGAAAAACCTGAAACAACGCTTAACGTTGGAGGCAATTGCGGAGGAAGTGAATCTAGCGCCATCGTATTTTAGCAGCTTATTCAAAAAAACAATGAGCGAAGGCGTGATCAGCTACATCAACCGTAAAAAAATCCATCTTGCTCTCGAGTTGTTAAACGTCCGGGATTATTCTTTATTGGAATTGTGCGAGGAAGTAGGCATCGTCAATGAAGGTTACTTTTGCAAACTGTTTAAAGAATATACGGGTGATACACCTAAGCAATATCGGATAAAAATGACACGGTACGAATCCAAATAAGGATGCAAAAAATGTATGATTTTTTCGCGAAATCCTGTAAAAAAAAAGGAGCCAAAACTATTACCATGATAGGAGCATCTAATCATGGAGGTTATCAAAATGGAGCTTATGAAAGCAGATGTAACCGTCGTAGGTGGAGGTATTGCAGGGATATGCGCTGCCATTGCGGCTGCACGCCAAGGTCTGCAGGTTTCACTTATTAATGATCGGCCGGTGCTTGGGGGAAATGCGAGCAGCGAGGTCAGAGTTCATATCAACGGGTCGGCATATCTTGGAAATAGTCCATCCTATTATGCCCGCGAGGGCGGGTTGGTAGAAGAACTCAAGCTGAAGATCTTTCATTATAATCCGTTATACAACAAGAAGCTTATGCTTTCGCTTTCGGATACGGTCTTGCTCGACATGGTTTATGATGAGCCTAACATTTCTCTGTTTCTGAATACATGTGTACATGAAACGGGCATGGAGAACGGCAGAATTCAATGGGTGGAGGGTCTTCAATTAGCTTCCGAAAGAAAATTTCGTTTTGAAAGCCCAACCTATATTGATTGCTCCGGTGATGGAATAGTTGGATACCAAGCAGGTGCTGACTTCCGATGGGGAAGAGAAGCGAAGCATGAATACAAGGAGGAGCTCGCTCCAGAAGTGGCGGATCATTACACGATGGGCGATACGATTCTGTTTCAAGCCCGTGACGTAAACTATGCCGTTCCTTACAAAAGGCCTGGCTTTGCGTATGATATCACGAAGCTGGAGTTTTTCGATAGTATCAGAAAAGGATTAAACCATCGGTCTTTTCCAAGGAAAATCAACGGGCTTGGCGGATTGTGGTGGCTGGAATACGGCGGTCATATGGATATTATCAAGAATAATGAAGACATCGCATTGGAACTGCGGAAATTGGTGTACGGGATATGGGATTATATCAAAAATAGCGGTGAGTTTGATGATGTAGACAATCTCATCTTGGATTATGTATGCCCGATTCCGGGAAAGCGGGAGTCAAGACGGTTTATCGGGGAGCACATGCTGTCTCAGAACGATCTTACAGCAAAGACTCACTTCGAAGATGCTGTATCCGTCGGAGGCTGGTATATGGATCTGCATGCGAATAAAGGCATTTACGATGAAGGGCCGGCTACAGCTTGGAATTTTGTGCCGGGGTTGTATAATATCCCTTTCCGCAGCTTATTTTCACGTAATATTCCCAATCTCATGTTCGCTGGCCGCAATATAAGCGCTACCCATGTGGCTTTCGGGTCTACAAGGGTGATGGCAACCTGTGGTTGTATGGGGCAGGCGGTAGGAACGGCTGCTGCGTTATGCGTAAAATATGATACAGACCCCGCGGACATCGTCAAAGCGCATATGGATGAGCTTCAGACGCAGCTGCTTCGAGACGGGCAAACGATTGTAGGGTTTCAAGAGCAGTTGGATCCTTATTTTGCTGACGGCTTAACGATTCGTGCCTCGTCTCAGCGAAGCTATGAACATCTTCATCCAACTGAAGAGATCTCCTTGGAGAAAGCGTTATGTTTGGTCTTGCCAATTCAGACATCCGTAGCTGAAAGTGTGCAGATCAAAATTAAAAATAGATCCGAGCATTCGGAAATGTTGCAAGTGAAGCTATTTGGCGGGGAGCGGAAGGAAAACTATATTCCCGCCAGCGAGTTGAAAAAATATCCCTTGCTTATTTCAGCGGGTTACGATGAATGGATCACGCTGGAACTGGGCTGCGAGAAACCGGCTGATGACAAGGTCTACATCGTATTGGAAGGTTCAGAGAGCCTTTCGATACACACGAATGAAGAGAAAATGACTGGAGTGGTGAGCTTCTTTTATAAACCGGAAGAGCCGTCCAGGCTGAAGAAGCTTAATAAGAGCATTTGCTTCAAGGATCTGAAACCATCCCAGGATATGTATAATCCCGCGAATGTCGTCAATGGTTTCTCCAGACCTTATGGTCTGCCAAACGGTTGGATTTCGGAACGTACAGAAGGACAGGAATGGTTGGAATTTGGTTTTGCAGGCCCCAAAAATCTGGATGAAATCCATCTTGTCTTCAATTCGCAGCTGAATTTGGAGCATTTCGACGATCCAATCGAGCCACTGATCCAGGATTATGATGTGACCTTAACGTTAGAGGACGGAACAAAGAGTGAAATTAAAGTCCGCGGAAATTATCTTTCGTTGAATAAACATCAGGTGCATGCAAAAGGTGTAACCCAAATCCGGTTTGATTTCTGTGCAACGTATGGTTCGCCTTATTATGAAGTATTTGCTGTCAAATTTTTTGCTCCTAAAAACGCTAAGTGAGGGCGGGTGAAGTCACGATGAAGGAATTTTTCCCTCGAAGAGGGCTGCCTAATGTCATTCAAAAGTTGGAAAATGGGGAAACAGTAACAATTGTCTATTTTGGCGGCAGTAATACACGTTCTAAAGGATACAGGGTCATGACGGCGGATTGGCTGCGAGGGCAATATCCGCATGCAGATATCCGCTCTGTGAACGCAGGCATTGATGGGACAGGATCGGACCTCGGCTGCGCCCGTTTGGAGACAGATGTACTGCGTCATCAGCCTGATCTAGTGTTTGTTGAATTTGTTGGTAACGATGGCGGAGTTCCCGAATCCAAGGCGCGGATCGAAGGCATCGTCCGACAGATTCACAAGCACAGCCGGTTTACCGATATTCTGTTTGTGTATACGGTTAAGGAACGGGATTTGACCTCATTTCAATCGGGCCAATACCAGAAGGGCGCTCGTATGCAAGAGGAAGTCGCTGACTATTACGGCATTCCTTCGATTCATCTGGGCGTAGCAGTCAGTCAATTGGTTTTGGAAGGAAAGCTCATTTTCACCTTAAGAGCAGACGTATCTATTCCCGGAGCCGTTATTTTTACGCATGATTCGATCCATCCAACGATTCCCGAAGGACATCAGATTTACACGGATACAATCACCCGGTCGTTTGAGAAAATCAGAGAGCTTCGAGATCACGTAGGAAAAGTCGAACATCACTTGCCGCAGGATCCATTGGTCCCGGCCAATCCTTGGGAGTATGCAACCATGCTGCCACTGGATAGTCTTACTCATTTTTCCGCGGGGTGGTCTTACATGACCCCTGATGATTTTCCTTTAGTGCGCGAGTATGAATGGTTGTTCCCCGGTCTATGGCGAGCAGTCGATCCCGGAGAGACGATCACAGTGGAGTTTGAGGGAACCCACATCGGATTATTCGATATTGGGGGGCCGGATTCCGGCAGATTGAAGGTGACGGTGGATGAGGGTGAACCCTTCCTTATCGATCGATTCACTTCATATAACGATCATAATCGAAATCAATATGTTTACTTACCGGAGCTACCGAATGGGAAACATACGGTTCGCTTCGAAATCGATCACAAGAAGACAGACAAAGCGGCCGTGTTTGAGGCAAGTGGCAATGAAAGAGGTATGGAACATGTTCGACAACATCCGGCTTGGTATGATCATACGGTCATTCAGCTTGGGAAGTTGCTATTGGTGCAGCCGCCATTATAATTGATTGGTCTACTTGGAAGACCTATATTCTATCTGACTGCAATGAGCGCTCAATTAGGATGTAGGTTTCTTTTTTTTACTTAAAATCGTATAAGAAATTCTTAAAATGAAAGAAATTTCACGGTGATGTGACATGCTAAGATAGAAACGACAGAGCGGGATTAGCCAGAAGGCTAAGGTTAATTCCTTTTTTACGATCATTTGAGCAAAGGGTAATCTTTTTTTGGAAGCGTTATCATTAATAGGAGAGGCTGTGAGTTGTATGGTCAAAAGGAAGCTTTTTTTCTTCATCGTTTTCATGTTGACGATAGTAGTTCCTTCCAGCCTGATCGGAATAAGGGCCGCTTATGCGGAGACCTTACCTTATCAGACCATTATCATCGATGACGGGAGCATTAAGATTAATGATGTTGTGACACCTGATGCGGGTAACGAGAACAATGGATATTCGGCTCCAAATTGGACCACAAGCACAGGGGTGAAGGGGTATGATCTTTCCAGCACCCAATATACGAGTACAGCAGGCAGAACGATAACATGGAACCCACGCTTGGAAGCAGGAACGGCGAAAATATCTTTCTATAAGCTGGATTGGGCGGATAAGGCTGATAGCAATGTGAAAATCGAAATTATTCATAATGGAACGACGGATGTAGTCTTTATGGATCTAAGACCCTCATCTGGCGCTCCAGCTGGTTGGGTTGATTTGGGAGAGTACTATTTTTCCGGAGTTGGTGAAGAATTCGTTAAATTGACCCGGTCTGCGGGCACCACGAACACGATCCTTACGCGTGCGGATGCGGTCAAGTTCGAAGGGAATATAAAGCAGAAAGAACCACATAAGACGATCATCATTGATGATGGAAGCCTCACAATTGATAATGTCGTCACTGTTGATTCAGGCAATGTCAATAACGGGTTCTCCGCTCCTTATTGGACCACAAGCGCAGGAGTAAAGGGATACAATAATTCCAGTTCCAAATATACGGATGCTGTAGGTAGAACTATCACATGGAATCCGCGCTTGGAAGCAGGGACGGCGAAAATATCGTTCTATAAGCTGGATTGGGCGGATAAAGCAGATAGTAATGTGAAGATTGAGATTGTTCATAACGGGATTACGGATGTTAAGTTTATGGATCTTAGACCTTCGTCAGGTCCATCGGTTGGATGGGTGGATCTGGGGGAGTATGAGTTTAGTGGTGATGATAGCGAATTTGTCAGGCTGACTCGAACGCAACCTACGACGGGTACGATTATTACTCGGGCCGATGCAGTCAAGTTCGAAGGAAATATCCGGCAGCAAGCACCACCCTTGCCCCCGCTGCGGAGCCGCACATTAGCGAATCTCAGTTATACGGAAAAAGGCAGCATCGAAAATGCTAACTATAAGGCGACCTTCTATGAGGCAGCATGGGATGGGGGTAAATCCATCGTTCGTGACATGTTCTATAAGAACACGGACACGGGAAACTGGACGCCAATCAATAACGTATCGGAAAGACTTGAGGAGCAATGGGTTTTATTAGATGGGAATGCGGGCAGCCGAACCAATTACTACGATACGATGAACAAACGCTGGATTACATTCGATGGGGTCCATTTTCCCGATAACCACACGGCGGTGTTAACCGATTCTACGCATGGCAGTGATTACGATTTTGAAGTGAACTGGTCCATGGCAGGGGAAAAACCAGATGTTTCTTTCGCCTTTACGCCTCGTCGCGACGGCAATTATGTGATTGGATATCAGTCCTTCACAACAGAGGCAGTCTCGGGCATCAATGAAGTGTTAAATGGATTCAGGTCACATGCCAAAATGGTAGGTACAGTGGAATCAACAAGCTTGAGAGAGCTGAGCGCTCCGATGAGCCTGGTTGAGAAAAATGATGGTTCGGGAAATCCATTAACGTATGGTGTATTTGTACCTTCGGCAGAGCTTCCGGTTGAATTTGAACCGACGGGAGGCGTTACGAAACAACGGCTTGGCATGAGCCTGGTCAACAACGAAGGCAGCGTGCAGCCAATCTTGTATGCGCCTCAATTAGGAACTTATTCGCAAATGACCGCAGAGAGCACTTATCAATTTCATATGGGGCTAATCGCTCAAAAAAGCAATCTGTATGAATCCTACGCGGATATTCTTCGCAATGAGTACGGTTATTCAGCATACCGCGAAAATGTGTCAGATCAGTCGCTTACTGACGCGATGTTCAATATGATCGATTTACTTAAGATTGAGCCGCAAGGGGACGACTCTGTTAATTATGTCCCGTCACCCAGCGGGTGGTGGAGCCGTGCCAAGGGATTTATTGATATCGAAAACGAGGATAGCGTCCGAACAAGCTCGAATGCGGTTCTTTTGGGGGCTTACTATTTGACTGGGGATGACCAGCTTTACGATACGAGAGCACTGCCGTCCGTCCAGTATGGCGTATCGCGAAATGGTATCGGTTGGTCGCCGACGCAGAAGAAAGTATACGGTGTGCCTTCCTTATGGAAAATGGCTACTCTGCCGTTCGATGTTTCAAGCGTAGCCGCCGTCAATCAGATGATGGGCACTTCGGCAGGAATTGGGGCGCTGGCACAGGAAGAGTACCTCATGCGAGACCCGGACCAGAAAGACCGGGGGCCTGTCATTCAACCCCTGATGATGTATCGTATGACAGGAGAGGCGCAGTATTTGCAGGCTGCCAAGGATGCAGCCGATAGTTATATCTTGCAATATATCGATACGCCTGCAACCGTAGATGTGAGTAAAAATGAGTTCATTTATTATTATAGCAAGCTGTGGATGGAGATCTTGGAGCTTTATGAGGAAACTCAGGATCCCAAATACTTGAATGCCGCTTATAAGGAAGCCAAACGGTATGCAACCATGTTCGTTGCTCGTCCAGTTCCTGAAGGTAACGTTACGATTCCTCAGCCTGAGACGTATAATTACGCAGAGTCGTTCCATTGGCCGGAAAGTGGTAAATTTCAATATCCTAGGCTCAAGCTTCCAGAAGATATAGCCGGAGGCGTTCAGGCGGATCGTTGGCTTGTTTCACCGAGCGGATTGACGTTTGAAGCAGGAAGTACAACCGGCTATTATCGGATGAACGCTCAGGAAGCTCCATTCATGCTGAGATTGTCGCTCTATACAGGGGATAAACTGCTGCAGGATATTGCTCATAATGCGGTTATTGGCAGATATTCCAGTTATCCAGGTTATTACTATAAAGGCTTCGCCGTTAGCCAACTTGAACCGGACTTTCCTCTGGAAGGCCCCAGCGGGGCTACATCCATCTATTACCACCATATTCCGGGGCAGCTTGGGCAAACGATGGATTATTTGATCAGCGAACAATCATTAAAATCGAATGGAAGCATTACATTTCCTTCCGTATTTGAAACGAATTTTTTATGGTTCAAATATCACCTCTATGGGAATAAACCAGGTCAATTTTATGGTAATTCCGACGTTTGGCTTTGGATGCCCAAGGGGATTATTAAGACCAACCATCCTCAATTGAATTGGATAACGGGTGAGAGCGGTGATAAATTCTACATCGGGCTAAGCAATGCATCGTCAGAAGAAGTTCAGACTCCGATCGAATTGAATGAACAAATCATTGGATTCAACCCGACACAGGATTATACCGTAACGATCATCCGCGACAATGGTACACCAGAGCAAGCAGTTATGAGTGGCGGAATCATTCAAGCCACGGTTTCAGGCAAGGGCATCACCGCGATCATTGTAGAAGGACTTAACATTGATGTGCCGCTGCATCAGGTTAGAACGGCTGAACTATCGGATGCAAGCTATTTCTTTGATACCCACAGTCCAATTGATGCTGTTAAAGGCATGCTGATGGTTAAGCCCGACGAAACGGTCTATGATGCTTATGTGCAGGCCAAAACGACGAAACCCGCGACCATTCATTATTCCTTGGATGGAGGGGCCACGTACACGACCATCCCAGATACGATATACCCAATGGAATGGTCGATACGGGTGAATGATTTATCCCAAACTTTCACGTATTACGTGGAATCGGAGGGGAAACAGACCCGTAAGCGGACACTCTATCTGCCTGATGAGGTAACGGAAACTCCAGTCCAACCCGATGGGCAGGAGAGTTCATCTATCATTGTGGATAATACGGAGGCGGAGACAGAAGGCGTCTGGATAAGGGATACGACGGCTGACAACTATTACTATGATAACTATGTGTATGCCAAATCTACGGCCGGCAACGCGACAAGCAAAATGAGATGGCGGCCTGAGCTGCCGGAAAGTGTCACTTACAGTGTGTATTACAAGATTCCGCAAATCACCGCTGCGAGTGAAAATTGGGCAACGAATGCTTCTTTTACTGTTTATTATAGCGGGGGCTCCGAGACGGTTACTGTTGATGAGACAGCGGCGAATGGTACTTGGGTGCACCTAGGGGATTATCCTTTTGCTGCAGGCGATAGTGGGTACGTGGAACTAACCAATAAAGCCAACAAGTCCAGGGTCATTGCCGATGCGATCATGTGGGTGGACCCGAACAGGGTACCGCAATTGGAGTCTGCTGTGATCCTGTCTGATCGGAACGAGCTGCAGATGACTCAAACCGCACAGCTGAGCGTAACCGGCTATTTGGATAACGGTTTGATCGGTGATTTAACACAGGCCGATGTGCAGTATTTCGTTGATCGTACGGATCTGGCCGAAGTGGATAGCAGTGGGGTGTTGACCCTTCTTAATCTCGATGGGGACACGGATCACATTGAGGTATGGGCTACTGTCACGATTGACGGAGTGACCTTAACCACACCACCTTTGAACATCACGATCAAGGACCTAACGGTTATCGTCGATAGTACAAATACAACTGGGTTATACACGACAGAAGGCTCTTGGAGTCAAAGTAATTTAGCCGGATACAAAATTGGGGTTAAGTCCCGTTACTCTACAGTTCAAGGATCATCCGCAACGTGGAAAGGCCAGTTTCCAGAGGGGAAATATACAGTCGCGATCTACAAGCTCGTCCATACGACGGGAAATGATAATAATGTCAAAGTGGAAGTGAAGCATAAGACGGGTACCGAGGTCACCTATATCGATGCAACGATCGGCTCATCGGGTTGGGTTAATCTAGGAACGTTCGACTTTACGGGTGACGGTAGCGAGTATGTCCGGTTAACCAGGGTTACTCCTACAACCGTAGACCCGCCAACGCTTCCTGCCGATATGATCTATACGAGAGTTGACGCAGTTATGTTCGAACGGCATTCTGATGGTTCAGAGCTGCTTGCAAATGAGGAGCCAGGTGAACCGATACTTTCTGAATAATAGCGGTGTTGCGACAGGCTTACATGATGCAGTTAGTTGTACTTGTGAGTTATTGAGGTGATGCTATACAAATTATTGTGAAATTACCCTAAAAGCTGAGTGGATGAGAACAATCCATTCGGCTTTTTTGGTCGGGGGACAAGAACATGTTCCCATTGAAGGCGCTCCTTTTTGCAAATGCTTTAAAAAGACACGATTAGTAATTTAATATATTATCTAATAACAAGTAGACGTAAATTAATACAGGTTTGCCATGGGTCATCAACTTGACGTTGAGCAGTGTTGGACAAGAGCGGAGAGGCGTTTAATGGGGCTGGTCAGGAAATCATGAAAGAAGGAATGCCTGCAAAATGGTGCAGGGAATGTCGGATACGAGAAGAAAGGCTCTGATATGCTTAGATCAACGAGGGAGGGAAAGATCATGAATGCACTAGCACGATTGAATGAGGGCTTGAGCTACATTGAGGAGAATCTAACGGATTCTGTGGATATGAAAGAGGTAGCACGAATCGCCTGCTGCTCGGAATACCATTTTACACGTATGTTTTCCTTTCTAAGCGGCATTACTTTGTCAGAGTATATCCGACGTCGGCGCTTGACGCTGGCAGCTCTGGAACTAAGCCGGAATGACAGTAAAGTCATTGATGTTGCCCTCAAATATGGATATACTTCTCCGGATTCCTTCGCTAGAGCTTTTCAGAGCATGCATGGGGTTACGCCCTCGGAAGCGAAAAATCATGGTCCATCACTCAAGGCCTTCCCTCGAATGACATTCCAATTGACCATTCAAGGAGGAAGCGAAATGAACTACCGTATTGAAGACAAAGAGGCCTTTCGGGTTGTGGGTATCAGTAAAAGGGTGCCGATCGTGTTCAACGGGGTAAACCCGGACATTGCTGCGATGTATCAACGTCTTACGCCGGAATTAATTGAGACGATTAAGAGGATATCCAATGTTCAGCCGCTTGGGCTAATTAGTGCTTCGGCTCATTTTAGTGAGGAACGGATGGAGGAAAAGGGGGAACTAGATTATTATATCGGTGCAGCTACGACCCAAAAGGCTCCTGAGGGTTTGGCACAACTGGAAGTGCCTTCCTCGACATGGGCAGTGTTTACTGTCGTTGGTCCTTTTCCCGGTACGCTTCAGGATATCTGGGGAAGAATCTATTCCGAGTGGTTTCCTTCTTCAGATTATGAGCTGAGCGAAGGACCGGAAATCCTGTGGAATGAGCATAAGGATGTTACTTCTTTGCAATACAGAAGCGAGATATGGATACCAATACGGAAGAGATAAAGCTGTTTATCTTCATAAGTGTGGGGTGGCACAATAGATTTAAATCGCGGATAAAGAAGAGTCCCATCCTCAATTTGTATTCCTATGTAGTGAGCAAGCGAGAATTATTGAATTTTTGAGTTGCAAATGTCGGTTATATGTGAAACACCAAAAGATCTCTTCATTATTGAAGAGATCTTTTGGTGTACAACAACTGTTTAATGAGAATCAGATTACATTACATAATGATTGCAGATGAGTGCGTGAATCCATTTGCAAGGTACTGTTATGGTGTTTAATGTCCACCTGTATCGGAAGCCCAGACAGGATACCAGCCCAAGGCCGGATTTTCATTGTTGTACAGTACCAGATTGCCGTCATTTTGCATGATCAGCACATTACCTCTAAGATTGGCTGGCACATTGTCTGCTCCATAATATGTCTTAGACCATGCTAGGTTATCTGACGTCCAATAAGGTGTGTTTTGCGGATCTGATATAACCAACTTCCCGCTGAAATAATTAATCTGGAGTTTATGTATTCTTGTGTCCTTGGTTTTGCTGTTCCATATCATCTTGCGTGCCTTGACGTCCCAGATCTGCGCATCACCATAATTATCAAATTGAAACGAAAACCTGATATTGTTTGACACTAATCCCCCACCGGCGACGTTATACATCGTGTCATAAATCAGACGATCCCCACTGGCGGCGGAAGTCACAGGGGAAAATGAAATCAAAAACAAGAGCATGGCAATACATGATAAAAAGACTTTTTTCATAGAACATCCTCTTTTCCTGATATGTTTTAAGTGACTTATCAAATATATCATATATTTTTCTTTTATGGATAAAAATTGAATAAAATTCGCCTGCCAAGAGACTGTCATACGCAAACGGCCTGTTCTCTGAATGAGGAGATCGCGATTCATTAACTTTAGCAGAGCTTCTGGCGACGGGCTATTAGGCTTCATGGTCGAGTACCCAACAGACTTACAAGACTGAGGAGAACGATAGCAAGCACCTTACTCCATGTTTCATGCCAGCTTGGATCGTTGGTGATAGATGGAGGATTCTGCCAATTTTTATGAAATATCGGGTTAGGTCAAGTGTAGGAAATTAGGGGGTTGGTGTGTTAAACATTGTTATTTACAAATCTTATTTTATACATTATAGTTATTATGGATAATTAATATCTTTAATGTGCTCAGAGAGGTAATTTCGGTGGTTAGAATAATATATGAACTAAAAAGCCTATAGAAAATCTCCTAAGCAGAACTTGTTGATCCCTTAGTTCAACAGGCAAGACTGGGATCTACCTCGACGTCAGCTGGAAAAAAACAAAATATTTTTACAAATACGATTATACAAGGAGTATAAAAATGAATCCAAAACTACAAAGAAAAATTGAGCACTTGGAGAATATTGAGAGGTTCCCAGCAGAGGAGTTATTTAAGTTTATACAGCTTAATAAAGAGGATGAACTATTAGATCTTGGAGCTGGTACAGGTTATATAAGCTTTTCTTTTGCTAAATATGTGAAAAAGGTAGTTGCGTTTGATTACGATATTGATATTTTACAGTATCTAGAGCTAAAAGCTAAGGAAAAAGGGATAACCAATATTGAGACCACCGCTGCAAACTTTAAAGAAATGCCATTAGAGAACGATAGATTCGAAAAAGCTGTTGCTTCAATCTCGTTACACGAGGTTCAACCTCTTTCATTGGTGTTGGATGAAATCCACAGAGTTTTAAAAGACAAAGGGATCTTTTTGTGCATTGAATTAGAGAAGACGGAGATGACTAATGCTCCAAGGGTTTCATCGAAGGAGATGGAGGAAGAAATCGTTAAGGCAGGTTTTACAGTTATTGATACGATTCATCCACCAACACAAGTTGCTAACCAACCCGTCTATATCATTATTGCACAGAAGAAGGGTTACTAGTGAATCTGCTTTCAATTATAGTTCCCATAAGGGACGGCGAAGCCGTCCTTTTTGCTACATAATATTAAGTTCTTATTCTGAGACAAGACAAGAAACTTGGTTGTATCCGGAAATAACAGAGGAGTTGAAAGCTTATCGAATTGATCATACAGGGTGTAATTGTAGATTCTTCTCTCATAATCGGAAACTTTTACGAATGTCTTTTATTCTTTAAATGAAGATCTTAATTCAATGGCGCCCAAAATGGTAGTATATCATCGTTAGGGTCGCTACTCTTGGCGAAATTTACCCAATACGTAAAGCCGAAAATACCGAGTCGGTAATTAATCGTTACGAATACAACTCCCTTTTTTGCCATGTTTTCGCCGTTGTACAAGTCCATGGAACCTGATCCGTTTTTAAATGTCCCTCCATGGATGTACACCAATACAGGCAGCTTCTTCTGATCTGATTTAGCACCTAACCATACATTTAAATATAAGCTGTCTTCACTTATTTTTTCATTATGTTGGTTCATCGATTGGTGTGCTGGTCCAGTGGATTAAGAATAACCAACGCGAATCCCCCGAAGATATGGCCGAAATAGTCATGCATCAACTATTGTCCAACTACAACAGATTAATTTGAAGTTCGGAATAAATGTAGTGGGGCCTTCTTTAACCTGTAATTAATTCTTAATCTATCTTAAGATAGCTGTATATGCAGTTTGAATTTGATCAAGATTTGCATATTGATCAAATTTGGCGATGTATTAAAGATGAGGAGGACGATGTAGAATGGAATTCAAGTTTGGGGACGCTGCTATTCTTCTACCCCCTTTACACATTACAATTATCGCAATAATTATTATTTTCTTTTTAATAAGGTGGAGCAAGCAATTAGAAACAAGACGTTTTACGGTTTTCTTTTACTTTTTAATTAGTACTTTCATTACTTCCATTTATTCTCGTGCTACAACAGAAGGTGTCTTTCAGTTATGGATTCCCTTAGGATTTATAGCGGTTTTCTTTTACTTGTTTCGCAGCGAAAGAAATCATCCTTCTAAGATGAAAGCGAGTATTTTAGGGCTTTCTATAGCAATGTACCAGTTAATTCTTCAATATTTAGGATAGATTTTAATATTTATTGAACATAGTTCCAATACACGGTATAAAAATGCGATGAAGCCGGTGGCGTGAGATGGAGATTTGAACTAGTTGTTCGACTCGACCATGGCTCCCTTACTTTTCATTATCGAGCGGTTAAAGTAGAATGCATATAGGTTGGACGAAAATACGAAAATGATCACATTAAACGAAGTAAAAGAGAGGTTTGTACTTATGACAATGACGTTTAGGAAACTAAGTGAGCTATCGATGGAGGAAAATGTACGTATTTGGAATCTAGGATTCGAGGGCTATTTTATACAGATGGTCATGACGATTGATGCTTTGATGACCAGGGTTGTTAACGAAGGACTTTCCTTGGAGAATTCACTCGCTATTTATGTGGATGGTGAACCTGCAGGGTTTGTCATGAATGGATTTCGTGACGTAGATGGAAAGAAAGTGGCATGGAACGGTGGGACAGGTATTGCGCCTGCATTTAGAGGGCAGGGCATTGGCAGAGCGCTCATGTTAAGAAATCTAGAGTTGTACCGAGAACAAGGCGTGGAACTTGCGTTACTTGAAGCGCTCACGCAGAATGAGAGTGCGATCAAGCTATATCAGTATGTGGGGTATGAAATTACGGATCGATTAATGATTTTACAACATACGGGTACAATAGATCCCCAATTATTGAAGCGATCTGTTGAGCATCCCTTTTCTATCACCAAAGGATTGCCCCGTGATGTATATGCGCTAGACTTCTATCGAGGTTTATCCGCTTGGCAGACACAATGGCCTAGCATGAAGGAGGGTGAATCTATAATCATTAGACAAGATAGCGAGCCTGTATGCTATGCGTTGTATAAGCGAACATTTGATCATGAGGGTAAAATGGTAACCATTTCGCTCTATCAATGTGAGGTCCTTCCAGGGCGGGAAGATGCAGAGGAGATTTATAAGCTTGCACTCAGTGAACTGTTCGCCCCGTTAGACTATGTTTGCAGACGAGGGACATCTAACCTGCGTAAATCCAATCAACCTCTGAACGATCTATTGTTAAAATTAGGTTTCACAACGAATGTTGAGCAAGTGCTCATGATGCGAAATATGGATCTTAACTAAGATAAAAGAGAAACAGATAGATAATAGTAATGTTGACTTACAAATTTTTTTAGCATTCGTTGAATACATGATACAAGAAATAAAGCAACACACATCATTAAGCAAACGGGACACGATAGAGCAAAAAAACAAGAAGACAGCCGATCACGATCGGCTGTCTTCTTGTTTAACTAACCGACAGGACAGTTCATTGGCAATAGCGTCACTATAGTGCTACAATATGCACAGATTTCCGAGAATATTTGCAAAATAGTATCGCAGGTCGCTGCCTAAGATTAGAGATAAGAAGGCTGAAGAAGACCGTAACAGGAAGGAACTATAGGCTGTTTGTAGCCTTTTAACTAATGGACTGATGCGAAAAACCGTTAAATAGTGCAGTTTAATCATTGAAATGATTGAGATTTACTACATTTTTACATGTAGTATGAAGTTGATTCAGGATGGAATTATTCATTCCGGAATCCCAGAAGTGCATAACTTCTCGTGCTTATGTTTTCTTAATTACATTCCAAGGAAGAGGTGTTGTTTATGAAAAAGTTAATGGATTTTAGAAAGAAAATGTCGGCTGTGTTAATGGCAAGTGGCCTGATATGCGCGATGCTGTTGCCCATTCAAGCGTCGGCGGCAGACATTGCTTTTAACGAACCTTTAAACGGCGTGAATCCTAATTTGTTCTATACCTCAGATGGATGGGCTAATGGTCCAGATTTCGGAGTGGGCTGGAAGGCGGTTAATCAGGAATTCGTGAATGGAATTATGGCTCTGCGACTTGACAATACTGGGTGTCCCGCAAGTTGCTCGGGGAAAAATTATGCTTCCGCTGAATATTCGACCCATGTGAAGTATGGCTATGGCCGGGTTGAAGCACGTTTAAAAGCGGCTTCAGGAGTCGGTCTCGTCACAAGCCTCTTCACGTATTCCGGGCAAGGAACAGGCACATCCAATGACGAAATCGACATTGAAATTTTGGGCAAAGACACGACGAAGATGGAAACTAATTATTTTACGAATGGCGTAGGCCAGCATAGCACGATCATCAATCTGGGGTTTGATGCCTCGCTCGATTTTCATAATTATGCGTTCGAATGGTCGCCATCATCCATTAAGTGGTATGTAGACGGTAAACTGGTACACACGGAGACTGGATCACGTGGAACACTTCCGACCAGTCCTGGCTATATTATGGTTAATCTGTGGTCGGGCTCGGGACCGGCTGAAATATGGACAGGAAAATTCAATTACCCAGGTATGCCGGTACGGGCCTATTTTGATTGGATCAAATTTAAACCGGCCAACTGACGTTCGAAAGATGGAATTTATAACGAAACTTACAAATAAGGTGAAATAATCTGAATATAACTCTGAACGATATGGCAGAAGTTGAAGTCCTGAAGAATTAGCAGCGATAAGGTGTATCTGAAAGGCACTACAGAGTTTACTTTTAAAAAGCTGTCCCGGGTCAGTAATGGCTCTTGGGATAGCTTTTTTATTTACAACAATGGAATATAGGTGATAGAGTTTTTTACAAGATATGTATTTGGTAGCGCTTACAAGAAAAGTTGTGGGGGGAGTTATGAATGCCATCTATCATAAGGGAAGAAGTGGTTCCGAAGGAAAAGGTAAAAATGAATAAGAATTATCCAGTTTATATCGGCGACACGATTGGTGTGACTATCCATTATCAAAAGCTTCATTGGCATAATGTTCTGGAGATTAATTATATCAAATCCGGCACGGGCTACTACATCATCAACGGTCAAAAATTTGATTTCCAGCAGGGAGATGTGCTGCTCATCAATTCGAATGATCTTCACTGCGCTTACGAAACGAAGGATCTTGTCATGACTGTCATTACGTTCGATTCGACCTGGTTTATTCATAATCTCCGATTCGATCCGGAGCTATTCAGCCCGTTCCGCGACATAGACAAACATTACACGAATCTAATCCACCGTGATCATCCGGCCATGGACAGACTGCGGTCACTTCTTCTTGAACTCCAATTGGAGCATGAGAGGGAGCAGCGTTCCTACGCTACGGTTGTATATTCGCTTATACTCCAGTTTCTGACTATAGTAAATCGGGAGTGTCGAATAGAGGGGATTTGCGGTAGTCAACACCTCATCAGTGAGAGACAGTATGAGAAAATACGTCAGGTGATTATGGTTATGGAACAAAACTTCGCCCATCCATGGACGCTGGAGGAGCTGGCCTCTCTTGTCTATCTCAGTCCTTCAAGGTTCAGCGAAATATTCAAACGCGCGGTCGGCATGCCTCCGATGCTGTACCTGATCCATATTCGACTGGAGCAAGCTGTCACAATGCTGGAGGGAGGCCATATGAAGGTAATGGATATTGCTCTGGAATGTGGCTTCCGCACGCTGACCAACTTTAATCGGCTGTTTAAAAAGCACATCGGCATGACGCCAAAGACTTCACAAAAGCAAAATCCCTAGAAATCAGTAATATAGTGCTATATTTTACTGGTTTTAGCAGAGAAATGAACTGGTGCAGGAGATACAATGAAGTGGCAAGCATCTCATAATTATGTTAATAAATCTAACACTAAATTAAAAAAGGGGAGATGCCTATGCCGCAAGTGGAGATGAGCAGCAAAACGAAGCCGCTTGTTAAGAAAAGTCACCTGCACCGCTTTCTGAAGCAATGGGATATTCAACTTATGGTGCTTCCGGCCATGATGTTTATCCTGGTCTTCAGCTACATTCCCATGTACGGAGTGCTGATGGCGTTTCAGGACTACAGTTTATTCAAAGGGTTTCTGAACAGTCCCTGGGTAGGTTTCAAACATTTTGAGGCGTTTTTCGGGACGCCGGAGTTTTGGACCATTATGCGGAATACTCTCGTCATTGGCATGCTTAAACTGTGCATCGGGTTTCCTGCCCCCATCCTTCTCGCGGTGATGCTCAATGAAGTAGGGAAACATTCTTTCAAAAGAATTGTTCAAACGATCAGTTATTTGCCTCACTTTTTGTCGTGGGTCATCGTATCGGGCTTTGTGATCTCCATCTTGTCTACGGACAACGGCAGCCTAAACATACTGCTGCAGAAGCTGAGTCTTATCGATGAGCCGATTAACTTTCTGTCGGAGCCAAAGTACTTTTGGAGTATTTTGACCGTAACGAATGTGTGGAAGGAGATTGGTTTCTCCTCCATTGTGTATCTGGCGGCAATTGCGGGCATCAATCCCCAGCTGTATGAAGCGGCTTCGATTGATGGTGCGAGCCGTCTGAAGCAGATTTTTTCCATCACTATTCCGTCTATTATGCCAATTATCGTTGTGTTCTCGATTCTGGCAATCGGTAATTTCCTAAATGCAGGATTTGAGGACATATTGCTGCTGGGAGGCAATCCGGTTTTGCGAGATGTCAGCGACGTGCTGGACACCTATGTATATCGAATTGGCATTCAGAACAGCAGATACTCCTACGCAACGGCGGCAGGGCTGTTTAAGGCCATCATCAGCGTTGTGTTATTGTCCGGAGCCAACTATTGGGCTCGTCGATCGGGGAACAGCCTTTGGTAGGAGAGAAGGGGGAGAGATACACATGAGGCTGTCGAATGGGGATCGATGGTTTGTTGGCATAATTTACGTCTCATTGGCTTTGTTTACATTTATTGCGTTATATCCGTTCTGGAACGCTGCCGCCATTTCATTTAACTCCGGGACAGATACGATGCAGGGCGGCATTACATTCTGGCCGCGTGAATTCACGCTTGAAAATTATCATGTGGTGTTTAAGGATGAGCGACTGATTGACGGTTTCATCATCTCGGTGCTCCGAACGTTGCTGGGTACACTGCTCTCCATTGTGGCAACAGCCATATTAGCTTATGGCATTTCTAAACGCGAATTGATGGGTCGCAACTTTTATATGGTAACTTGTATCATAACGATGTACTTCAGCGGCGGACTTATACCCAACTACTTGCTCATTCGGGAGCTGGGTCTGATGAACTCTTTTTGGGTTATGGTCATACCAGGCATTATCAGCGTGTGGAATATGATCATATTCCGGACGTTCTTTAAGGGTATCCCGCCCGGGCTTGAGGAGTCCGCCCGTATCGACGGTTCCTCGAACTGGGGGGTATTCATCCGAATCGTACTTCCTTTATCGGGACCGGTCATTGCTACGCTGTCGCTGTTTACGGCAGTGTATCACTGGAATGATTGGTTTGCGCCAAGTATCTACATATCTAACACGGATCTTCTACCCATTCAAACTAAGCTTCAGCAGATACTTAATGCCAATATCATGATGGAACAGATGCAGAACATGGATGCTGCTGCACAGGGCCGGATGAGCGCGATGAAAACCGTAACTACCAAATCGTTGTCCATGTCGACGATGATGGTGGCAACCATTCCGATCCTCTGCGTCTATCCATTCGTACAGAAATATTTTGTGAAGGGTGTATTAATCGGTTCTTTGAAGGAGTAATTCAAGCAAATCCCGGACAAGGCTTTAAGCGTCCGCTTTGACCATAGATGAATCGCGAAGGGAGCACTCATAATGAAAAAAGGGGAAAAGAACCTTCTCTCTGGCTTGTCACTCACACTTATCATTGTCATGGCTTTAATGGGATGTTCGGGTTCAGGAGGTAATACTGCAAGCCAAGAGAAGAATTACCCAGTCTCGGGGGATACCTTTGTACTGGGAGAGAAACCGCTGGAATTCTCATTCTACGGCCATTATGACTGGTACACAATGCCGGATTGGGGTAAAGATGCTTCGACGAAGTGGATCAAAGAGAATAAAAAGATCGACGTAGTGCCGATCAGCTCCGGTGGCGTCGCCAAGAACAAGCTCAGTACCATGATCGTGGCCGGTGAACTGCCGGATGTTATATGGATGGATCGTGGAGCGGATGTCGAAAAGCTCCGTTCTGAGGGGATGTTGGTCCCGTTCGATGATTATCTGAATAAATACCCCAATCTGAAAAAGTGGGCTGGGGAGTCTACGCTCGAATTGCTTCGCTCACCTGACGGTAAGCTATATCAGTTCCCTAACTGGTATACCACGCAGCCAAACGGCAACGCAGGATATCTCGTCAATAAGAAGATTTACGAGGAACTCGGCTCGCCGAGCCTGGAAACACCAGAGGATCTGTACGTCTATTTGAAGCAAGTGAAGTCAAAGTATCCAGATGTTGTTCCGCTGGAGGTTGGTCAAACTGCTGCAGGAGTGGACATCATGGTATCTGCGTTTGCAGAAAATCGCCCACATACATTCAACAGTATGATCGCCGTTCCACAAGGGGATCAACTCGTATCGCTGTTCACGGATCCTGTCTATCGTGAGCTGCTGCAGTATATGAGCCGTCTGTACCGTGAAAAACTTGTCACTCAGGATGCCTTCACACAGAAGCTGGAGCAGGTCGAGCAGAAGGTTATCAACGGCAAAGTAGCCATTTATGTGGCGTCCAGTCCCACCGAGTTTGGCTCCAAGGGCAACAATCTGCTTAAAGCGCAAGACCCGGATGCTGGTTACATCATGGTATGGCCTGTACACAAAGCGGAGTTGGATCGCAACAAGATTTTCCCGGGTGATTATAAACAGCTAGGCTGGAATGTCAGCGTCATTACGAAATCGGCCAAAGATCCAGAGGCCATCTTCGCCTTCTTGGATTGGTTCACAGGTCCTGATGGCCAACGTACGATTATGTGGGGGCCAGAAGGATTATATTGGGATGGAACGGACGAGGAGGATATGCCGTTGTTCACCGACAAATTCACAAGCGATGCTAAAGGTCGTGATGAGTTGATGAACGCAACCGTCAACTTTCAGTGGAACGGTAACACAGTCTATGTGGACAATTCTAAGATGAAATTCGAGTCTAAACTTCCGCCAGAGAAGCGAAACTTTGAAACGTATTGGCAATCGGAGATTACGTGGAAGACGCAGATGAACACTACGGAGTTCGCCAATCTGGATCCTGCAAGCGATTCGGAAGAAGGCATTATTGCGCAGCGGGTGTTTGAGATCTATGAGCAAGTTAGAGCTAAAGCGATAAGCTCCACGACCTCGGATCAGGAAGTGCTTTCGCTTCTGGATAAGGCTGAGGCGGATGCGCAAAAATCCGGTTATGACAAGTTGTTGAAGTACAAAACAGCGAGATGGCAGGAGAATAAGGCGAAAATGGCAGCTGCGAAATAAAAGTCATGGTTGGAAGCAGCCCTTTCGTTAAGATTTTTGCGGGAAGCTTTAGCTTTCGCCCGAGAGTCTTGGCTGGCGGCTTCATTAGCCGAGAAACATAGGAGAGATCATACTTGAACTATTACTTGGGAGTAGATGGTGGAGGTAGTAAGACATTGGCCGTCGTGGCGGACGAAACGGGACGAATATTAGGCAGGGGAATCAGCGGCTGTGGCAATCATCAGCTTGGTGCTGCCATTGCAGAGAGCAGTATAATCCAGGCCGTTGATGAGGCGTATGCACAGGCGAGGCTTGGCAAAGAGAATATCACTTACGCTACATTCGGGCTTGCGGGAGCCGATCGTGAGGCGGATTTCCGCATCTTACGTCCAATAATAGGTGCAATGGGTTTAAAGAAACATCGTATCGTATGCGATACTGTCATTGCAATGAGAGCCGGCACAAGGCAGACGGATGGGGTTGTCCTTATATGCGGAAGCGGGACGAATGGATATGGTGTTAACGTTGCAGGCGAGGAGGTTCAGATCGGCGGATTCGGTTATGAATTCGGCGATTTCGGCGGAGGCGGTGATCTGGCCGTCGAGGTGTTTCGGACAGTCATTCGTTCATGGGAAGGTAGGGAGCAGCCTACTACATTGACCTCGCTTACGTTGAATGCGCTTACCTTCGAGACCGTGGAAGAGATGTACCACCGTTTTTTGGACGATGGAAGAAGGGCACCACATACGCTGGCGAAACTGCTGTTTCAGGCTGCGCCTGGGGATGAAGTCGCAAGAAAAATATTGGAAAGGCAAGGTTTGGAGCTGGGGAAAGTCGCCAGTGCAGTTATTCATAAACTAGGTATGGGCAATGATTCCTTTGATGTTGTATTGGCCGGGAGCGTGCTAACTCGTGGAGAAGGAGATTATGTGGTTCGGCATATCGAGTCTCAGGTTACTACAGCAGCACCGAAGTGCAGGTTGCGTATCTTGGACCTTGAGCCAGCAGCGGGTGCCATCCTGCTCGCAATGGATGAGAACGGAGTGAAACCAGATTCCATTGTATATGACCAATTGCACCAAGGACTTGCCGTAAAGGAGAGGAATGTGAAATGGGCCCTGGATTAAAGGTTGCTGTTATTGGGGGAGGCTCTTCCTATACCCCTGAGCTGATCGAAGGTTTCATCCGTCATTATGAGAGCTTTCCTGTTAAGCATATCGTGCTAGTGGATATTCCGGAAGGCCTTCATAAACTCACCATTGTTGGCGGGCTGGCGAAGCGAATGGTTGAACGAAGCGGACTGCCGATTAATATTACTTTAACTTTGGACCGCAAGGAAGGACTTAGGGATGCCCATTATGTATCTACACAGATGCGGGTAGGATTGCTGGAGGCTAGAGCATGGGACGAAACGATCCCGTTGAAATATGGAATGCTCGGGCAGGAGACGACCGGAGCCGGCGGAATGATGAAGGCTCTTCGTACCATACCTGTACTCTTGGATATATGCAAGGATATGGAGTTATTATGTCCTGACGCCTGGCTACTTAATTTCACGAATCCGTCCGGAATGGTAACGGAAGCCATCATGAAGCATTCCAGCATCCGCTCCATTGGTTTATGCAATTCCCCGATCGCCGCCTACAAGTGGCTGTCTGCGCTCTACCAGGTGCCTGAGGAACGCATCTATTGCGAGTTTGTCGGGTTAAATCATCTGCACTGGATCAGCCGGATCGAGATTGATGGAGAGTCCAAGATGGAGGAGATGTTGGACGCAGGGGGAAGCTACTCGGCCAGTAACGTGCCACAGCTTGCTTGGAACGCTACGCTGATTCGGGCGATTGGCGCTATTCCGTCCTATTATCTGAAATATTATTACCTTCACCGTGAGATGTTGGCGGAGCAGCAGGCTGCCGCAGCCATAGGCGAGACGAGGGCTGAGATGGTCAAGCGCCTTGAGGATGAACTATTTGAGATTTACAAGCGGCCAGAGCTAGTGGAGAAACCGAAGCAGCTGGAGCAGCGTGGAGGTGCCTATTATTCCGAGGCGGCTGTCAATCTGATGAAGGCGATTCATACGGATAGCGGAGAGGTTCTAACGCTAAACGTCATGAACGGCGATACCCTGGACTTTTTGCCACAGGATGTCAGTATCGAAGTGAATTGCCTGGTAACGAAGAAAGGAGCTGTTCCGGTACCTATTACACGAATACCGGATGCCGCAGTTGGCCTGATTCAAGCGGTGAAGACCTATGAGAGTCTGGCCATCGAAGCGGCAGTCTCGGGAAGCAGGGAGAAGGCACTGCTCGCCCTTAGCTCTCATCCGCTAACCGATTCCGTGTGTATATCAGAAGAGATGCTGAATGAAATGCTGGAGCAGAACCGTAAATATTTGCCGCAGTTCTTCCATGGGAGGTAAGGATTCTAAATAAAAAGAGATCATGTTTGGACGATCTCAACACTGAAAACCGGAGTGAAGAAAAGAAGAAAGAGACTTTTCGTCTGCGAGTGTAAAAAGATAAAAGGAGCTGTCATTAGCACAGCTCCTTACTCAAAATCTAAATTTCTTTGAGGGTTATTTTAGTTCTTGTGATATAAATACTGGTTTCGCTTTCAAATGCTGAATCCGTGCCAAGGATAATCCACAATTCTCCCTTCGCATCCGTTTTCACGAGAAAAGGTCGGTTTTTATTATTGAACGTTTTTACTTCATATGTTTGATCTGTAGATGTACTCTTCGATAAATTTCCGAGCACAAAAGCATCTTTGCCTTCTTGAGACTGCTGGCCCTTATCGATATTCATTTGATAGAAATAATCCTTATTTAGAATCGATTTGGGTTCTTGCTTAGTTACTCCAGCTTTTACATACACACTCTCTCCTGGAGAACCACCAGCACCCATACTATCCTTCGCTGCGTTAGTCGCAATATCAAAATCAAAGGTTACAAGATAGGTCTGATTTGGCTTTAATTTAGATGTCTTATCTATTTTTTTCTTCACGAACATGAATAAATCATCACTACGATTAACACCACTCAGGTACAGCCCCCTTTGATTCATATTGATTTCTTTCGGTAGTGAATTAAACGAATAATTCAGTTTATAGATTGAACGATCCTTTTTGGGGTAATCTGCGAATCCGGCGGACTATTGGTCGCTATTCTTAACAAAATCTGATGTTATGGTAATTTCTTTACCCAATGAAATTTTTGAATCTAAATCAATTAAAGACACGAATGAGACATTATTTAACAGCTCAATTTGTCTTTTTGCGAGATTTGCAGAGAATCCTTCAAGAACTTTGCTATACGTATTTTTGATGTGGAACTTACCAATCTTCTTCTCTAAATCCTTATATTCTTTATCACTGAGATGTTTGTTGAAAATAACGATACTCGGAATTTGATATGAGAGCTTAACATTTTTTAGTTTATTGTTCAGTTGCTCTGAAATCTTCATAGGAAGAATGTGGATTTCCTTAGTTGAATTAAGTTCTGCCGCATCGGAACTGTTAAAGTTAGTAAATGACAAAGCTCCTCCAACTATAATCGTTGCGGCTAAAGTTAAGGCTATTTTTTTGTTACGAGTGTTCATATGTTTTCCTCCTAGGATGTATTCAGCACCTCTAACGGAGCAACATATCAAATTGTTGCAAAAGAGAAAATAAAGTAAATTTCATTACAATTTTAAAATAAATAGTGTTAGTTTCTTGAGTGCAAAATGGCAAGGAATGGGGAGGCACTTATATTTGTCTATCCTAATGTCTTAGTGAATTACTAATAATATGAGATTATATCTATATATATTGTATTCAAAAAAACGCTATGCTACAGTGGCTTAACGAACGTTCGTTAGGGAAATTGGGTATGACGTCATGCCAGAGATTAATCAATTCATAAATACTGATAAATTAATAAATAACTAAATACGAGGTGTGTGTATTGTAATGAAAAAACTTTTATATCTCTCCATAATCAGCACAATATTAAGTAGTTTTCTTTTATCGTCGAGTTATGTTTCAGCGGGTTCCAACTCCAAAATAGTTTTGGGATACTATGCTCAAGATGAAAATGCTTATGACTCTCTTATTACTAATTATTCTCACCTCACTCAAGTTTCTACAGATTCATTTACATTCGACTCGAAGGGTAAAATTGTTGGTTCTGCCCCCAAGGAAGCTATTTCTTTTGCTAATAAGAAAAATATTGAAACGTTCGCAGCGGTTTCCAATTGGCAAGGAGATTACTTCAATGCGGCACTAGCTCACAAAATTGTAGGCGATTCTAAAGTAAGGAAAGAGGCTATCAAAAGTATTCTTAACCTAGTTAAAACGAATCAATATAAAGGTATTAATATCGACTTTGAGAATATTGAGGCTAAGGATCGTAAAGCTTTCAGTAGTTTTATTGGAGAGATTTCTCAAACGTTACGACCTAAGGGATATCTAACAATGGTATCGGTTCCAGCTGAGTTTGAAAATGATCCTACTAATAGCTGGTCAGGTGCCTTCAATTACAAGGAATTAGGCAAGCATGCTGATTATATTCAAGTTATGACTTATGACCAGAATGGTCCATGGGGACCTTCTGGACCAGTAGCAGGTAAAGATTGGATGGAGGCTGCCATTCAGTACACTATATCTGAAATTCCTCTTCAAAAAGTAATTATTGGAGTACCAGCTTATGGTTATAATTGGAATGAAACGAAGAAGAATGGAGATATTATAGCTCTAAAAGAAATTCCTGCTTTGATTGCTTCAACAGGCGCTAAACCAGAATGGGATGAGTCTTCGTCTTCAATATCTCTCCGCTATCAGGCTGATGATGGTTCAAAACATGTGGTTTGGTACGAAAATGCAGCAAGTATCCAGGAAAAAACTCATTTAACAATAAAGTATAACCTCGCGGGTATCTCCATCTGGTCTATGGGAACTGAAGATTCAGGGTTCTGGCAAGCCATATCAGCTGGATTGAAAGAGTAAAGTATAAGGTGAGTTAGTATTGATCATCTAAGCTAATAGATGAATAGATTTTGATTCTTGCATATTCGCAAGAATCAAAATCTATTTTTTTTATAAATCAATTAATGGAGCAGTATTTAAAACAATTAAAGTGAATTAAACCAACGTATGTTGTGATATTCATAAGGCTAACAACGATGTTTTATACACGTTTAACAGACTGTGTTCAGAGGGGAAAGTCGAGGGAAAAGAACATTTTTCCATTGTATGGCAACATTATATAGTTGTATTGCGTTCATTTAAGTAAGTACTTTAAAGGGGATGATTATAATAAAAGTAAAATATTTATATTTTATTCTCAACATTATCCTGATTATTCTAACAACAGCTTGCTCCAGCAGTTTGACTAGTTCAGCTTCACAGGAGGATCTTACTGGACCTTATCGCGTAGCGTTGGATGAAGTGATTTCAAATGATACAGCTCTTAATGCCGATATGGAGTACATTTCTCTGGTTTGGGAAGAGGGAGTTATTTTGAAAAGTTCTGATAAACAAGTTATTGAAGAATACTTACAAAAAGAATATAACATCAAGATTTATAACTACAACTATGAACAATTAATAGAGCAAAAGTTATATGAGCAGGGGAAAACGATGCTTAAAGGCATTCTTCTAACCATTGAAAAACAGAAGCAATCGATCAACCCAGATGAGATGACTATTGAGGTTAGTAAGTATCGTTCAAACGAGGGATCAATCTCTTTAGACATGATACTTGCTTACCAGCAAGGGCAATGGAACGTCGTTAAATATGCTATGATCAGAGAAAGTTAGGGAACTTTATGTCAATGTACAAAATGTACATACTTCACGCCATCCGATCTGGGAAAAAAGGAGAATACCCCCTATGACATCATCACAGAAGGAGTCTTATGTGTCTCATGAAACTCGCCTTACCCGCTATGCTATCGTGTCCACTGCCGTAACATTGCTCAGTGATGAACAGCTTCGAGAACGAGTAGAAGATGCTACGGGTCTTGATACTGGCATTGGTGGTGCAACGGTTTTGATGCAGATTGAGGAAACGCCCATCTTCGTGAAAATAATACCACTTACGGAAAAAGAAAGGCTCACTGAAAATGCCATGTCCACGAAAAACGTTTTCAAACTTCCTCCATATTGCCAGTATGGCATAGGTTCTCCAGGTTTTAGTGTGTGGCGCGAGGTTGCAGCCCATACCATGACCACCAACTGGGTGCTGGCAAATCACTGTGCGAGTTTTCCGTTAATGTACCACTGGCGGGTGTTAAAAAGTCCAGAACGACGAACTCCAATCTCTGATGAACTGAGCGATGTTTCCCGTATGGTTGAGTTTTGGGATACTTCAAAAATGGGTGACCGTATTGAGGCACTTGAACAATCCGAGTACAGTGTTGTACTGTTCTGTGAGTACATTCCCTACAACCTGCACGACTGGCTTTCCGAACAGATTGCTATTGGTGAGAGTAAAGCCGCTTCAGCACTGTCCATGGTGGATTTGAATCTGCGATCCGCTGTCTCCTTTATGAATGCAAACAAGTTACATCATTTCGATCTCCACTTTAAGAATGTTTTAACCGACGGAAACCGTGTTTATATTTCGGACTTTGGTCTTGCGACGTCTTCTCGGTTTGAACTGTCCGATTCTGAATTGAATTTTCTTGAAGTGAACAAGACTCATGATGGGTGTTATGTGGTAACAACGTTAGTGAACTGGCTTGTAACGGCATTAGTTGGCACGGTAAACCGAACTGAACGTATAGACTACATACGCCGTTGTACTGAGCGCGACGAGTTGCCAGAGATGATGGATTCAGCAGCAAAGATTATCATGCGGTACGCTCCAATAGCCGTAGTGATGAATGATTTCTACACTAATCTCGTTTCGATGAGCAGAACTACGATTTTTCCAGTTGAGGAGATTGAACGGATCTGTAGTAGTAAGACTAACTAGACCAGACGGAATTCCAAAGAAGAGGTAGAGATGATGAATACATTAAAATGGCTTCAGAACTGGTATTATGAAAACTGTAATGGAGATTGGGAACATTCATATGGTGTGAAAATTGATACAGTGGATAATCCCGGTTGGTCTATTGAAATCAATTTGGCGGAAACTTATTTAGAGGATACGCCATTTGATTCGATAGAAGAAGAGAGAACTGATGAAGATTGGTTCTACTGTATTGTGAGGGATGGAGTATTTCATGGTGCAGGCGGAGCAACGAATCTAGAAGAGATACTGATTCACTTTAAAAATTGGGCTTCAAGCATAGAAAGATGATAATTACGGAAGTTATCGATGTGTTCTATCGCGCTGCCCTAATCTTGTTTTAGGACACTAGTGCCAAATAAAAAAACAATAACATTACTGATTTGATGATTATTTAATAAAGTTTCGACTGCATTACACCTATACGACTTCAACTGGAAAAATTAAACTGACCCCTCCGCTATTTTTAGCGAGAGAGGCCCGTTACTTGTCAATTGCAGTACTTATATGTTGTGCATGCCATCCAAAACAGCGATCAAGATGAAGAGTCGTTACTAGGCGATCTGTCAATTTTTTTGGTTCGTTCCGCCAGTTCAGTTATTGACTTAATATCTTGATCAGTTAATAGATCTAGAAAATACTTGCGTATTGCCTTTGAGACTATGGGAAGGGCTTCATCCAAGGCTGACTTTCCGACGGGAGTAATAATGACTTGCACACCGCGATCTGTGTCCAGTGGTTTCCTCAGAACTAGACCTCGTTTTTCCATACGCGTTAGATGATGAGATAGTCGGCTCTTATCCCAGTCCATCGAGTCAGCTAATTCCTGTTGGCGAAGTTTTCCATCCCCAAATTGGACTAAACGATCTAATACTCCAAAATCACCTTCTGATAGTCCTGTATATTCAGACATTTCTTTTACAACGTGGCCAAAGACTCGTTTAAAGGAGCCTTTCCATGTATTCCATAGTCGCATTTCGTCGTCGTTTAGTTCATTAATATCCATGCCAATATAATACCATGGTTGACACGTCAACCACAAGATGGTACAGTTTGTTTTGTTAGTTGACATATCAACCAAGGGAATTGAATTTGTCTTTAGGTTGATATGTCAACCTATGAAAATTATAAAGTTCTGCAAAGGATGTAAAGGAAGGAGTGAAAAATGCATAAACCTGTCGCCTTGGTCACTGGGGCAAACAAAGGAATCGGGCTTTAAATAGCGAAAGTTCTCGCGTCACAAGGCTTTGCGGTACTCATCGGCTCGCGCAATCTCGAAAAAGGGGAGGCAGCAGAGAAAAGTATCGGTGAAGATGCTCGTGCTCTACAGCTCGACGTCACGAATCAGGATTTCATCTCAGCTGCTTCAGCACGTATTCGCAGCGAACTCGGCTCTCTTGACGTGCTTGTTAACAACGCGGGTATATCATCCGCAGGTCTGCCAGGTAGGCCACTGGAGGAAGTTGGAAGGTCCGCTCCCCAAGCATCGCGTCTCTCGACGAGATACGCACAGTTTTCGAAACGAATGTGTTCGGTGCCTTGCTTTCGCAATCGAACTTGAGTCCACAGGAATTAAGGTCAATGCTGTATGCCGGAGCTTCATCGCAACGGAATTTAAAACAATTTTGAGGGCACGGGCACCGTCCAACAGGCTGCTCGTCATCCTGTGCGCCTTGCTATGCTCGGCGAAGACAGGCCGACGGGAACGTTCTCAAATGAGATACGCCAGTTCCTTTGGTGATTTAATCTCTAGTACTGACTCACCAGAAGATCTACAGATAATATAAGGCGTAACGCCTACAAATATAAGGAGTGTGTTATTAAATGGAATATGTGAAACTGGGACAAAGCGGTTTGGATGTTTCGAAGTTAAGTCTTGGAACCATGAGCTTCGGCGTACCTGAACGCGGCAATACCCCATGGTCATTGGATGAAGAGGGCAGCAGAGCGATCATTAAAGAAGCAGTCGAAATGGGCATTAATTTTTTTAGTACTGCTAATATGTATTCGGATGGAACAAGTGAAGAATTTCTTGGACGTGCATTAAAGGATTTCGCCCGTCGTGATGAAACCGTCATTGCTACAAAGGTATTTGTTCCGATGCGCAAAGGTCCGAATGCAATGGGACTTTCCCGTAAAGCCATCATGACCGAAATTGATAACAGTCTAAAACGGCTTGGAACGGACTACGTCGATTTGTACCAGATCCATCGGTGGGATCCTAATACACCAATCGAGGAGACAATGGAGGCTCTTCACGATTTAGTTAAGGCGGGAAAGGTTAGATATATCGGAGCATCCTCCATGTTGGCATGGCAATTTGCGAAAGCGCAGCATGTCGCGGAGCGCAATGGCTGGACACGTTTTGTTTCCATGGAAAATAGACTCAACTTGCTTTATCGGGAAGAAGAAAGAGAAATGCTCCCCCTTTGCAAAGATGAGGGCGTTGGCATCACTCCTTACCTGCCTTTGGCGGCAGGCCGGTTAACCCGGGACTGGAATGAGCAGACCTCGCGATCCGAGAACGACCAAATAGCAAAAGCGTTGTTTATTAAAACGGAAGAAGCTGATCGCAAAGTTGCTGAAAGAGTAGCAGAAGTTGCCGCTAACCGAGGGATTCCGCGCGCACAAGTTGCTCTTGCATGGTTGCTGCAAAAGGAAGAGGTCACAGCACCAATAATCGGTTCGACCAAAATCAGCCATCTTGAAGATGCGGTTTCAGCGTTATCGGTTAAATTAACGTCTGAAGAAATTACCCGTTTAGAAGAACTTTATATACCACATGCATTAGTATAAATTGGACACATATCCTTTATTATGATACCGTTCTGTATCGATATCCTCACCAACAACATCGATTCTATAAGCTAAAACTTTTGTAATAAACTCTTCTTGGATGCGATCCTTGAAGAGTTTATTCGCTTTTTCGATGTGACAAGCAGTTGAAGACATTTGGGAGCCGATTAAAAAAACGGTAAACCTGGTTTCAGGCATACCTTATAGGCAAAATGGCGGGGAACTTTCTGGAATAACCCCTAATCTATTGAACATGGATTGAATGATCGTTAGCGCAAAAAATACGGTTAACAATTAACACGAGGTCAGCTGTATTAGAGAGGGTTTTTCCATTTTGCGGAGGATAAGAAGTGAAAAGGGTTGTACCTATCGGGCATAGAAGGCACGCAATTACTGAGTGCCTTTATTTATGATTGGGTATCAATCTAATTTATGCCCGAAAAAAAAAGAGTACATAAATAATTTTACTAATTAACATTTTTACTTTTCACATAATTTATTTTTTTTGACTAGAACAGCACCTCAGTTGATTTACAGTTCCAGTATATTATTATCGAGACCGTAAATGTTCGCGGCGTAAAGTCCGTTTTGCCGACCACAGCCTCCAACCCGTAAGTACTGCAGCTACTAAGCATATTGAAGCGGAGGTCATGAAAACCACGTGCATGCCCGATAGAAAAAGATCGGGGCGGCCCGGCACAAGTCCTGTAACCCTATGACCAGCTAAGTTACTCATAACACCAAATAGGGTGGTAGTAGCAACCGTAATTCCCACGACCATGCCCATATTGCGGACAAGCGAGTTAATACTCCCTGCAATTCCGAGCTGGGTTTTAGGCACTTTCGACATTACCAACGAGTTGTTCGGTGATTGAAACAAACCGCTGCCGAGACCGAGCATACCAATCCAACTCCCAACCAGAATGATAGAGCTGCCGCTATGAAGTCGTGCAAGTCCGACTTGAGCGATAACCATCACAATGAGTCCTGCAAAAGTGAGCAGCTCGGAACCAATTTTGTCCGATAGTGCGCCACTGAGTGGAGCTACGATTACCATGACAATCGGAAACAGCATTAGCAGGAGCCCAGCATGGGAGGGTGTAAGATTCAAAATACTTTGCGTATAGAACGGTGCGATGATGTTAAAACAAAAGTTGGCCACAAATACCAGAAAGCCGCATAAAATGCTTAAGCTGAACAGCGGATTTTTAAACAGGGTAAGCTTTAGCATGGGTTCTGGTTTACGAATCTCAACGAAAAGGAAAATAACAAAAACAATGGCGGAGATGATTAATGCAGCGACGATCCGCATATCTCCATAACCGACCTGCTGCCCGAGCAGTAGACCTGAAAACAAAGCTATGATAAATAGAGGGAATAGCAAACCCCCGGCCTTATCAATACGGACCTTCAGTTTGGTGCGATCAGCAGGAAGTACCTTCCACCCAATCGCAATCGCGATCAGCCCAACCGGGATATTCACCAAAAATATATACTCCCAACCCAGTCCGGATACGATAAAACCGCCCAGGCTCGGTCCAGCTATACTGCCAAGGGAGACAAATGTCCCGATCAATCCCAATGCTTTTCCACGTTCTGTTGTTGGGAAGATGTCTGTAATGATGCCCTGGCTGTTGGCCATCGTCATCGCTGCGCCCAGGGCTTGGAGTAGTCGTGAACCCAGGAGAAGCGGCAGGCTGAAGCTGAACCCACACAGAAGGGAACCAAGCGTGAAAATAATCATACCCCATTTGAACACTTTAATTTTACCAACAATGTCTCCAAGCTTACCGAAAAAGAGGATCGCTGCACAAATGGTCATCAGGTAAGCGGTGACTATCCATTCCGCTTCAGCGACTGTCAGATCCATCCGCTTCGCGATAACGGGCAGAGCAATATTGACGATGCTGCCGTCGAGCGTCGACATAAATGTAAATAAATTCAGGACTATCAGGATGATCCAACGTCTTTTCTGGATAACTGGGTCATCTTGATAAGTAATGAAACGATTCTCGTCTTCCAGTTTCAGTTTCACTAAATAATCACTCCTTACTATCGTCAAAAACAATTAGTTGCATTAGCAACTAATTTGGTTTTGATTATACTTTAAGTTAGTTGCGTACGCAACTTGCATGAGGTAAAATTTTTGGATACAAAAGATTTTAAGGAGGTACTGGGTTGAAGAAACCTTCGATTGGCAAAATGTTGTCCTACGTTCATCGTATTAACCAAAAAGAATTGGCTGGTATATTAAAACCATTTGATATCGGCGGGGGCGGGCACCACAGTTATCTTAAGGCGATCTTGTCGAATCCCGGGCTTAACCAGGACCAGCTCACAAATGAAGTGAAGTTCGATAAAGCGACTACGACCCGTTGCGTCAAGCAGCTAGAGGAGGCTGGATACGTTTACCGTTCGGTGGATGCTCGCGATCGTCGTTCATACCTGCTTTATCCAACGCAAAAAGCGAAAGATTTCGAACCTGTGCTGAAACGGATTTTGGATGAGTTCAGCCTTCAGATGACGAATTGTTTGTCCGAAAGCGATAAACAGCAGTTTGCGGACCTGCTGAAAAAAATTTACGACAGCAAACAGGGCTAGATTATCAAGTTCATAGCAACTGACGCGGATATTGCCGGAAAAGAATGGATCATAACCACGACCGGGTATCTGGGAATTGCCCGAGTGATCGGTATCATGATCCCGGCTCTGTCAGTCGTAGCCACGATTTGCCTGATCGTACTGTTTGTCGGCATGTTTCCGGCCTGATTGAACGGGTTTGTAAAAAAGCTGGGTTCGATCCGTTATACCCAGATTGGGTTTGTGGGTATATTAACTGCAATAGAGATAGCCCAAAATCCGCCCACACTAAATCCTAAAATAACTATGCTTGAGCTGAGCTTATGGCGAGAAGTTAATATTAATGTTGAAAGTATTCCTCGATTTCAATAAAAATATTTTATTTTCAGTATCGTACTTAACGTGAAATTCAAACACAACAAATAAATGTTCCAGTATGCTAAATTCTCCGTCTCTATAATTCCCTTTACATAGCAGCAGTTGATTCAGCTACATTGTTTTTCTTTGTCAGCGGCTTTTTCCTCAGTGTTCGATCATATAAATAAGGTTTTCCGTGATATTCCCATGCATTCTTTTGCTTCTCCTTTTTATGTATATCAACTTTTATCTCCAAATTAGCAACATGACTCTGGAATTCAGAAGCAATTCGTTTACACCATTTTAGCCCACTTTCTTCAGATGCACTAAAATGAACGCGTAAAAGAAATCCGTTAACCGTTAATTCAAACTTATATAAATTCATATTATGTATCCTTTCTAAGTAGAAATATAATCCAGAACAAAAACACTATAATTACATCATAACAGGAACGTACGTTCTGTTAAAGCGGTATTTATGTTATCTGTTAATTGTTAGGAATAGGAGCATCGTTATTTCTCATACTCATAGCCACAATGCAGAAGTCCAATCGCTTATTGACTTTCCTTGTTCTTTATTACCGGGTACTCGAGCATGTCCGACTTTTGTAGCGGCTGGGAAGATTAGGGTTGGTGAAAGAAGAGAAAGGACAGGGGGCAGGTTAGTATAAAAATGGATGATTTCTCCAAATGACGTTAGAATGGTTATAAGCCAATATTAGAGGAGGAAATCCATGCTTGATATTAATCGAATTATAGAGCTTATTCCCCATAGATATCCCTGGTATTGATAATTGTCGGTTCAAAAAGCAAGTAAAACCAGGGGATCAACTCCATCTGGAATTCGAAGTGACCCGAGCCAAGGGACAGATTGTCAAAGGAATAGGCATCGCAAAGGTAAACAATGAATTGGTTTGTGAAGCAGAAATAATGTTTGCATTTAATTCTATTGAGGCATTCAACTAACGGGCTGGTTAGCGCAAAGATATAATAAAATGAAGTTTAAAGATATTTAAAAGCAAGGTGGGATGTATGATGATAATTCGCTTGGCCACGTTGGAGGATGTGCCTCAGCTTGTTCAAATGCGTTGGGACTTCTCGGAAGAGGAAAGTGTGGATACTGCGGTCACATTTGAGGAATTTAACCAGGTTTGTAGTGAGTTCTTGGTGAAAGCTATCAAAAGTGGAGATTGGTATATTTGGATTGCAGAGATTAGTGGAAGTCTTGTCTCACATATGTATATGCAATTAATACATAAAGTTCCGAGGCTAGGGAAATCACCAGATCCTTATTACGGTTACGTTACGAATGTTTATACTCGCCCTGCTTTCAGGAATCTAGGTATCGGCTCAGAAATTCATAAAGCTATGGAAAAATGGTCAAAAGAAAATGAGGTTGAGTTTCTTATACTTTGGCCAAGTAGTGAGAGTGTAAAGTTTTATTCAAAAAATGGTTTTTCTCGATGTGAAGAAGCCATGGAAAAGCACTGGGATTGAGCAGTAGGTAAGAAAAATGAATAACAGCTGATCAAAAGATATAGAGACTCCCTGACTGATTTTATGGAGGTGTAAGTATGGAATATAAAATTTCGTTCATTGAATTTTCCCGAAAACATTGACATGTGCACACGAATGCATATAATGAATTCAGGGGGTATGACAATGGGATTAAATCTTGATCCAAATAAATGTAAAAAGCTGATAGAAGACAATATTGATATTGAGTTTTTTCGAGCGGTACTTGATCCAGTGCGGAGTGAGTTGTTAATTTTTCTTTCTGCAAATGGTGAAATGACAATCGGTGGTATTGCAGACTATTTTCCACAGAATCGTTCAGTTATTTCTCGGCACCTTGACTTCATGAGTCGTTTTGGTATCGTTCAAAGGAGAAAAGAAGGGCGAGAAGTTTATTACAAAACGAATAACAATTTCATTGTAGATAAATTTGAACAAACAGCTAACAATATGAAAGCACTCATGAATTTGCAATAATGCAGTGCTTTTTATATTAATATATATATGCATTTGTACACACGTATACACGATAAAGATGTTTATTTTAATTCAATCAAAGATGCATGATCTGGATTATCGGAATATGAAGTGAACTTGCAGGGTACTTTTATAACTTTTCCTCTGTTGATATTCAGATAACGGCTAACAATATGAAAGCACTCATGGATTCGAAATAATGTAGTGCTCTTCATTTTAATATATATATGCATTTGTACGCACATATACATGAGAGGAGTTTTTATTTTGACACAATCAAAAAGAAAATGGTGGGTTCTAGCCACGGTAAGTTTAACCGTATTTATGGCCATGTTAGACATTACAATTGTCAATGTTGCATTACCAGATATACAACAAGCTTTTTCATCGAGTTTCTCAAATCTACAATGGGTGTTGAATGCCTATACTTTAGTTTATGCGGCAATGTTGTTGCCAGTTTCAAAATTAGGCGACATTATCGGACGTAAAAAAGTCTTTTTATTAGGATTGGGTATTTTTATGATTGGCTCTTTAGCCAGTGGATTGGCAAACAGTGATATTTGGTTAAACATCTTCCGTGGATTTCAAGGAATTGGTGGCGCAGCTATGATGTCATTATCATTAACGATAGTTACTTCTTCTTTTCCTGAAAATCAAAGAGGACTTGCACTAGGTATTTGGAGTAGTGCCGTTGGGCTTGCTATTGCCGGTGGTCCTTTGGTCGGTGGAGCATTAGTCGATGCTTTTGGTTGGAGATCTATTTTTCTTGTTAACATTCCAGTTGCGATTGTAGCAATTATATTAGGAATGTTTGTGATTAAAGAAAGTGAAACAAACAAAAATGGACGAATTGATATTTGGGGACTGATTTTCAGCACAGCGATGATTTTTACGATGATTCTAGCCTTAATTCAAAAGTCAGTGAATGGAGATTACGCATGGACTGATTGGCACATTTTAAGTCTACTTGGATTATCACTTATTTTACTTATAGCTTTTATCATTACCGAAAAAAAAGTAGAACAGCCGATGATTGAATTATCTATTTTTAGAAATTGGACATTTAATGGGGCTAATATCGCAGCTTTTGTATTAGGTGCTGGACTATACGGAGGCTTTACCTATTTAACCATTCTTATGCAAAATTACATGGGTTACTCGGCTTTTGATACAGGTGCAAAAATGTTACTCATTAGTGGTTTTACGATAGTTCTTGGTCCAATTGCAGGAATTATCTCGGGGAAAATTGGTAACCGTTGGTTAGTTAGTGGAGCACTATTGATCGGTGCAATCGGAATATTTGTTATGAGTTATATGATCAAAGCTCCGTTTGAGTGGAGCTATCTGATGCCTGGTTTTATTCTTTTAGGTATTAGCAATGCTCTAGTTAATCCACCTATTACTAATGCTGCTATGAGTTCAGTTGATAAAAAGTATGTAGGTATGGCTTCTGGTATTTTAAATGTTTTTAGACAAGTGGGTATTTCCTTTGGTGTTGTAATGCTTGGAATTAAATTAACGGAAGGTTATAACGCTTCATTGAACACAAGTATCATGAATTTAGCCAATATTCCTACCGAGTTTAGAAATCAAATGCTGGATGTTTTCCATAAAGCTGGAGCTTTTGGGGGTTCACAAGTTTTTGATAGCAAGCAAGCTGAAGCATTTAAAGCTATGCCAGCTTTTGATGAAATGAAGTCACTCGTGTTTAATGCTTTTAATTCAGGTATGCAAAATGTAACACTATTGATTGGTATTTTCTTAATAATTGGTACATTCGCGAGTGCAATTTTGATTAAAAACAAAAAGAATACACAGAACGGGAATTAATCTTCCTTCGCGAGACTCGCAATGGAAATGATGAATCCTTAGTTTTACTTTATTAAGAGGGAGATTAGAAATGAGAACAATACTGAAGTTTAGATGGCTGGTACTTGCGGTTTGGCTGATTGCAACGGTGGGACTGATGGTTACCGCACCGGGGATGCAGGATCTGGTACGAACAAAGGGGCAGATTAATGTTCCAGATGGGTACTCCTCGACCGTAGCCCGCGAATTAGAAAAAGCCATTGGAGAGAACGACAGCTCTGGCACCAGCAGCGGAATGCCAACGGTGCTTGTATTCCATAAGGATGGAGGGTTGTCAGCTGAAGACCTTGCAGAGGTGAAGGGCGGTATCAACAAGCTTAAGAGCGATGGGAAATCGATCGGCGTGTTGTCGGTCACGACCCACTTTGATACCAAAGGGCTGGCAGAGCAGATGGTATCAAAGGATGGCAACACCATCATTGCCCTCGTGAATGTCGAGGCCGGCGACCGTGAGATCTCTGAGCTTCGCAATGGCCTATACGAGGCGATCTCGGACGTAAAAGTGGAGCATTATTATACGGGTAACTGGCTGATTTCCGAGGACGTTCTCCAAAGCTCGCAAGATGGACTTAAGAAAACAGAATTCATTACACTTGGTTTTATTCTAGTTATTTTGTTCGTAGTATTCCGTTCGGCCATCGCACCGTTCGTGCCGCTTGTAGCGGTAGGATTTACTTATTTAATTTCGCAGTCCATTATTGCTTTTCTGGTCGAATACTTCGACTTCCCGTTGTCTAATTTTACGCAGATCTTTTTGGTCGCCGTATTGTTCGGTATAGGAACCGATTATTGCATTCTGCTCATCAGCCGCTTCAAGGAAGAGCTTAACCATAATGGCGGTGATACGACGGAAGCGATCGTCAATACGTACCGTACAGCAGGAAAAACCGTATTGTTTTCTGGATTAGCTGTATTGGTCGGTTTTTCGGCTATTGGCTTCTCTACGTTTATGCTTTATCGTTCGGCGGTTGCCGTTGCGGTCGGCGTAGCTATTTTGCTCATCGCATTATTTACGATTGTACCGTTCTTTATGGCGCTGCTCGGAAGCAAGCTGTTTTGGCCGGCAAAAGGTTCTTTGGAGCATAAGCCAAGCAAGCTATGGGGAGCGGTCGGCAAATTTTCCTTGAAACGTCCATTATGGGCGCTCATTATATTAGCTGTCATTATTGTCCCGTTCTTAACAGCTCATAAAGGCACGATCTCTTTTAATTCGTTAGACGAGATTGGCGATAAATACGATTCGGTTAAAGCTTTTAACATCATATCAGACAGCTTCGGCCCTGGGGATTCACTGCCGACAACTGTAATTGTCAAAACCGATAAGCCGCTGGATAGACCTGAGGGGCTTGCTACGTTGGAGCAAGTAAGCCGAGAACTGGCAAATACGCAAGGCGTAAAAGCCGTGCGCAGCGCTACTCGCCCTACAGGCGAGGTTATGGAGCAATTTCTTGTCTCCGATCAAGTGGTGTCTTTGGAGGATGGTCTTGGCCAAAGCGGCGAAGGCTTAGGTAAAATTGGGGATGGGCTGTCAGAAGCAAGCAGCGCCTTGAATGAAAATGCACCAAAATTAAATGAGGCAGTAGATGGCGCCGGGCAGCTCGTTGTAGGTACCAATAAGCTGAAGGATGGCATTGTGCAGCTTGGTGATGGCTTGAAACGGATCCAGCAAGGCTTGAAGGACGGCACGGTTGGTGCGGGCGAGCTTAGCAAGGGCCTGAAGCAAGCGCAGGCTAGTGCCGAGCAGTTGGCTGGCGCAAGCAAGCAGCTGCAGGCCAGCTATGATATGCTGGGCGGAGGTCTTGGAACATTGACAGGTGCTTACACTGCCATTGCATCGGACCAAGCGAAGCTTGCGAGTGGTTTGTCAGGGGTCGAGCAAGGGCTTTCAGATCTTCAAGAGAGCTACCCAGAGCTGCAAAACGATGCAAATTACAAACAAGCGCTAAGCACACTGGCTCAACTGCAAGTGGGAGCTTCAAGCATTAGCGGCCAATTGAAACAGCTGAACGAACAGCTTGCCGGCATTTCATCTGGCATGACGCAGGCCAATGCAGGCTTCTTACATGCAGTAGAAGGACAGTCGTCACTGGCTGCGGGTCTTGGCAAGCTGGCAGCTGGACTGTCCGAGCTGCAAAAAGGGATTGCGCAGGCGGCTACAGGCCAAGGACAAATCGTCTCTCAGCTACCAAGCGTAACACAAGGATTTAACGAGCTGACCGATGGCCAGAAAGAGTTGCAAGCGGGCTTTGCTTCACTTAATACTCAGCTTGGCGGGCTTACAACCGGCCTTGATCAGAGTGTAGATGGCTTGACTGAGGTAAAAGATGGGCTCGCTTCGGCAGGAGGCTACCTGAATGGCCTTGCCGGATCGCCGAATAAACAAATGACGGGCTGGTACATCCCGGAAGAAGCCATTGCGAACGAGGAATTCCAAACGGCGCTTGATGTGTATATGTCGGAGGATCGTCTAACAGCTAAGTTCGATGTCGTATTTGGCAGTAACCCCTACTCCCAAGAAACAATGGCGCAAATCGACGGTCTTGAAGCGGCTGTAAATCGCGCAATTCAAGGCTCTGCATATAGCGGCGCGCAGGTGGCGAGTGGCGGTATAACGAGCATGAACAACGATTTGAGCAACATATCGAAAGCAGATTATTCGCGTACAGTTATTTTGATGTTGATCGGAATATCGATTATTTTAATCATTTTGTTCCGATCGATCGTCATGCCATTGTATATGATAGCCTCACTGCTGATTACCTTTTATTCCTCGATGGCGATTGCAGAGGTCATATTTGTACGGCTGTTAGGCCAATCGGGCATCAGCTGGGCGGTTCCTTTCTTCGGCTTCGTCATGCTAGTAGCACTCGGCATCGATTATAGTATCTTCCTGATGGATCGGTTCAAGGAGTACCGCCATCTCTCGCCGCAGGAAGCTATTCTTGAAGCGATGAAAAACATGGGAACAGTCATTATGTCTGCAGCGGTTATTCTGGGCGGTACGTTTGCGGCGATGCTCCCTTCTGGCGTAATGTCACTCCTGCAAATTGCAACAATTGTGCTTTGTGGACTGTTTATATACGCTTTGCTCATGCTGCCGCTATTCATTCCCGTTATGGTCCGTACGTTCGGACCAGCGAACTGGTGGCCTTTCATGGGCCGCAGGACGAATGAGGAGCAAGAGACTCGTGCACGCGACGGGCATCAACTGAAGGAGCAGCATGTCTCCCATGATTCCATGCACTAAATAATAGAAAAGGATTGTCTGTTTGCTTGGAGATATTCTTAGAACTTCAAAAAAAAAATTCTCTATTGAGTAAACCTAAATTAAATAGATCGGTAGGTAGATTAATTTGGAACATAATATGATCATAATTGCTCAAGGTTTAGCCGAAGAACTACAACGTGGAAAGATCCGTCATTTAGAGCAAGGGTATATGACGGATGCTGAACGTGGGTGGTCTGGTGCGGATGTACGTCGTATAGAGGTTACTTATGAAAATGGTCAAAAGGAGAGCGTAATATTTAAAGAAGCTGCCCTGAAAGAACGCATGGCAATGAAAACGTTAACTGACCAGGGCCATCAGAACACACCCGCCACTTTTTCACTAGATCTAGAAACAGATGAGCCTAGATGGATGGCGATAGAAGATTTGGGTAGTGTTAAATCTCCTCCGCCTGGCGTAGACTGGTCGCCAAGAGTTGCGGAGGCATTAGCCAGAATCCATGCCCTTAATATGCATAGAGGTTCGGAGATGCTGTGGCTCCCCCATGCTGACCGTCATTATTGGGAAAATTATTTAGTTACACAAGTGTCTGTGGACCATTTTCAAACGCTTATAGAGCAGAACCCCGAATTTTACAGGGAATTTGGCGCGTATCTGCCATTACTACGTGAAAAAGCAAACGCTTTTGCACGTGATATGGTGGCTTTGTATGATGAGAAGGAAAGCCTAACTCTTACGCATGGAGATTTGCAATCCGTAGACGGTTCCCACATCCATTATTACAATGGAAAACCCTATTTTATTGACTTCGGGTGGTGTTATTATGCACCCTTTTATATTGATCTGGCTAGTTATTTTAACCTTGAGGAAGCCAAAATTTATTACAAGGAATTAATTGCAAACGGTATATCACTTAGCTATGATGATTTTTATGAAAGATTGAGGGCAGCATTTCGTTACTCTGGGTTGATATACTTATATCCCAGTATTAGACAATGGTCTCTCGGGCCTACTGAACTAACGGGTAAACGTCTGCTTCATATGTTGAAGATTATACTTACAGGCGAGTTTCCAGAGCGTAGGATTGATTACTCTAGCAAGCTTTTCTCAAAGCTGCTCAATGAACATAAGAACGGTACACTTCATAAGCTCAATTAAATTGTCTCATCATGAGATGCGATTTAGCAGTACGTTTGCGTCCCAACAAGCGGGGAAGCTACGGCACTCTATTCAAGATGAAACTGGACCCGTCCGGAGAAGTGAATAAAAGCTTTTACCAAAATCGAGCTTGAGCCGGGCGGAAACGCAGAATCGTCTTCGAGCTTGAAGAGAGAGAGACTTCTCATTTTTTTTCACATCACTTCGTATGGTTATGGTTAGTATACTGATTCCCTCGTTTCACTGTGTCCTTCATCTTTCTTTTTGCGACAAGTATAGACAAAAACAGGAGGGAAGCTGAGGGGCACAAATTTAATTCTCTCAATATCGAATAAATCAGCCAATCGTTTCTTCATATGAAGTGAGTACTGGTACAACACTAACATCCCTCCAGGTCGAAGCGCTGTATGCATCTGTGAAAGGATGTTTTGTTTCATTTCTCTGGAAAAATTAAAAAATGGTAGTCCGCAAATGATACTATCCAACTGATGCACATGTTCTTGATTGATCCTTTTCAAAAGATAGGATGCATTCGAATGGAACATGAATTCAGGATATGTTTTCTTCAGATTACTCCTCATTTTGGGGTCTCTCTCAAATAAAAACACGATTGAAGATTTCGGTAATTTTGCTCTCATAAGACGTGTGATAACACCTGTTCCTGGCCCCAGTTCTGCAATGGTTTTAACTTCTTCCCATTGTACAGACTGGACGATTTTATGGGCTAGAAATTTGGAACTGGGCAGGACACTTCCTACTCGTTTGGGGTTCTTTAAGAATCCTTGCAGGAAAAGAAACGGTTCGGATGTTTTCAATGCGGTATCCTCCATTGTTGAATTCAATAATGTTTCACTTGATGTTGGCAGGCAAGCTTAACTGGAACGTAAATACGTTATGCGTATGTTGAAGCGTTAAGGTACCCTGATGTAACTCCGCAATATTTCTTGCAATCGAAAGACCCAAACCAGACCCCGTTTGAATACCTTCGCTGCTTCTTGAATAATCAACCTTATAAAATCGATCAAACAGCTTACTTTTTTGCTCTATTGTGAGCGGCTCACCTTTATTTTCGACTTTAATGATAATGTACTCATGACGCATACTCATTCGAATATGAATCGCACCAGGTTTCAAGGAATACTTCAGGGCGTTCATAAGAAGATTATCGATGGCCCGAGCAATCTTATCACTATCCACGCAGGCCATGATTGGGGAATCGCCAATCTCTTTCTCAATATGAATTCCATTCTCCTGAGCTAAAGGTTCAAATTCAAACAGCAACTGGTCCAATAGCTGATATAGGTCAACCTTTTTCAAATCCAATTGGGTATCTACTGAGGTTAGACGTGTGTATTCAAATAAGTCATCGAGCAGCTTCTTTAAATGCGTTGCTTTGTTATAGGTGTTTTGGATGAAGCGGTCATACTCTGCTTTGTCTTGAAATGATTCTGTTCTTAGAAGCTCAATATAGCCGATGATGCTGGTAAGCGGTGTGCGCAGGTCATGTGAGATACCCGTGATCATGTCCATCTTGGATTTCTCCAGCTCGCGCTCCTTAACCATCTGCAGCTGCAACTGTTCAGTCATGTGATTAATGTTGGAAGCGACTCGCCCAAGTTCATCTTGTCGATTAACGGGCACCCGGTAGTCCAGATTTCCTTCTGAAATGAATTGCAATCCTTGCTCCAAATGAATAATATCTTTAACCATTCGACGTGTTAAAAATAGGAAGGTTAAGATAAAAGTTAATATAAAAATTGGAGTAATGACATACGGAAGCGAATTGCGAAACCAAGCCTGCTCCCAAGCTTTAAAAACATCTATAGATAGGTAAATGAGCATATTATTAAAGACAGCTGCAGCAATGGTGCTCAAAATAATTCGGATCAAAATGTTAATCTTATTTTCTTCTTTCGAGTTCGATGAGAAGGGTTAGATCGTCTAATCAAGTTTATAACCCACTCCCCATACCGTTTTAATATACTGAGGTTCTCGTGGATTCACTTCCAGTTTCTCTCGCAGATTGCGAATATGGACCATAACTGTATTATCCGAATACCCGTAAGGTTCTTTCCATACGGTTTCGTAGATCTTTTCGGAGCTAAATACTTGTCCAGGATGGCTGGCAAGCAGCACCAGAATGGAAAACTCCAGTGGAGTTAGTGGAATGTCATTCTCCTTTAACTTCACGGAATGTTTACTTGTATCAATGACAAGGTCCTTGATCAGGATAAGTGAATTGAATTCTGCTTTGCCAATCAGTGTTTGGCGTCGTAGCTGAGCCTTAACGCGAGCTAGTAATTCTAACGGATTAAACGGTTTGACCATGTAATCGTCAGCCCCGGTAGTCAGGCCTGTAATTTTATCTATGTCCTCTTCTTTGGCGGATAGCATAATAATGGGAGAGGTTGATACTTCTCTTATTTTGAAGCAGGCTTTGATTCCGTCCATAATGGGCATCATGACATCGAGTATAACGAGCTGGACCGATGTAGTTTTGATAATATTTAGTGCTTCTTCACCATTGGCGGCTTCAATGACCTGATATCCTTCGTTACGTAAATAGACATGAATGACATCACGGATGTCGGGTTCATCATCAACAATGAGAACGGTACTCACAATCCAACACTCCTTTTAGACTGTTTTAAATAAAATTTTAAATCCTTATAAAGAGGATAATATCAGTGTAAACCATAGCCTGAGTTGTTTAAATTGTTTCCTTTTTGCGACAGACATAAACGAAGGCAGGAGGGACATTCAAGGGCACTAATTCTATCTTTTCGATGATAAACTTTTCGGATAGTGTTTTTTTCATTTGAAGCGAATATTGAAAGGCGATAAATAACCCCTCGGGTTTGAGCGCCTTATGGATCTGGTCTACCAACGTATTCCTCAATTCAGACTCAAAGTTGAAGAAAGGCAACCCGCTAAATACACAGTCCAGTTGCTCAACGCCCTCTTGCTTCATGGATTCCACTAATCGAGAGGCATCTGGATAACAGGGGAATGAAGGGTATTCAGTCTTTAGATTATTCCTCATCGTCTCGTTCATCTCAAACAATAACACTTGGGTCGAATCTTGTGCCTGTTGATGAATATAACGAGTGATGGCACCTGTGCCCGATCCGAGTTCGGCGACTGCTTTTACCTCTAGCCAAGGCGCTTGGTTCACCATTTTGTTAGCGAGAAACCGGGAACTGGGTATGATGCTACCAACATGTTTTGGGCTTTGAAGAAAGCTTTTCAGAAATAAAATAGGTTCATTGGAATTCATTGTTTGTGGTTCCTCCGTATACGTGATGGTATTTTATCAAATTCGATCAAAATTTTAATAAATGAAGCATTGATAGAATGGGAGCGCCGAAGTAGATTCCCGCTGTAAAATACGTTATGGTCCAAAGCAAAGCACTGGAATATGAAATGAGAGCAAATTTCCGATACTGAACGCCGCTCAGTCCAATGACCAGAGGGAGAACATATCGCACGATTGGAATGAATAAACCGATGCACATCGCCCAATTGCCACTCTTATTCAGAATCAGTTCAGCCTTAACGAAGTGTTTATTATGTTGAAATTTGTGTTTTATCTTGGGCCCAAATAACTTCCCTGCAAAATAAGCAAAGGTAATGGCAGTTAATAGTCCTGTTAAAATGCAGAAGTATGTGATACATGAGCTGATAACACCCGTGTGACTCAAAATAGCACCACTGATAATCGTGATCTCATTCGGAATTGGAATGCCAAATGGCCCTAATGAGAAGGCAAAATAAAAAATCAGATATCCATACTGATGTAGTAGCTCTAAGATCGTATTACTGATCATTGTTTTGCCTCCTCTCTTGTCGATATAGAAATCATAATGAAAAAAACTAAGGAATTAATAAGCATAATTCTGAAGAAAATCTAAAGATTACATAAGCAAAGCGATACAACTACGGTACGTTCAAGACAAAAAAGCCTTGCCAACTTACTGGCAAGACTTGATAAGGTGGATATATTCCGGAGCGGTGATCAAATGAGCCGGGCATACCGCAATAAAAGCGAGCTCAGTTTGATTACCGATGTTGAGGATAACGCAACGAACAGAAGTTGCCTGCGTATAATGGCTGTTTGGAAAAATATGAAAGGAGTTGAATGAGGAGGATGACAGCATTATTTTCACATAAGCCCGAAGGTTACGAACGTCCATTTTGTCGTGTTTGGGGTATCGAGCGACCTAACCAGGGGACAAAACAAAGGAATATCATCTATCAGAATGAAAAGGTAACGGCTTTTATAGCGAGCAAATGGTGGCCAAACAATAAAGGACATGTTCTTGTTGTTCCGAATCAACATTTCGAGAACATCTTTGACCTCCCTGCGGATTACGCTGTTGAAATTCACCGCGCGGCGCAGCTTACAGCATTTGCAATGAAAAGTACATATGGATGTAAAGGGATTTCTACGCGCCAACATAATGAGCCTGCTGGCAATCAAGACGTGTGGCATTATCATCTCCATGTTTACCCTAGATATGTGAATGATCAACTTTATCTGTCAAAGGGTTCTCCATCCGATCCAGATGAACGCGATTTCTATGCTGATAAGTTGCGTTCTTGGATAAAGAAAAACATTTAAGATCTAGGATAGGATGATAACTCTAGTGGGAAATGAATCTAAGATTACGTGGGCCCTACAAGAGAAAAATAAGGTTGTTTCAGTAAGCTAACAGGAAACGACATCTCAATAAAACTAATGAGCAGTCTGCAGTTCTGCAGGCTGCTCATTTGATAAAAAAAGAAACGATGTATGACTTCGCTCCTGGAGAGGGGCTAGGCATAAATCGTTATAATGGGGGATTACTCCAGCCTACATATGCTACTCTAGAACGTATTTGGCAATGGTTTCACTCATGTGGATATAGAATGTATTTGCATCGTGAAAACGAACATCGGCTTGGTGAAAAAGTGCGTCATCGATTACAAAAGAGTTTTTTATTTTTAGTGTATTAGAGTCCAGAATATAGTAGGCGGCTTTCTTAGGCTCCGGTTTAGATGAATCATACCAAGCTTGTGTTTTGTCGACGGCTCCGAAGACAATGCTCTGATCATTTAGTCGTTGTAACAGTCCTTGTGCAGGTAAATCAGTAAACGTCTTGGTCGCAATCAATTGATTGTTAGTATTGTACAGACTAAGCTTATTTTTCTCTTGAATCAGAAAGTTATTTCCTAAGGATACGTAAAAAGAATCGTACATATTATGCGCATACGTTGTACCGAAAACGGCATCCTGTGCTGGCTTAGGCAATGGTCTGATCCATTTTTGTTCCCCGTTAGGCTTGTAGCCGTGCAAGGTTTCCACTTCCATCTTTGCATCGTAAATGGGAACAATCACAGTTCCGCCACTTAGAACTTCAAAGTCAGCATGCACAATATTGACGTGATCCTGCGGTTGGACAGCGGAAATAATCTTCTTTCCTGTAGGAATGGAGTAAATATCAATTGTCGTCGTGTTTCTCGGAGCATCAGAATTTAACAATCCGACGTAGTTCCCCTGAATATGTCGTACGTGGCCAGGAAACTCCCTTTTGATAAGCGGCTTGCCTTCCTTTGTATAAAGAGTAATCACACTGGTGTCTTTTGTGAAAGTAACCACGGCTATGCGCCCATCTTCTAGGACATTGAATTGAAAGTGCTCTTTGAATGTTTTGACCCAGCGTGGCTTGTTATTTGAATCCAGAGAGATCAACTGGTATACCTTCTTGTTACCGGAATTTACCTCATCGAAGTAGTAGACGTCACCGCTCTGATCTATTTCAAACGAATTGTAGAGCATAGGCGATTTATGAATCCACTTCTGTTTTCCAGTTTTGTCGTCTATCGCTAATAAGGAGTGTACGGATTTAGTTTTGCCGGTAGAGCGATCTGACTGATACAAGAATGTATATGCAGTTTGAGAGTTAGTCTGTTCTGACACGATAGGGTAGACGATATTTCCTGTGAAATAATAGTTCTTACTATGTATTTGGGTTGTCGTATCGGTAGGTACGTCATAGGTCCACTCTGGCTTTGGAAGTTGCTTGTAATCAGAAGCGAGAGTGGGGACAGGGGCTAAGGAAATAGTAAGGAACGCTGTTAGAGTAGTGATTAGAAATGTACGTTTGGTGATCCTTTTCATGATATGAGGTCCTCCTAGTCACGATGTAATAGCTGATATTCTTCTGAAAATTGGATGATCTTGTCTGGTTTATAGCTTCTCGCCACATCAATGGGAGATTTACCTCTTAAATCAGTGACATGGATATCTGCTCCGCGATCTATTAAGTACATCTAAATATCTACTGGTTCTTTGCATGGAACCACCTGTTTGGAATAGTTCCATAATACAGCTAAAATCTTAAGCGAAAACTATAAACCCTACAATGTTTTTTTACATCCCTCCTTACTTTTGGTAAAATTAACCTTTAAATTATAACATATAACATATAATGTACATGCTTCCCAATCCGGAACAAAAAGTGGTGATGATTTAAAAGAGGAGGGCAATGCAAAATGGAATTCGAATTTGGGGACGTTTCTATTCTTCTCCCCCCTTTATACATTACAATTGTCGGAATCATTATTTTTTTCATTTTAGTAAGGTGGAGCAAGCAATTAGAAACAAGACGTTTTACAGTTTTCTTTTACTTTTTGATCAGTACTTCCATTATTCCAATTTTTTCTCGTTATACAACAGAAGGTGTCTTTCAGCTGTGGATTCCCTTAGGATTTATAGTGATCTTTCTGTACTTGTTTCGCAGCAAAAGATATCATCCATCTAAAATGAAAGCGAGTATTTTAGGACTTTCCGTAGCAATATACCAGTTAATTCTTCAATACTTCGGATAGATTTTGATAGTTCTCCTCCACTATTCAGGCTCAAAAAAGCAATTTTGTAGCAATAATTCATACATTTTAATGGGATGGAGCGGTTGATTGCATGATTTCCGAATTGTGTATAAGTATATTGAAGAGAAAAAGGCATGGACTATCCTGTGTATGCTTGTCGCAGGACAAGAGCATTATTACATTCAAAGCCGCTAATTATAGCGGCTTTTTTTGATTTAAGTAACTAAGTTCCTATCCAAAGATGAGCACAGTTACAAGGTAGAATTACAAAATTGTAAGGTGAATGTAAGTGGAATCGATAGCTAAGGCCATCCTGGCAGGATAATATTGGAACAAACGAAAATAGAAAATTTTTAAAAGGAGAATCGAGATGAGGCTGTTTGAACTGTTGCTTTTATTGTCAAACATCGGCTTGTTTGCATTAACATTCCTATTAAAGAAAGGACGGCGTAAGGTATTCATTGCAAGCGGAATCGCCACTCTTTTATTGGTCATTCATTGGACGGTGGAAGGATACAGAGTTCAACTATTTTTCTCATATTGCATAACGATCTTTTTTTTAGCCATTTCAGGTTATAGCTATTTTAGAAAAAACGGCCCCAAAAAAATCCCGCGATTCTTGTTGGGTTCAGCTTATACCGTTATAGCGATAATGCTGGTCGTAACAGCGGGTCTCATGTATGCTTTTCCAGTATTTAATCTACCTGAACCTACAGGCGAATTTAAGGTAGGAACGCAAACTTTTCATCTCGTGGATACTAATAGGGAAGAGATTTTCGACGAAGCCAGAGAGGGTAAGAGAGAGTTGATGGTTCAGGTATGGTATCCGGTTAAAGTTGGCACCAGCAAGTACGCTCCCTTTATTCCCGATACTCCAATTTTACGTTATATGGCCGCGAACTATGGCCTTCCTGAGTTTACTCTTCAGCACTTGAAGTACGTATCCAGTCATGCTTATTCGGGGGCCGAAGTCTCCTCGGCACAGACTTCATATCCGCTGATCCTTGCAAATCCCGGCTTTGGCTCGTCCAGGTTCCTCCATACGTCGCAAGCTGAGAATCTCGCGAGTCACGGATATATCGTGGCAGTGATCGATCACACCTACAATACAGTTGCAACCGAGTTTCCGGACGGTCGAATCACGACCAGCACAACCAACGACTTATTCTCTCCCGAAGATGATTACCGAACGGGAAGAGAAAATCGCGACAAGTTGGGAAAAGTGTTAACCGCCGATGTGGCGTTTACGCTGGACCAATTCGAGCTCATCCAATCGGGACAGATTCCAAGTCCTTTAAAAGGGAGGATTGATCTCGGTCATGTCGGGGTGTTCGGTCATTCCATCGGCGGAGCGACAGCCTACGACGCTTCTTACGATCCACGAATCACGGTCGGAATAGACTTGGATGGAGGGCTGTATCGACTGCGTGACAGCGAGGATCTGCGAAAGCCGTTTTTGTTCATCAACTCTGAAAGCTATTTCGAAGAATTAAACAGGGTGATAAATAATCGGGTCTACACTGATGCAGAGCTTAACCGGATGGGATCAACAAGAGAGTGGATGGATCAAGTAACGGAAGATAAAAAGTTGGAGCTTGAACGGATGCGCGAAACGGTTGACGAAGGAGGACAAATCCTCTATATCGAAAATACAGAGCATTTGAATTTTACCGACGTACAGTTCATTTCTCCGGTTTTCAATATGCTGGGCATTACAGGGAAGATTCTGCCAGAAAGAGCGAACTCCGTGATCAATGCCTATATGCTGGATTTCTTCGATATGTATCTAAAGAATCAAGGCGGAATCTTAATGAAAGGACCGGACAGCCGTTTTCAGGAGGTGAAGTTCGTAACCTCGCTATTATAAATTACAAACAGGCTACCGATTTTGATATGCTATTACGTACAACTCTTCTTCTATGACCCAAAGTTTGCGATATACCCCCATTAAGGCAGCAACGTTCACCAAAAAACGATTAGGGTAGGTGGCAACCATGTTTCGTGAGTTTTCACATGAAGATAGGGTCATATTTGAAGTAAAAGCCGAAGATTATAATTATGAGCAAATCATACAGGCAATCGACTACATCTGCCCAGATGAATATAGTGAAGCAGAAATTACGAGCTACTATGAATGTTTAAATTTTACGAAAGACCAAATTGAAGTTAATTTTAGTCATGTATTTGGAAGTCCAGAGCTATATCAATTTGAATTGTTTCCATATGGCTCTCATTCAGTAGAAAATTTGAGTCAATTAAGAGTGTGGTTACAAGTAATGGAGCAATATTTAAAACAATTAAAGTGATTTAAACCAACGTATGATGTGGTATTCATAAGGCTAACAACGTTGACCAAAAATAGAAGGATCATTTAGACAGACGATGATTTAAGGGAAGTGTCGAGAGACAAGAACATGATTCCATTGGAAGTCGCTATGTAGCGGCTTTTTGTTATGGCTTAAGCCAATTGAGTGCGTGAAACGAACTAAACAAAAAATCTCCCTGATCGGCAAAACCTCAGCCCCCCTTAGTAGTAAAATGATTATATCGGCGAGTCAAATAAATTTAAGTTGATATAAATTTTTTCTTCTTGGCAGCAAAAGAATTGAAACATATTAAACCGGAGCGTGGAATTGTTTAATTGATGATCCGAATGGAACAGTATATTTGTAATAAATCCGTATTGACATGAAGAATGTATTGCCAAATTGATATTTTAATGTAAAATGATTCGCAAATAGATAAGTTTAATTTCAGCAAGACTTCTTTTATTTACAAGAGAGGTTGATACCGAATTTATGAGACGACTTTGGGCAGATCACATCACTGAAAAATTCAATCGTTTGATATACAGCAGTTCATTCAAACAGAGAATTCGCTTATCCATCATAACTATGATAACGCTTGCAATTGGGGCGGTAGGCCTGACAACCTACTGGATTGCATCCAAAGAGCTCCAGAAGAATGCATTTGAGACTAGTCAAGAAACCGTAAACAAAACCACTCAGATACTGGATGATAAATTAACGGGGATCTCCAACTCCATTCGTTCACTGACTTTTAGCTATGCCTTCAAAGATATGATGCTGGATGTACAGAGTAATGATATCTCTAATTACTATGTGCATTTGTCAGAGCTCCAATATGTGTTTTCACAGGTTTATTTCAACGAACCTCTAATCGAAAGTATACTTATTGCCACGCCCATTGGAGATTTTTATCCTATTTCACAAAGACGTTCTCAGACACAATCCTTTTATGAATCCAGTATGTATTTCGATATGATTGAGAATTATGGAGGAAAGTGGATAAAAGGGCATTCTGATAAGTTTTTTTCTGGTAATAAGCGTGCTATTTCATTTGTTACAAAGGGAACTCAAGAGAATGTCCCCAATACAAATGTATACATTGTCGTGAATGTAAATGAGAGTGGACTAATAGGACTGGTTAACAAACATTCTTCGAATGATGACAGCGACTATTTTGTAATCGATTCCAATGGCGAGGAAGTCATCCGAACTTCATGGTCATCCAGCCATAATCTAATGAAAGATAAACCTTTCTTGTACAATGTATCTGAGAGCAATATGGGCTCTTTCTTTCATAATTTTGATGAAACGGATTACCTAGTCAATTACACAAGATCAACAGTTGTCAAAGATTGGAGTTTATTCGGTATTCAACAGAAGGATAAACTGCTTGAACAAATGAACGGTGTAAAGCGCACAACCCTTTATATAATGCTTTTCTTTCTGCTGTTCACTAGCCTTTTATCCAATAAACTAACGGCGCTGTTGCTAAATCCTCTATACAAGCTTCAACGACTTATGCGCGAGGTAGAGAATAACCGCCTGAATGTTCGCTTTGCCAGCCGTTCGTCCGATGAAGTAGCTCAGGTCGGTTTTCAATTCAATCGCATGTTGGATGAAATCAACAGACTCATTGATGATGTAAGGTTGAGCGAATCCGGAAAACGTAAGGCCGAGATGAGAGCTTTAACTGCGCAAATGGAACCACACTTTTTGTATAACACTCTTAATACGATTTACTGCAAATCCGTTCTGGGGGAAAATGAGGAAGTCAATGAGATGATTCTCTCCTTGTCCCAGATGTTTCAGCTTGGCTTGAGTGGGGGGAAGGATTGGAACACGCTGCAGGATGAATTGTTGCACGCACAGCAGTATTGTTTAATTCAACAAAAATGCTATGAAGGACTGTTTGTGTTTGAAGTTACTGTACTTGATAAATCTGTGCTGAACAGCCTTTTGCCAAAGATTCTCTTGCAGCCAATTGTGGAAAATAGCATTCAACACGGCTTTAAGGACATTACTTTCGGAGGTCAGATTCATATACAGGTGGACAGACAAAACAATTGGGTTCATTTGATTATTGAGGATAACGGTGCAGGCATGGATGCGGCTATGGTAAGTCAAGCGATGTTGAAACCGCCTGTCTCCAAGAAGGGTTATGCTCTGAACAATATCGTGAATCGGCTCAACCTATTTTATGGAGAAGAAGCACGAATCGAACTTCACAGCAGTCCTGGCAAGGGATCGAGAACTGACATTTGGATTCCGATTAGAGAAGGAGAAGTTGAATCATGATAGAAGAACTCCAACGGATTAAATTATGCATCATTGATGATATTCGAAGTGTAGTCGATATGATTTCTCAGAAGCCGCCCTGGGAAGAACATCATATTGAAGTGGTTGGTACGGCACTCGATGGGGAGGAAGGCATTCGCCTAATCCAAGAGACCAAACCGGATATTGTTCTTACAGATATACGGATGCCCAAAAAGGATGGGCTGGCCATGACGCAAGAAATTCTCGTAAACGCTCCTTTTACGAAAATTGTCATTCTCAGCGCGTATACCGATTTCTCATTTACGAGACAAGCGATTCGATTAGGCGCATTTGATTTTGTAAAGAAACCATTCTCTATAGATGAAATCATTCAGGTCGTGTTGAAAGCAAAGGCAGCAATCGAAGAAGAATGGCGGGAGCAGAGCAAGGCGATAGAACTGAAGCAACATGTAAGAAAAAGCTTACCTGTATTGCAGCAGGAGTATTTGTCCTTGCTAGTTCATCATAGGACGAATGCTGTCGTAGCCTTTCAAAAATGGCAAACACTCGGCATTCAACTTGCTCCTCAGAATTTCAATCTTTTTATTGTGGAGCTAGACCGTTTTATGGACAAATATAAAGCACAACCCTCAAGGGAAGTGGAATTGATCAGATTCAGCCTTCGAAATATTTTGGAGGAAACTATCGCAGCTTTTAGCAGTGGTGTTGTTTTTAGTGAAGCGTTAAATCGGTTCATCTGTCTGATCAATTGTGAAGATATGAGAATCGCAGAGCAGATTTCTGAAGCATGCAGATTAAATATTTATCAATTCACGAACTCTACCATCTCAATCGGTATTGGTAGTTGTGTAACATCTATCGATGAATTACCGGATTCATATCAACTAGCCTTAAGTGCTCTGGCCTATCATTTTTATACAGATGGTAATGGTGTTAACAGTTATTCAAGTACATCGGATGATGAGAAAACCTTGCTTCATTATACTGCGTCCACGGAGCACGAGTTTTTAATGGCTTTGCGCTCGGGCAATCGAGAAAAATGCCGACTTATTCTGGAGCAGATCTTTAACGATTTATTGCAGCGAGATCCTCTTCCCAAACCGCAACAAGTCGAAAACCTTTGTTATGAGCTGTCATCCAAGATATGTCGAGTCATGTTAGAACAATTTCCGCCTGATCGGGTGAAGAACCTTGAGAAGCAGTGGAACCATGTAAAGCGCACAGGTGTGGTTACATTTCAGATTATGCGGGATACGGTAAAAGAACTTTGTCTTGAAGCGTGTTCGTGGATTGAGCACGAGCGTTCGGATGAAACGACCAAGTTGATCTATCAGGCGAAGGATTATATATGTGCCAACTTGCATTTAAATTTATCACTTGATTTATGTGCAAAGCAGTTCAATTTAAGTCCCGGATATTTTTCGAATCTGTTCAAAAAAGTGCTAAATATTTCATTTCAGCGATTCGTAATCCATCAAAGAATGGAAAAAGCTAAAGAAATGCTAATCAATGATTATCAGGTACAGGAGATCGCTAGGGAATTGGGGTATGAGCATCGACGTTATTTTAGCGAAATTTTCAAGAAGCATACCAATATGACACCATCCGAATTCAAATTATATAGTACAGGGAAGATCAGTCCGCCTGTGGATCTGGCCTATGATCAATCATAACTCGAAAGATAGCCTTGTTTCCGAAAGTTTCGGATGCAGGGCTAGTTTTTTAATGACAGATTCATAAGAAAACCTGCCCTTGATGTGTGGTTTACCGCATTATGTAAACGATTACAAGAAACTATAATGAAGAAGAAAGAGAATAACAGATAAAAAGGGGAGGTAATACGAATGAAATTAAACAAGAAATTTCTTATGTCTGCACTGTGTATCGTGCTCACGGGAAGCCTAGCGGCTTGCAGTAGCCCTAAGTCCACAGATAAAGGAGCAAGCGCAGCGGCTAAAACCAAGATCACCTACTGGACTGGAGACCGCCATGATTCTGAGTTCGTGAAAGAAACGATCGATAAATTCAATGAAACCAATAAGGATAACATCGAAGTGGAACTGGTTATCAAGGGAGATGATTTCGATCAAGCGCTGGATATGTCTTTTCAGACCTCGGAACCACCGGATGTCATTCGTGTTAAAGAAAACACCATACAGACCTTCTATAAAAAAGGATTCCTAGCTCCAATTGACGAGTTTCTCACAGATAAAATGAAAGATACATTTCCTGTCATGGAGGATCTGAACAGCTTCGATGGAAAACGCTATAGCTTGCCGAACTATGGGACAACGATGCGTCTGATTTACAACAAAGAGCTTTTCGCCAAAGCAGGTATTGAACAACCTCCGACTACACTGAATGAGTTGGTTGAGGCAGCCAAGAAAATTACGCAAGTGGGTAAATCAAACGGAGCCTACGGTTTCGCACAGAATTTTAAAAATCCTTCCAGTGCCTTGGGCCGATCTGCCCGTGTTATTGCAGAAGTAAGTGGTTACGGCGGATATGGTTATGATTTTAAGACAGCTCGATATGACTATAGTGGCTTTAAACCCATCATGGAAGCATTTAAGCAAATCAAGGATGACGGAAGTATGTTGCCCGGTGTCGAATCGCTTGATATCGACCCATTGCGCGCCCAATTCGCTGAAGGGAAAATCGGGATGTACTTATCCTTTTCTGCTGAAGCGGGAGTCTACCAATCTCAATTTCCAGCTAAAATTGATTGGGCTGCAGCACCTGCACCATCCATTGACGGAAATTTCAATGGTGCTTCTGGGTTCTTAGGGGGCCAATGGTTGGCAATAAGTTCAGAGACCGAAAATAAGGAATCAGCCTGGAAGTTCCTGGAGTATATGTATAATGAATCTGTTCTTCAACAATATCAAGAGAAAGGCTTTGGCATATCCATGGTCCCTTCAGTAAGTGCTGTTGCAGCGAAACCGGAAGTTAAAGGCATAGAAGGTTTCCTGCCGAACAAGTACGACGGTGTCTGGCCGGTCTACCCTACAGTGCCGGTACACGGTATGAAATCTGACGATGCCTTCGTCAAGTACATTCTAAGCGGAGGTAATCTGGATACCATTATCAACGATTTGAATACTCGTTATAACGCTGCTTTGGATACAGCAATTGCGAGTGGAGAAGCGAAGGCCGAGCCTATTGCAGATTTCGATCCAGCGGAACTTGCAGGAAAATACGTAAAATAAAATAGAGGTGTTTAAAAAGGGTGGGGCACGCTCCATCCTTTCATTAAATCTTACAGAGATTGCAAGGAGTTGAGAGGATATGAATAAAGCAAAGAATCTAGCTTTTTCATACAGCTTTCTTTTGCCAAGCTATATTCTTACCATTGTTCTGGGCATCTACCCGATTATGTGGGCCATGAGATATATGTTCTACGATTACAAAGGGTTTGGGACTGCACGATTTGTAGGACTGGCAAATCTAGAACGCGTAATGACAGATCATCAGTTTTGGGATTCAGTATCCAACACGTTCGTTTATGCTGGAGGCAAGCTCCTGCTATCGATACCGCTCGCTCTGATATTGGCCGTCATCCTGAATTGGAAAATTAAAGGGAGAAATCTGCTGAGAGCTATTATATTTATGCCTACGATCATTAGTACAGCGGTTATGGCAGTCGTATTTTTCACCATTTTCAACTCGTATAATGGCATCCTCAATCAGTTCCTTCTGAAATATAAATTGATCGGCAGTGCTATAGATTGGCTGGGCGTTGATTATGCCATGCTGACGATCATCCTCGTTGCTGTATGGGGGGCGGTAGGCAATTATATGCTTTTGTTTCTAGCAGGGCTACAAAATATTCCCGAAGATGTGTACGAGAGTTCTGCTCTGGATGGGGCAAACAAATTCCAACAATTTCGTTACATTACCATTCCAATGCTGGGCCCTGTCATGCAAATGATCATTATGCTAGCCATCATTAATGCGCTAAAAGGTTATGAGAGTATTATGGTGATGACTGATGGCGGGCCAATTGGAAAAACCAATGTCATGTTCTTATATGTATATAAATTATTTTTCCCGCCTGCGGGTTCCACGGCATCTACACAAATTCAAGAATTTGGCTATGGTAGTGCTGTCGCTTTTGTCACAGCTGTTATTGTTGGCATCATCACGATACTTTACTTTTATGGATCAAAACGGATGAGTCATAACGAATAAGGGAGGAACGTTCATGAGAATTGCATGGAATACCGTACTGTGGGCGTTTCTGTTAATAGTAGCATTTCTAACGCTGTTTCCTATAATTATCACCCTGCTTGGTTCCTTTAAAACGAATGCCGAACTTACTGCCGGAGCGACTTTTCTGCCAGCTATTTGGCAGTTCACCAACTATATCGAAGCATGGAAACAGGCGAATTTTTCAACATACACACTAAATAGTGTATTTGTTGCCGTAGCGTCAACCATAGGAACATTAATCGTCTCATCCATGGCAGCCTATGTCGTGAACAGAATGGACTTTATTGGCAAAAAACTATACGTCAGCATCCAGGCATTTACTATGTTTGTAGCGATCGGAGCAGTCGTTCTTCGACCTCAATTCGAGCTGATGATTAAACTTCATCTGCATAATACGCTGTGGGGCGTAATTCTGATTCTGATCAGCACACATGCTTCGGCATTCTTTATCCTGCTCAGCTTCATGAACGGAATTCCTAAAGAGCTTGATGAGGCTGCACGCATCGATGGGTGCTCTCCGGGCAGAACATTCTGGAGAATCATTATTCCGCTGCTTACGCCTGGGCTCGGTGTGTGTGCCTTGTTTGCCTTCCGGGGAGCGTGGAACGAATACCTGATTCCATTTGTGTTTACGCTCAGTAAACCCGAACTGCAGACATTGACCGTCGGACTAGCCAATCTGAAGTACGGAATCGCCGCTGCTTCACAGACACACTTCATGATGGCGGGGGCGTGTCTGTCCATTCTCCCGATCCTTATTGCTTATATTTTTGCTAACAAATCCTTTATGCAAATGACTGCGGGCTCCTTAAAGGGCTAGTGGTATTCTTAACATCATCAGGAGGAATGGAAATGAATTCACCTTATATCGGAAAACTCGCATCAAGTTCTGTAATTAAACGTTATCTGAATAACCCGATTCTAGATGCTTCTCGCGTCCCATATCCCACTGCACTTGTGTTTAATGCAGGTGTAACGAAATTCAATGGAAAATATGTGATGGTTTTTCGAAACGACTATGGGTCTTTGGAGCAGCAGACGATCGAGGCTCATCATACAACAGATCTTGGTGTTGCCTTCAGCGATGACGGAATTCATTGGGAGGTGCAACCGAAGCCGTGTTTTAAGCTACATGACCAAGAAATTATTCGTGCCTATGACCCAAGGCTTACCGTAATTGACGGACGCTGCTATATGTGCTTTGCCGTAGACACGCAGCATGGCATCCGCGGTGGTGTGGCCGTTACCGACGATTTTGAAGAATTTGAAATACTGAGTTTGTCGACACCGGATTTGCGAAACATGGTACTATTCCCGGAGAAGATTGGCGGAAAATTTATGAGGCTTGAACGGCCTTTTACAGTCTACAGCCGCGGGGGAGTTGACCGATTCGACATGTGGATTTCAGAATCCCCGGATTTGAGGTACTGGGGAAATTCTGACTTGCTGCTTGCTGTTGAAGATGTACCATTTGCCAATGATAAGATCGGTCCTGCAGCTCCCCCCATCAAGACAGAGCAGGGATGGCTTACTACATTTCATGCCGTTGATATTGACCCTACAAGAGGCAAGAACGGATGGGAAACGTCATGGAAGAAACGGTATACAGCAGGCTTAATGCTGCTTGATTTGGAGAATCCCAAAAAAATAATCGGCATGTATCAGAATCCGCTGCTGGCTCCAGAAGCTAGCTATGAGATTGAAGGAGGATTCCGTAACAATGTCATCTTCCCAGGCGGAATGGTACTCGAAGATGATGGTGAGGTTAAGATTTATTATGGTGCAGCAGACACGATTGAATGTCTCGCAACAGCCCATATTGATGATTTGATCCAGTTATGTCTGAAGGGTTAACAGGAGGGAATAAGACAATGACCATATGGGATCTCCTACAACATCCTCCTGCTGATTATCGTACGGTGCCATTTTGGTCCTGGAATGACGATCTAGATCACAATGAACTCGTACGGCAGATCGAAGAAATGCATAGTGCGGGAATCGGTGGTTTTTTTATACATGCCAGGGGAGGCCTTACTGTTCCGTACATGGGCAAAGAGTGGATGGAGGCCATACAGATCTGCATCAAGAAAAGTCAGGAACTTGGGATGGAAACATGGCTCTATGATGAAAATGGCTGGCCTAGTGGTTTTGCTGACGGAAAGGTGCCTGCACTTGGAGTGGCTTATCAACAGAAGCGGTTAGCTTATGAATGGGCTCCTTTTAATCGGGGGAATAGAGTGACAATTGCCTCCTATGTCCAGTCTGAGGAAGAATTGCATCTGCTTACTACTGGCGACACACGCAAACCTGACTTTCGAGTATATTACGAGTTGAATCCTTATTATATCGACACGTTAAGCAAAAAGGCTGTAGCTGCGTTCATTGATTCCACCTATAATGCTTACTGGGCGGAGTTCGGTGAACAATTCGGCTCTGTGTTAAAAGGAATATTCACGGATGAACCGCAGTTTGGACGCGGAGATCTTCCGTGGTCGTTAGAACTCGAAGATGCCTTTCAGAACCAGCACGGGTATTCGCTACGTAAGGTACTTCCAGCTCTGTTCTTGGAAACGAAGGACTGCCGCAGGGTCAGGTATGATTATTGGTCATGTGTCACCACCTTGTTTACTGAGTCCTACGCTAAGCAAATTGGAGAGTGGTGCGAGCAAAGGGGATGGTTAGCTACGGGTCATGTTGTAGACGAGCAAACCCTTATGAGTCAAGCGACTTCAGTGGGCGATCCACTGCTCTTCTATGAATATTTGCAAATCCCCGGTTGTGACTGGCTTGGACGTTCTGTGAGTGAAGAGCCGGTTGTTCCTAAGCAAGTTAGCTCCGTTGTTCGCCAGTTGGGCAAAAAGCAAGCCATCACGGAGAGTTACGGCTGTTCCGGTTGGAATGTCAGCTTTCAGGATTTAAAGCGGATCGGGGAATGGCAATTTGTTCATGGAATGAATCTAATGTGTCAACACTTGCAAGCTTATACGCTGAGGGGACTTCGTAAACGGGATTATCCACCATCTTTGTTTTATCAGCAGCCTTGGTGGAGGTACTATTATCACTTTAATGATTACTTTGCCCGTTTGTCCATGCTCCTTGTTGAAGGAGTACGGCAAGCTGAGGTATTACTGCTTCATCCCATTCGAACAGCTTGGGTGGAACTGGAGGGTTCTAACTCATCACAGGTTGAGCAATATCATGAATCATTTGCACAGCTTTCTCGCTGGTTGTGCCAATCGTTTATCGAGCATGATTATGGAAGCGAGGGAATTATTGAACGTCATGGCAGAGTAGAGGGGAATCTTTTTGTTGTAGGAGAGATAGGTTACCGAGTTGTTGTCGTTCCACCGAGTGTGACCTTAAGCGAGATGACGGTGAAATTGCTCCATCAGTTTGTATTTCATGGAGGAAGCTTAGTTGTATTGGAACCCGTTCCGTTCCTCATCAATGGACAACCGGGTGAAGAAATCCGTCGTTTAGTGAATGGTGCAGTAAAACCCGATTGGAATCGCAACGCCTTGGTAGAATCTGTTTCCAGAACCGTTTCTCCATCGATCGCTATCGTTGACAGGGAAGGACTACCTATCGTATCGGACATGGTCAATATCCAGACGCTTAAGTTAGAAAATTCCTATCTCTATTACCTGGTGAATTCCGGAGAAAAGTGTTATCCAGATGTAGAGGTGACTCTCCCTCGAAGGGGTATAGTGTCCCTAATTGATTTGGAGAGTGGTGATATCAGGCCACTTAACTATACCAGGGTAGGTAACGGCGTCAAATTGAACATGACTCTGTATCCTACCCAATCCTATGTTATCAAACTAGTTCCGACGAAAGGTCAACTGGAAACGGATGAGGTAACTCTACTCCAAACAGACAATTCAGCTAGGTTCATTCAGGAACTAAGTGAGTTATGGGAAATTGACCATATCGATCACAATAGCTTGACGATGGACACTTGCAGGTACAGGCTGGAGAATGGTGATTGGTCGGAACCTAAGCCTATTATTTTTATTCAAGAAGAACTGCTTCAGATAGGATATCCTGTTCAAGTCGAATTGGAATTCGAATTTCAGATCGCCTTTGATCCTGCGCTCGTGCGGGAAATGCATCTGGTGATGGAAAATCCAGAGAAAGCGCAAATTCTTATTAATGACAGTAAGATAGCATCTCATAGCTGTGATTGGTGGAGAGATGTATCCTTCAAGAAAATTGATCTAAGTGGGTTCCTTCAGCATGGTCGAAATACCATCAGGTTAACATTGGATTTTTGGAATTCTGCTGAAACGTATGCAGCTATTGAACGTGCTCAAAGTTTTGAGTCTGAGGGAAATAAGCTGAAATTCGATACGGAGCTTGAAAGCGTGTATCTAGTTGGACATTTTGCAGTGAAATCGGAATCTCCTTATAAAAATGGCGAGCATGGTGTTATATATACAGATGGTCCATTTATACTTGAAGAACTCCCTCATCAATATTCCTTGATATCTGATCTAGGTTGTCAGGGATTACCGTTCTTTGCAGGCAGTATTCAACTTGTGCAGAAGGTTGCAATACATTTTGAAGACAGTGTTTCACGGGTATGGCAATTCGGCTCACATCCGAATGCGATTGTCACAAGATTATCAATTAACGGACAAGAAGTTCGTACCTTTTTATGGGAACCCTATGAAGCAGATATTTCAGAATATCTCCAACAAGGAGAGAATCTGATTGAGCTGGAGCTGACCAGCAGTTGTAGAAACTTGCTTGGACCTCACCATCATGTGAAAGGTGAACCAATGAAGGTTGGCCCAGACAGTTTTAAAAATAGAGTCGGTTGGACGGATAGAGACCTAGACCCAGATATCAATTTGTATCAATCTCATTATGCTTTTGTTCGCTTTGGACTAAGTACATTACCACGAATAGTTATGATGACTTGAAAGAGCAAGAAAATACGTGGTCTGTTTGATCTTTATAAAAGGACATATCGTGTTAATCAATGATTCCCTTTCAGGGCAGATGCTCACATAATTAATGTGTGAAATCTGCCCTTTTTGTGGAGTTACCCTCATTATTCGATTTTTAGATGCAGTTTATAATGTTTGTGCTGGGAGAAATTGCATGCCGGCGGGACTGCAATTTCAGTCCAACTTAATTTGAAAGGGCTTTCAAAAAATTAAAGGAGGCAAATGTGATGACAATGTTTAGAAAATTTTTATGCTCTACTCTGGGGGTGATGCTAGTTGCTACCATTTTTACACTTACCTCGAACGCCCAATCTGGAGTAGAAAATGCGGAAGAAACTCACTTGGCACCAGCAACGATTCGCACTTATCAACCATCAGTGCGCTATACTAACTCGGCTAATTATACGCTAAAAGCAAACGGGGTCGTTGTGCCAGTTGTCAAAGGATTTAGTGATTACGACTATGCTCATTTTTCCATGTCGGAAGGGCCTGTTACGTATGAATTAACGATTTTAAATACCGATAAAGTACATGAATATTCTATAAGTCCAAAGAAGCTCGGTATACAAGCTGAAAAGATAGAGGGAAGGACGATAACCTTCACAACACAATCTGACGAATACCTGATCGTGACAATGAATAATCGCCAAACACGCATGGTTATCGCTGCAGATCCGATGGAGAAGGATGTTCCCGCCTCAAACGGAGAAGGCATTTTTAATGTTACATCCGCTCCATATCATGTGGTGTCCTCAGGCACACCAGCAACCGGAGTAAGCACGAGAACGGCTTCCATTCAGCAAGCAATTAATGATGCCAGCCAATACGGAACCCTTCAAGGAGGCGGTAAACAGGGCATTGTCTATGTACCGGCCGGAACTTATTATATTGGTAATCTGGTATTAAAAAGTAATACTGCTGTCTACATGGAGCCTGGAGCAACGTTCATCGGTACAGGAAAGACAGTTGATTATACGGAGCACTGGTTTAAGGATTCCATGGGAAGGCCGGCTACCTGGTGGATCTCAACTGCATTTCAATCCGAAAATATTCGGATATATGGACGGGGTACGATTGATGGCAACGGGCAAGCCTTGCACGATGATAAGACTAGCAATGGTAAAGGAATGATCAATAATCTGGTTGTTCCCATTGCCACTTCCAATTTTGTCATGGATGGTATCCTTATACGGGAATCATCTGGCTGGGCCGTTGTTACGGTGCGCTCTAACGATCTGACCTTCACAAATTTGAAATTGTTCAATAGTCTGGGAATGGGCGAGAATGACGGCATTGATATTTGCGAATCCCAGGATGTAGTTGTACAAAATGCGATCGGTATTTCCTTGGATGATCCATTTTCTACGAAAGCCTGGAAAGCGGACACAGACATCGCTTCAGGTAAAGTACCTTGGCCGGGGAATCCAGAACCGGTTCAAAACGTGTTATTCAAGGATACGATAGCGTGGACGTTATGTTATGGTTATAAGATTGGTCAAGGAGTTATGCAAGATCAATCTAATATTGTATTCAGAAACGGAGTCGTTTACAAAGCCGCAGTGGGCTTCGCTATTCATCATAAATATGGGACCGGAATCGTTAGTGATGTGAGGTTTGAATCAATGGATGTCGAGGACATCAGTGGAAGTAACGAAGACAATAGTGCCTGGATGACCCTGTTCACGGTTAATGGTGGCAACCATGGAGTGGGACCCATTCGAGGAGTCACAGTAAAAGATATTACGGTCCGTGACGCAGGGGAAAGCTTTGCCAAGATTAAAGGATTGGAAGGAGCCATGATTACTGATCTGACGTTTGAGAACGTCTACATGCCTGGTAGCAACACTCCTGCTCGTACGCTACAAGAGATGAATTTCCTAAATAAAGAGCATTACAGCGGAGTTACGATTAAGCCGGTTCAGAATACTGAGCCGCTTCCCTTAATTAATTTGGCGCTCCATCGCCCAGCGGTAGCTTCATCCAATGATGGAATTGAGAACACCGCACCGTATGTGACCGATGGAAACTTAACAACCCGCTTTGGTTCAAAGCGCGGGGTGGACCCAGGCTGGATTTATGTGGATCTCGGAGAAACTAAAAAGATCAATGAAGTCAGGTTGTACTGGGAAGCCGCGTACGGTAAAAGTTATCGCATACAGGTAGCCGATGCTCCTAACCAGGAGGCAAATTGGAGCGACGTTTATAGCACCACTAACGGCAAAGGTGGTTTAGAGAGGATTACTTTTAACGAAGTGGAAGCACGTTATGTTCGTATGTACGGGACTGTCCGAGCTACGATCTATGGGTATTCAATTTGGGAATTTGAGGTATACGGACCGACGCAATAACTCCTTCGAGTAGGATAGGACTAGAATGTCATTACTACGCTTTGGCCGTCTCCCGGAGTCTACCGGGGGACGGTTGTTTAGTTTCTTCTGAAGTAGATTCTGACCTAAGTATCATGACTATTTTGCTATAATGCTGGAATAGAGCCCTGTCCCTGGTGGGCAAGCTGGATGAAGGAGGAAAAACAAGATGAGGACTAATTGGATAAATCTGCAACTGAGTAATCACCAGCCGGAGAGGGTGCAACGATGAGACCAACCCTGAAACCCCGCCTCGGTGTCCGCTTCAAAATGATCGGTATCTCGCTAATTGGACTACTTATACCAGCATTAGCCTTCGTGTTATTCGTACCCTCTTATTATAACAAGAATATGACCCATGATATAAATTTCGCCACGCAGGCTACGATTTCATCTGCGCTCATTAACCTGAACACGTACATCGAGGATCTGGAGCGACTCGTCGTGGTGCCTTATCTGAATGATTCCATTATGGATGCTTTTAACACTTTTCGGAAGATTGACAGCGGAAAGACGGTATCTCTCTTAGAGCAGCTGCAAGCCACAAGAACGATGAACACGACCCTGCCCAATTACACACAGAATTTGCGTAAGGATATAACAGGGACGCTAGTGTGCTTCATTCCAAAGACCGTGTTCGCCGTGTACACCAACAATAGTGGGCTGGTCAGCGACTATCCCTTTACGGAACAGACCTGGTACAAACAAGCGTTAGCAGCCGAAGGCAAGACGGTATTCATCAGCTCGCATAAGCAGGACTATCTGACAGATCCGGCCGCAGATAAAGTTTTTTCTATAGTGAAGTTGGTCAAGGATCTGGATACAAGACAGCCAATCGCCGTTGTTAAGGCGGATGCGGATACTCGGGTGCTGTCTGTCATACTGGATAAAATCAAACTGAATGTGTCTTCGATTATGTCCGTTATCGACGAGCAAGGCAATGTGATCTATTCCAACAAACCGTTATCGGACACGATGCTAAAAGAACTCCGCAACAAAAGCAATTCCTCCAAAATTGATGATCACGGCGAGGTGTACAGTGTAACAACCCAGCATATTGAGAAGACGGATTGGAACATGGTGGCTATGGTCTCTGAGACGGAATATATCAACAGAATTAATATTATGCAGGCCACAGTTACAGGGGTGTATGTTCTAGTCTCGATTTTCTCTGTACTTCTGGTGGCGCTTCTGTCACAACGTATGATGAAGCCCCTGCGAAAAATGATGAATGTGATGGCCAAGGTAGAGACCGGCAATTTCAATGTACGTGTCCCAGTGAGAGGAAGAGATGAGATAGCCATCCTTGGCAGCTCCTTCAACTTGATGCTCAGCGAAGTGAACAACCTGTTGAATCGTGAATATAGGGCAGTTCTGAGCAAGCAATCCGCAGAGTATAAGGCGCTGCAATCCCAGATTGAACCTCATTTTCTATACAACACGCTCAATACAATGATTGGCATCAACCGTCTGGGCGACAGCAAGGTGCTGGAGCAAGCAATCCTGTCACTGACTGGTATGATGCGTTATATGACAGAGCAGGCCGATTGGACAACCCTGAACGAAGAATTCCAGATGCTGAATCAATACTGCTATCTACAGAAGCTCAGATTCCAGAATCGGCTGGAATACACCATCCAACTGGACCCAGAAGCGGAACCAATGAAAATCCCGAAACTGCTGATTCAGCCATTGGTGGAGAATGCGATTGTGCACGGTATTGAGCCGCTTGGCGAAACGGGTCAACTGACGGTCTTGGGGAGTATAGAAACTGTGCATTTCCAGCGCTGTGTGGTCATTGTCATCGAGGATTCTGGCACCGGTCTGGAGCAGACCGAAGGTTCAAAATGGATGGGTGTGGGATTGACCAATGTGAAGAACAGACTTCAATATGCCTATAAGAAGGCCGATTTAAATATTCAGAGCAGGGTGAACGTGGGCACCCGAATTACAATAACCATTCCACTGGAGGATGATAACGATGAAGATCGTCATAGCTGATGATGAGTACTACGTTCGGATCGGGCTGGTAAAAATGCTGGAAGAAATTTTGACGGAGGAGTACTCCATTATTGAGGTGGAGAATGGTCACCAGGTACTGGACAAGATTCGGGAGATTCAGCCGAATGTGGTGTTCCTGGATATCAAGATGCCGCGGATGAGCGGTCTTGAAGCATTTCAACAGGCCTATGGTCTGTCTCCGGAGACGCAATGGATTGTGATCAGCGGTTATGCTGATTTTGAATATGCCAGAAAAGCGCTACAGCTTGGCGCGGTAGATTATTTGCTCAAGCCCGTCTCCCCGGAGCAACTGGAGCTGATTACGGCTGATATTAGGAAGCGAATGCTGGCACAGACCGAGGTTCGCTGCAGCACGTTCAAGCAGAATTTGACGGCTGTATTTAACCGCACGCTGAGCCTCAGAACGCTGCCGGAGGGACATGAGCTGAAGCAACTGAGCTATGTGCCTATCCTTTTTGCACTGGACAGGTATGTGGAGAAGGGGCAACATTCCGAGGAACTTACCGGCTGGTATACGGAGATGGAGAACGCAGTCCAGCAATTGAATAATCGGAGCCTGCGCGCTGCGCTGGTCGTTGTACCCGGAGGTACGGTGGGAATCATGCTTGGCTGGGACCGGGAAGATGAACATACGGAGCAGTGGGTGATGCAGAGCGCTTATGGCAAAATCAATAAGGTGCTGGGACGCTTGAGTGGTGGTAGTCTGGGATTCTATGCCTTGGCAGGCGAACCTTGCGCCGGATTGCATGAACTGGAGGCCCATATCGCTATTATTGAAGCTGCTTTGCTGATAAAGGCTTTGCTGGCTCGCAATGATCTAATCCGCTGGAAGGAGCTATCCGGGCTGGTGGGCACGCTATCTAAGGAAGCGAGGGAATGGTCTAGAGCGCTGGTGGAGCTTGCTGACACTTATCGGAAAAAGGATTACTACCGGTATGTCATGCTTAGCCGAGGGATCGGGAGCTTCTTGGATAAAGGGTACGACAGCCTGCCGATTCAGGCCAGAAATCATGCCGGATCTTTTCTCAACAATGCGTTGTCTACAGGCACAGACCCCCGTGAAAAGTCGCTACCTGATGCTGCAGCTTGGAGACAACTGCTCGAACGTGGAGAGAAGGAACTGCTCCGTGATACCGAAGGCAGTACGGATATGATTGATCGTGTCGTCGAATACATTGAGCGGAATTATGCCGAAGATATAGGCGTGGCGGGGGTAGCAGAGATTTTCAGTATCACGCCCAATTATCTCAGCTCACTTTTCCATAAAAAAACAGGCAGCACCTTCGTCAAATATGTGACCCACCTGCGTATTGCTAAGGCCAAAGAACTGCTGGCTGGACATGACCTTCAGGTGCAGGAGGTAGCGGCAGCAGTGGGCTTTAACAGTCCCAAACATTTTGCCAAGCTGTTCAAAGAGCATAGTGGAAGTTACCCTTCGGAGTTTAGGGCGGAGCTTCGAGCGAAGTGAGCCCTCCGATATTATAGAAATTTGCACCTGGAGTGTAGATTGGCTATCTGCACATTCAGTTGCGGCTGCCCTAGAATTGAATTAAGCCTTACAAATACAAATGCAGAAGGGGAAATCAGACAGATGGCAAAAGGAAAAAGATTGAAAAGAATGTTAGCGGTTTCAATGATGCTGACGATGGCTGCCGCACTGTTTACCGGCTGTTCCAGCTCCAACTCCAGCAAGGAATCTGGAGGCTCCAGTAAGGAAGATACCATTACTTTATCCGTATGGACCCAGCGTAGTGGTGAAGGTGCAGCCGCTCTGGAGAAAGTATCGAGACAATTCGAAGCCGAGAATCCGGGCATCAAAATTGATTTCAATGCCCCGGGTAAGGAATATGAGAACATCCTGAAGATCAAGATGTCATCGGATGAGATGCCGGATATCTGGTCAACACATGGCTGGGCCATTGGCAAGTACAGCGACCAACTGGCCGATCTCTCGAATGAGGAATGGGTACCCCGCTTAATTCCTTCCCTGAAAGAGCAGGTAACGGATGCGGATGGCCGGGTGCTGTCTATGACGATTGATTCTGACACTTCTGCAATCGCTTACAATGTGGATCTGTTTGAGAAATACAATCTTCAAGTGCCGAAGACGGTAGATGAGCTGCTGGCATTGTGTGAGAAGGTTAAAACCGAGAGTGGTGGTAAAGTAGTTCCGATCCATATTGGCGGTGGCGACGGCTGGCCGATCGGCCAGGCTGTAGATTTTTTCTCCAGCACACTGCTTACGACAGACAGCAACAATAACTACGGCGAAGAATTGAAGAACGGCACGTTCGATTGGAATCACTATAAGCCGCTTGGCGAGCTGTTCCAGACTATGAAAGCCAAGGGTTATGTCAACGTGGATATTCTTACGGCCAAGAATGACGATACTGCCAAAGCCATTGCTAACAATGAGGCGCTTATTGCTATCACCGGATTTGGAATCAAGGATTCCGCAGTGAAATACAATCCCAATGTGAAAATCGGATTCTTCCCAATTCCGACCTTCTCCGATAAGGATGAGCCTGTATTGGTTGGTGGAGAGACTGATGCCTGGGGGATCTCGAAGAACACGAAGCATATGGAAGCTGCTAAGAAATACATCGCGTATTTTGCCAAGCCAGAGATCAACAAGCAGCTCTGTGAAGAAGCGAATATCCGCTCGGCCTTTACCGATGTCAATGTGGACTTGGGAGAGATGACGCCTTATTACGAAGCTTCCAAAAATGCGAGAATTGTGCCTTACTTTGACCGGGCCTTCCTGCCAAGTGGAATGTGGGATGCTATCTCCAAATACGGTCAAATGCTGTTCACCGGGTCGTACTCAGTGGATCAATTTGCCAAGGACATGAACGATAGCTATACCCGGTTGCTCGATAAATAAGGTTTGATGGATAACGTACCTTCATAAGTTCCCTCTTTGGGACTGATGAAGGTATCTTCATTTCAGGCCAAAGATAAGCAATACAGATAGGAGGAGTAAAGCCGAATGAACACCTTCAAAAAGATAAGACATTCCCAGTCAAGCATCAACGTAATGTACATTCCTGCACTGATCTTTTTCTTTGTTTTTATTGCCTACCCGTTCATTCAGGGCATTATGATCTCATTTACTGACTGGAACGGTTACTCTGAAGCACGGAATTTTATTGGGTGGAAAAATTACGCCCGCCTGTTTGCGGATAAAGATATGGGGCTTGTCATTTTCAATACCTTTTTATATGGAATTCTGAGTACCGTCTTCCAGAACTTATTCGGGCTGCTGTATGCACTGTTTGTAGATATGAAATTCCGTCTGCGGGGCGTTGTCCGTACGATCGTGTATTTGCCCGTTATTGTCTCACCGCTCATTATGGGATACATCTTGTACTATTTCTTCCAATATAACGGCGGAACGATGAATGAAGTGATTTCCTGGTTCGGCATAGAGCCGAAGAACTGGCTTAATCAATGGAGCAGCTCTGTAACCAGCATCATTATTGTGAATACGTTCCAGTTCATTGGACCGGCGATGATTATCTATCTGACTGGACTCCAGTCGATATCTTCCGATTACTATGAAGCGGCCGATCTGGATGGTGCCTCTGCTTTTGCTAAGTTCAGATCGATTACCCTGCCGCTGCTTATGCCAGCCATCACCATTAATGTCGTGTACAATCTTATCGGCGGTCTCAAGTTGTTCGATATTATCATGGCTTTGACGAATGGCGGACCTGGATATACAACTTCGTCCCTGTCCACATTCATGTACTCCGTCTACTCGGGGCAGCAGGATGCAGGCTATGCCACAACGGTCGGAAACTTTATGTTCGTCATTATCGGTGTCGTCGGTCTGCTTGTGCTGGGTAATCTGCGGAAACGGGAGGTCGAATATTGATGAAGCGGAATAATACCGTCAAGAAAATCTTCATTGCCGTTGTCAGTCTAATCATATGCCTGATTCCGCTGATCCCTTTCTATATGATGATCAACATCTCACTGAAGGATGTAACCGACTACAAGTCGACGATCAGCATTCCGAAAGAGTTTGTATTTGCGAACTTTGTGGATGCTTGGAAAAGCGCGGGTCTCGGCACAGCTTTCATGAACAATATTATTATTACGGTCTTTACGTTACTACTTGTTATCTTGGTCTCTTCCATGGCCTCATACCCGCTGTCGAGAAACAAGTCTAAACTGAATAAAGCGATCTATACCACCTTTATCGCTTGTATGATCATTCCTTCGCTGACGCTGATTGTGCCACTGTATATGATTTTGATCAAAATGCATGCGCTGAACACGCTATGGGGAGCGATTCTGGTTCAGACGGCCTTCTCACTGCCGATGTCCATCTTTCTTTATACGGGCTTTATCAGTTCGATCCCCAAAGAACTGGATGAAGCCGGTTATATTGACGGTGCGAGCCGAATCGGTATTTTCTTCAAGCTGATTCTGCCGCTGCTGAAGCCGATTACGGCGTCAGTGGTAATTCTACAAGGGGTGGGTATCTGGAACGAGTACGGCATGTCGCTCTATATTTTGCAGAACAAGGATGTGCAGAATCTTACGGTGGCTTTGTCCAGATTCGTTGGGCAGTACCAATCGCAGATGAACTGGGTGGCGGCGGGTTGTTTAATGTCGGCGGCACCTATGATTGTGTTATTTCTGATTTTCCAGAAACAATTTATTAAAGGCATCTCATCGGGTGCTGTGAAAGGGTGAGGAATGGTATGGCTTATCTTGATCTTATTGAACTTCCCGAAATCGTGTTGGTCCAGGAGGACAAAAGCTGGAGCCGCATGGAGTCACAAAGCGGCGTATATACGGATAAGGATATCCGGGTAGAGGTACGTAAGCAGACCGGAAGCCTAGGCGTGAGTCTATCTGCCGATCAGACTCCGGTTAGCCGGATTGCGCTGAGATGGAACCGGGAGATCGGCGAGCATGTTAGACTGCTCGGCGACCACTGGGAGAGATCTTATGGTGATCTGCAATGGGCGGGTATTATGCCAGACCGGGAGATGCCCTGGTATTTCATGGCCCTCCAAGACGGCAACACGCATGGTTACGGCGTGAAGACCGGGCCTGCCTCGCTATGCTGTTGGTTCGTGGACGCCCACTGGGTGACGCTGGTCCTTGATGTGCGATGTGGGGGTACGGGCGTGCTACTGAGTGGTCGCCAGCTCGAGGCGGCTGAAGTGGTCAGCCGTAAGGGAGAGCTTGGAGAGACACCATTTGAGGCAACGCAGGCGTTCTGCCGTGTAATGTGCGAGCAACCGGTGCTGCCGAAATTCCCCGTCTATGGGGGAAACAACTGGTATTATGCCTATGGGCACAGCTCCCATGGACAGATTCTTGAAGACAGCAAGCTGATGTCCTCGCTGGCCACTTCTTCTGTCAATCGTCCATACATGGTCATTGACGACGGTTGGCAGAAAAACTGGGGCAAATTTGCCGCGAGCCGCCATCAGCCATGGCTGCCGGACGAGCAGCTGTTCCCAGATATGGAACAGCTGGCCAGGCAAATGACAGAGACGGGCGTGCGTCCTGGCATGTGGTTCCGCCCGCTGTTGACAACGATGGATTCGCCCAAGGAGTGGCTGCTAAACAATCCATTAGCAAAAGCGGAACAGCCGGAAGGCTACATTCTGGATCCCAGCATTCCGGAGGTGCTGGAGTCCATCGCAGACTATGTAGCCCGTTATACAGGCTGGGGCTACAAGTTGCTGAAGCATGATTTTACAACCTATGATCTGTTTGGTCGTTGGGGCAGCCGCTTTGGCATGGGTATTACCGATGACGGCTGGCATTTCGCCGACCGTTCCAGAACATCTGCAGAGATTATTCTTGCGTTGTACAAGGCGATCAAACGTAATGCTGGAGATACGCTCATTATCGGCTGCAACACACTGTCCCACTTGTCGGCAGGCATCTTTGAAATTCAGCGTACCGGCGACGATACCAGTGGTCTTCAATGGGAACGCACTCGCCGGATGGGGATCAACACCTTGGCCTTCCGAATGCCTCAGCATGACACGCTCTATGCCGTTGACGCTGATTGTGTGGGATTGACAAACAATGTGGATTGGAAAATGAACAGACAGTGGCTGGATGTTCTGTCGCGCAGCGGCACCCCGCTCTTCGTGTCGGCCGATCCCAAAGCCATGGGCAGTGAACAGCGCAAGGCGGTCACCGAAGCCTTTGAACGGGCAGCTATAGCTACAGCAGTCTCTGAGCCATTGGACTGGCTCTCCAATATGGCACCTTCCCGCTGGAAATCGGGTGGGGTAATTTCAGATTATGACTGGACGGATAAGGGGAGTATCGAAGCCTGCTCGGGCTATTTTAGCTGGAACTGATATAGAGGCTGAATTTAAGAATCAGAGGTTGATATAAAGTGCGAATAGAGCATAAGAACCTTTTGAATATGTAGCGTCTTTATTCACAACGTGAACCGCTGAGTTTGGCTCAGCCCAAATATAGATAGAATAATAATTAACAACGGAGGATTATGGAAATGAAATCTGACATCACCGCTATCAAGGAGACGATTGAACGTGTAACAAGCAAGCTTTCCCACCGCCCCAAACTGGCGCAGCTGTTCAAGAACTGTTATCCCAACACGCTGGAGACCACCTTTCAGCAACTTGAAGACGGAACGGCTTTTGTAATTACGGGAGATATACCGGCAATGTGGCTGAGAGATTCCTCTGCCCAGGTGCGGCACTATATTGGCGATGCCGTGAAGGACTCCGAGCTAGCTGATATGATCAAAGGGGTAATCCGCAAGCAAATGTTTTACATTAATCTGGACCCGTATGCCAATGCGTTCAACCGCGAAGGCAATAATCACGGCCACAAGGACGATATTACCGAACATAATCCTTGGGTGTGGGAACGCAAATACGAGATCGACTCCCTATGTTACCCGATACAGCTGGCGTATCTGTTCTGGAAGGCAACCGGCGATATTGAGATTTTCGACGATGTTTTTCAGGAAGCAGTTTTGAATATCCTCGATCTGTGGACAAAAGAACAGCGCCACGAGCAATCTCCGTACACGTTTGAGCGATTGAACTGCCCGGAGACGGATACGCTGAGTTATGGTGGGCGCGGCACGCCTGTAGCTTATACCGGGATGACCTGGAGCGGCTTCCGTCCAAGCGATGATGCTTGCACTTACGGGTATCTGGTTCCGGCGAATATGTTCGCTGCCGTGGCTCTGCGCTATATTGTGGAGATTAATAAAGATGTACTACGACATCAGGATATCGGCCGCCGGTCCCAGCTGCTGCTGGATGAGATCGAAGAAGGCATTCAGACGTATGCGATCACGGAGCATCCCGTATATGGACGAATCTATGCTTATGAGACGGACGGAATGGGCAACTACAATCTGATGGACGACGCGAATGTGCCCAGCCTGTTGTCCCTTCCTTATCTTGGATATTGCAAGGCCGATGATCCGGTGTACTTGAACACCCGACGGTTTATTCTGAGTAAGGATAATCCCTATTATTTTGCTGGTGAAAAAGCAAAGGGGATTGGCAGTCCGCATACCCCGCATAATTACATCTGGCATATTGCCTTGGCGATGCAAGGGCTGACTACCGAGGACCCTGAAGAGCTGGAACAGTTGCTGGTTCTGCTGGAGACAACAGATGCCGATACCGGGTTTATGCATGAAGGTTTTGATGTCAATGATCCCGGGAAATTCACCAGACCTTGGTTCGCCTGGGCCAACTCCATTTGCAGTGAGCTGATAATGAAATATGTCGATGAAGGAGAATAAGAATCGAGATTCGATCAGGCTCTAATCTCAATTCCAATCTCAACCCAGAACCGAAACCTAATACGAACCTAAAGCGGAATCTGTATTGTTTCAGTGGCTCATTTAGAAACTGGGACGGGGATGAATCTTTCAGCAATTCGGACATTTGCAAAATGCTGAATACAAAACAAATTTGGGTGTTTAACAAGTGTGATGAATGGAAGACCATTTTTTGAAACAAAACAGGGCATCTACTGAAGATGCCCTGTTTTGTTGTCATTACATACAGCGAGCTATACGTATGGTTCTCACAGCGTACAGGAAGCACGTTTCTCAAATATGCATTGTACTCACCAGGGGTAGCAGGTAATCCCAGTGAGTGGCTATATTTTCAATACAAAACCCCGGCAACACTTAAACGCGAGGATCCTGAACAGATATGTATAATTATGAAGCAATAAATCATTTGATTTTCCAAAGTGCAATGTGTGAAGTGGCAATCGAAGACTTGTTTTCACCATATCTGTTGAAATTCTATTTTGTTGGTGATATCAATCTTTGTCTCCTAAATTTATACAATATAAAGTTTTAATTCTGATATAATAGATACTTCATGATTTAGATGCTGAAGGGAATGATAGATGAGAATGAGTAGGTGGAATGTTACGTTTTATTCCGTTGTATTTGTATTTGTGCTGATGATGTTGTGGAATGAACAATCTGTTTTTCTTATCGTAGGAACGGTGCTGGTGGCCACACTTATTGCGTTTACGATTCACGTTTTGTACCCAATGGCATGGGAAACCCGGATGGACCGTGTGGAAGCTTTTTTACGTAAAAATCATCATACGCCTTATATTTATATTTTTTATGTGACTGCCAACAGACTGGATGATGAAGTCGAGATCACGATGGAAAAACTAAGAAAACAGACGACGATAAAATCGAGGCAAGCGATATATCAGGCAGCTTACGGTGCTTATCGCAAGGACATCACTGCCGTTCGGCAAGCGGTACTCCAGATGCGCAGATCAGATTATCGTACATATTACGAGACGTTTTTGTTTTCGGAGGAAGAGAAGAGTGAGCAAGCAAGGGAGCATCTGAAATCGATTAGAAGACAATGGATGCGATCTGCGATTCTTGCTGAAATAGAACGCAAATTGGGTCGGCGCGAACTGGCTATCCAACACACTAAGGAAGCGATGAATGCGTGCAAAGGTGTACAGCGATACACGTTGACTAAAGAATATGAAAGGTATTATGCAGATGAACAACAAGCACAATAAATGAATTGCACTAGCTAAAGGCGTTGTAGTTATTAATAGAGTGATGGTGTAATTTACTTTACGGTCGGGAATAAATATCGATGGATATGAAATTGTTCAACTTTGAAAGTGGCAATATTGGTGTTATCCCCTTCGTTAGGCAAGATAAGTCCATCTTAAAGATGTCTTTGATCCCTTATCGACTAAAAGGGGGTAATACCAAATTCAGCTGCTTTTTTTGTTAACGGACAGGTTAGAGATTAGCAATCCATAAGAAACAACCCAACTTAAATTATGGTAAAATGTAGTAAATGTAAAATGTAAATATCCCTCTTGAACAAAGGAGAACTGAAAATGAGAAAACTCGTTCTATTTCTGCACGCATCGCTTGACGGTTTTGTAGAAGGGCCGAATGGTGAAATGGACATTGGCTGGGTTTCCTACGATGCTGATTTGGAGAAACACGCGAAAGAAATTCTGAGTACTGCCGACACTGTCATTTGGGGGCGTGGGACTTATCAGATGATGCACAGTTACTGGCCATCTGTGCCTTCAAACCCAGAAGCTTCGCAGCATGAACGGAATCATGCCGAGTGGATCGAAAACACAGCCAAAATCGTTTTTTCCACGACACTGGAGAAAGTTGAATGGAATAATTCCAGACTCGTGAAAGAAAATGTCGAGGAAGAGATCAATAACCTCAAACAGCAGCCAGGCAAGGATATGGTCATCCTCGGTAGTCCTAGGTTCGCACACCATCTTATGCAGCTTGATTTAATTGATGAGTATAAAATTACGGTTTCTCCTGTCCTGATCGGTAAAGGATTGCCGTTATTCCAAGGTTTCAAGGAGAAGATTAATCTTAAGCTAATCGAAAACAAGACCTTTGATTCTGGAGCGATAGGCCTCGTTTACCAGACGGTAAGATGACCTTGTCACTTAAGATGATTACGCTAACGGGAATGATAGTTGAATATAACCAGTCTAGTTCAATTAGTGGAGGCAATAAGGGAGGAAATACAAATGGATTTAGGATTAAAGGATAAAATTGCACTAATAACAGGCGGTAGCAAAGGAATTGGACTAGAGACAGCAGTTGTTCTAGCATCGGAAGGCGCAAAGGTGGCAATCGTTGCCCGCAACGAAGAGGCGCTTCAAGCTGCGGCGAAACGTATTAAGCAAACGACAGGGACAGATGCACTGGTCATCTCTGCAGATATTTCAGTAGAAGCAGAGGTACGAGGTGTGGTAGAGCAGACTGTGCAGCATTTCGGTGGATTGGAAATTTTGATTAACAATGCTGGAACGGCTGCGGCTAATCCGTTTGAAGAGGTTAGCAGCGAAAGCTGGTATTCAGATCTGGATTTGAAATTGTTAGGAGCAGTCCACAGTTCTAAGGCAGCAGTATCTCATATGCGTCAAAGAGGTGGCGGTTCCATCCTTAATGTGACGGCGACTGTAGGGAAGACACCATCTGCATCATCTTTGCCAACATCAGTCAGTCGGGCGGCAGGACTTGCACTAACGAAGGCCATGAGCAAAGACCTCGCCAAGGACAATATTCGTGTTAACGCCGTGTGCATCGGTCTGATTCGTAGCGATCAGATTGAGCGGATGTGGAAGGCTTCAGCACCAGAGCAGAGTTGGGAGGAGTTCGCTTCTAACCCCATTCACGGTATCCCACTCAAGAGAATAGGTCAAACAGAAGAGGCGGCAAAAGTGATTGCTTTTCTTGTGTCGGGTGCAGCCTCCTATGTAACAGGAACTGCCGTGAACATAGATGGTGGTACATCCTCTGTATTATAAAAATGATATGTAGGGGTATATGTTAATAGTGTGACTCAATAACAAGCCCCAAATTGGGGCTTTTTTTCCTGAAAAATAATGGCAAGGGATAAGAGTTTGTACCGAATGCTGGAATCGATAAGAACATGGTGTCGATTAACGGGAAGAATAACGTAAGTAAGGGAGGTGAAAGTAGCTATGCGTAAAAAAGATAGGAACGTAACAGGTATTGTTTTGGCCGTAATTTACTGTGTTGTTCTTTTTGAGATTTTAATTGACGCACCCCCTGGTGAAGCTCCGAATAATCCGCCTTGGGCCTATGCAATGATTCCACTTGGAGCTGTTGCAATCACCTTTCTCTTTGATTATGTGATCAAGTTCGATTTCTTCAAAAAAAAGAAAGAGTGAAGGGAGTGTTATAAATGACTGGAACCGGTACGTACATGTGTCGGGGGAAAGGTAGATCCCTTTGAAAGTCGCAATTAGCGGCTTTTTTTGTTTTTACGGTACAAGTTCAATGATTAATTCTGAGAATCGTCCAACAAGTCACCATTTTAAAGAAAGTACTAGAATTTCGAAGTGAGGGTAAGGGGCTACAAATAGATTGAACTTGGGGGTAAACAGTGTTACTCTAAAAGTCTGTGTTCGACAATATATTTAATAATAGTCACCATTTTAGTTGTAAAGAAAGGTAACACTATGATAAAAGTTGATAACTTATCCTTCTCATTTCCACAAAAGGAACTATATAATAACATTTCATTTACGTTTGAAGAGGCACAACATTGCGCTTTTATCGGAACAAGTGGCAGTGGGAAAAGTACACTGATAGATATACTGATGGATCCGGAAAGATATTTGTTCGATGGCAAGTTAGAGATAGACCCAACTTGCAGAATTGGGTATGTAAGTCAGTTCTTGCAAATCGAAAAAACGAAAGAAATGACCGTTTTTGAATATATCGGAGAAGAATTCATCAAGATGCAAGATGAAATCACAGCCATTTATGCGGAGATGGCTACCACGTCGGATATGGATTCGCTGCTGGAAAAGGTTCAATTGGCTTTGGATGCCTTCGAGGCAATGGATGGGGATAATTTCGAAAACACCATTAATAAGCAGCTAAACCTGGCCAACCTCATGAAGCTCAAGGATCTTAGTATATCCGATGTGAGTGGTGGGGAATTCAAACTTATTCAAGTGATGAAGGAAATGCTCAGTCGTCCAGACTTAATGATTATGGACGAACCCGATGTATTTTTAGACTTTGAAAACCTAAATGCGCTTAAAAAACTTATTAATTCCCACAAGGGAATGCTGCTAGTTGTGACACACAACCGATATCTATTGAATCATTGTTTCAACAAAATTATACACCTTGAAAACACGGAGATCCAAGAGTTTGATGGGCGGTATATCGATTATAACTTCTCGCTGCTTCAGACTAAGATCGAGCTGCAAGAAATTGCGGTTGCTGAAGCTGAAGAAATTGAGAGATACGATCACATCATCGACAATCTTAGAGAGATCGCCACGTATAATTCGGAAGCCTCCAGAGGCAGAGCGTTAAAAGCCAGAGTCAAGTTTCAAGAGAGATTGGAAGCACGTCGAATCAAAGAGCCATTTGTCGATATCAAGCAGCCGAATATCAGTTTTGGTATCGATAAGGAAATGGAAGACACCGTTGTGGTTAACGTTAATAATTATAGCGTTTCCTTTGACGAGTTGCTTTTGGAAAATGTGAACTTCGAGATCAAATCGACAGATAAAGTAGCCCTGATCGGTCCGAACGGTACCGGGAAAACGACTTTACTCCGAGAAATCTTTAAAAATAATCAGAATTCCATTGAAATAAATGCTGACGTTAATGTGGCTTATTTATCTCAGGTTCAAGGCGAAATGCTAAAAGATTCGAATACTATACTAAATGAATTCATAGATGCCGGGTTTCAAACTTATGATGAGATTAGATCGTATCTTTCAAACTATGGCTTTGAAGGAGAAATCCTGGATCAAAAGATCGAATCGTTATCTGGCGGAGAAAAAAATATGCTTCAGTTGGCTAAAGTTTCTGCCAGTCAAGCAAACTTACTGCTTCTTGATGAACCGACAAGCCATTTAGATATCTATACACAAATCGCATTGGAGAAAGCTATTGAGGACTACAAAGGTGCGATTCTCATGATTTCTCATGATTTCTATTCTGTTGTTAATGGTATGGATTATGTTTTAATTATTGAGGACAAGACGATTAGTAAAATGAGTATACTAGAATTTAGACAGATGATTTATGCGAGTCATTTTAATGAAGACTATCTAGAAATTGAACAAAAGAAAAAGTCTGTTGAAATGAAAATAGAATTGGCTTTAAAAGATACGAATTTTGAACTTGCAAAAGGTTTGGTCGATGAGCTAGAAGAGCTAATTAAGTTGCTTTAAAGTGAATTAGTCTTGAGTTCAACGATGAAACATGATGTTGGTTGAAAAGTATCCATAAAAAAGACACTGATGAATAATGGTCAAGACCCCATTTTGTAGACATTATAAAAAGACCCTAGGCTGCAAACTGGCGTCGGTACTCTACCGGCGTCAGTTTTTTTAGTTTTCGTTGTGGCCGTTTTCGGTTGTAAAAACGGATATATTTTCCGATTTTGCTTTGTGCTTCAGCAACCGTTCGGATATGATAAGGATAGAGTCCTTCCGTTTTGAGATGCGAGAAGAAACTCTCCATAGAGGCATTGTCATAACAATTTCCTCGGCGAGACATGCTGATTCGGGCGCCAACCTTTGGCAGCATGTCGTGGTAAGCATGAGACGTGTACTGGAATCCCTGGTCGCTGTGAACGACCAGTCCGGTCACGTCTTTTTGCTTCGCAAACGCCTTGCTGGATGTGTGGAGCACGAGTTCATTGTCGTTGCGTTCACCTATTTCGTAAGCCACAATTTCGTTGTTAAACAGATCCTTTATGGCTGAAAGATATATCCAGCGCTCTCCCACACGATACTGGGTAATGTCCGTTACCCATTTCTGATTCGGTTTTTCTGCACTGAAATCTCGCTTCAAGAGGTTCTCTGCTACACGCTGCGCAGGTGCATACGAGCTGCTGGAGCGTCGTTTACGACGGATTCGAGATTGAATACCGAGCATTTGCATCAGACGGAGCACCTTTTTGTGGTTCATCCAAATCCCTTGATCTTGCCAAAGGAACAACTGGAGCTGTCGATAACCATATTTGCCTTCATATCGTTGATACGTTTGAAGCACCTGTTTCTTCGCCTTTGCATCGCGATCGATTCGTTTACGTTTTACATAGGCATAAAACCCACTCCTGGACACGCCAAACACATGGCATAGTTTCTGGATATCACCGTATGCCGCTACTTTTTCCATGATCTGAAATCTCTCTTGTTTGCTTCCTCCTTCCAGGTTACCAAGCACTTTTTTAGCAACTCATTCTCCCGTTTCAGGTTTTGCAAATAGCGGTCTTGATCCATGTATTCTTTTCGGCGACCTCGCTGATCTATCAGTCCGAACTCACCTTGCTCCCGGTATTTTCGCATCCATCTCTTCATTCGTCCTGGGTCATGAATCCCCAAATGTTCATTAATCTTTCGATAAGTCCATCCTTCATCAATATGTAGACGAATAGCCTCTTTTTTAATTTTCTCCGAATATGTATTAAACTTTTGTCCCTTTACCGCCATAAAAAATGCACCCCCTAGAATTTCATCGGTTAAACCTAGGGGTTTTTCCAATGTCTATTCTAAGGGGTGCACTTCATAAAATATCAGTGTCTTTTTTATTGCATTGATTTCTTGATAGTTCTTGTCGTAGTCAGTGGTTCACTTGGGGTGCTTTTATTTTAGAACAGTAGATAATGATTCTTCCTTCCTATAAAGGACCATTGACTTTTCTCATTAATAGTTTGTTGCTATGAGGATGGAGTCCAACTTTCTGATCCGCATGAGCAACTTTAAGGAATAATTGTAATTCAGATAAGGATAATAAAAGTCGCCTCCATTAAAATAACGAGAATAATCGTTCAATGTTCTCTTCAAAGTTTTGTTGAATATTTACTTTTTTCGGAGCAATCCCATTATTCATGAGTTGCAGATGTCCAAGTACATAACTCAGAAATAATTGTTCATTTTGTTCAATCTTTGATTGATCTTTTGTAATGGCTTTAATAAGTTCAACTAAAATGTTATGCAAATGTTCCATTTGTTGCGAAACGGCTTCGGTATAGCTGAATTCAGCCAGTCCTCCAACCATTTCTGGGAATGTGAGTTTAGATTGTGAATATGAAATTACGCATAATGCGAATTTACGTAACGCGTCTTTTCCAGAGTACGTTAATAATTCATGGTAGATTAAGTCGACCAAGCCCTTTATGTAGATAGCTACAACTCCACTTTTTAAATCCTCCAAATTACTTACATACCGATATAACGACTGTGGCTGAATGGATAATGAACGGGCCAACCCGTTGTAGGTCAGCTTATCAAAGCCCAGTTCACTGCTGATTTTTAATCCTTGTTCAAGGACAAGTTCTCTTGATAAACTAATTCTCTTTGTCATAATTCCATCCTTTTTTGTTTGCTGACTTGACCAACTCATACCATGAGTATATAGTTCATGTCATGAGTTAGCAATAGTTTTCAAATACTTTTAAAGGAGCGATTTCCAATGAGCAGATTACAAGTTAATGGTGCCAATTTACATTATGAAACAGTGGGCCAAGGTCCTGTTCTCCTCTTTATTCCGGGAGCTAATGGCACTGGGGATATTTATACGGGCACCGCAAAATTTCTACAAAGCCGATATACTGTGGTAACATATGACCGCCGCGGCTACGGACAGAGTGAATTAACATCACCGTTGCCAGAAGATGCTCACAATCCACATAGCACGTACCGTCTTGAAACCGACGCTAATGATGTAGCTGCTTTGGCAAAACATCTAAGTGATGAACCTATATATATTTTAGGCAGCAGTTCAGGAGCAATTGTCGCAATGGAAACCTTGCAAGACCATCCTGATATTGTTAAAAAAATTGCATTCCATGAACCGCCTATTAACACATTTTTGGCTGATTCCGCAGAATGGGCAGTAATGAATGATAAAATAGTTGAAACTTTTCAAACAGAGGGAATGGCAGCAGCCATGAAACTATTCGCTGAAGCTATGCATACCGTTCCGATGGATACCCAGATGATGGCTAAGCCAGCAGTTTCGATTGAAAAAGTTGATAATCCCGTGGTTAAAGGAATGGTTGATTGGTTCAAATATGAAATTCGCCAATATACTAGCCGTAAAATCGATATCAACAAGCTGACCGATCAAAAAGCTAAAATTGTCTTATTTAATGGAACAGATTCCGTTGGCTCCTTTCCTCAAGATGTAGTCAAAGACTTATCCGAGAAACTTGGTTTACCGATTCACTCCATCGCAGGCGCTCATTTAGGCTATGCTCAAAAGCCGCAGGAATTTGCTCACACTTTAGAAGAATTGTTTGTTTAATGTAAGAAGCGGTGAAAAGCTGTCAAAGTGAATTTGAGAGTAGAGCACTGAGAAGGATATGTTAAAAGGGGTTGATGAGCAATCATCCGTCCCTGGTTTAAGGCAAGCTGGCTGCATTCGAAGTTTCCCTACACAGCGTCAACTATGTGCCGATCATTGGCATATAAGTGTAGAGTTTCATATTAATACTGTTCTTTTAAGTAACCAGTCGCTGTAATCCTACCGGCGGCTGGTTATTTAGTTTCGCAAGAATTCGTCAATAGTCCTGATCTCTGGCGCTGTCGGTTAGTATTCACATTCCTTACGACCCATGTTTAATGTCAAAATCAGATTCTCTGGGTGAATTATTTTTTTAAACCAGCTGCGAAGAAGGGACCATTAACCGAAATGGTTGTTAGGATACGAGCCATTTCAAGAGGAGATTCTTTCGTGCCACTTTCCAACCATTGTTGAAATACCCCTATTATCGCACTTCCCATATAAGCAGCTAAATATTGTCCTGGAAC